>NZ_CVTS01000031.1:0-163110 GCF_900004755.1 Pseudomonas sp. 25 R 14 | reverse complement strand
CCGCCTCTACAGCCGCGACGGCACGCGCCGCACCTTCACCTGCCAGCGCCTGCCCGGCAGCTATCATGGCTCCGGTTGCACCCTGGCCAGCGCCCTCGCCGGCCGCCTGGCCCAGGGCGAAGGCCTGGCCAGCGCCGTGGAGTCGGCACTCAATTACACCTGGCGCACCCTGCGGGACGCCGAACAATTGGGCCAGGGGCAGTTTGTGCCGCGTCGCCTGCCACTGGATTTCTGTTCGTAATATCAAGGGGCCTGCTCGATGAAACTACGTGGCCTGTATGCCATTACCGACAGCCAACTATTGGCCGGTAAGTTCCTGTCCTACGTCGAGGCCGCGCTGGAAGGCGGCGTGACCTTGCTGCAGTACCGCGATAAAAGCAGCGACGAGGCCCGGCGCCTGCGCGAAGCCGAAGCCCTGCGTGAACTGTGCTCGCGCTACAAGACCCAGTTGATCATCAATGACGATGCCGAGCTGGCCGCGCGCCTGGGCGTCGGCGTCCACCTCGGCCAGACCGACGGCCCGCTGACCCCGGCCCGGGCGCTACTCGGGCGCCATGCAATCATCGGTTCCACCTGCCATAGCCAGATCGAGCTGGCCGAACAGGCCGCGCTCGAAGGCGCCAGCTATGTCGCCTTTGGCCGCTTCTTCAATTCCAGCACCAAACCCGGCGCCCCGGCAGCCACCCTCGAAATGCTGGCCCAGGCCCGCACCCGCTTGCAGGTGCCGATCTGCGTGATCGGCGGCATCTCCCTGGAAAATGCCGCGCCCCTGGTCGAGCACGGCGCCGACCTACTGGCCGTGGTCCACGGCCTGTTCGGTGCCGACAGCCCCCAGGAAGTGACGCGCCGCGCCCGCGCCTTCAACGAACTCCTTAAATCCTGAATTCAGAGAGCCTGCCCATGTCTCGTTCCGAAACCCTGTTTGCCAATGCCCAGAAACACATCCCCGGCGGTGTGAACTCCCCCGTGCGTGCGTTCAAGAGCGTTGGCGGCACCCCGCTGTTCTTCAAGCACGCCGAAGGCGCCTACGTCACCGACGAAGATGACAAGCGCTATGTGGACTACGTGGGTTCCTGGGGGCCGATGATCCTTGGCCACAGCCACCCCGACGTGCTGGACGCAGTGCGCAAGCAATTGGAGCATGGCCTGTCCTACGGCGCGCCAACCGCCATGGAAACCGAAATGGCGGACCTGGTGTGCTCGATCGTGCCGTCAATGGAGATGGTGCGCATGGTCAGCTCCGGCACCGAGGCAACCATGAGCGCGATCCGCCTGGCCCGTGGCTTCACTGGCCGCGACAGCATCATCAAGTTCGAAGGCTGCTACCACGGCCACTCCGACAGCCTGCTGGTCAAGGCCGGTTCGGGCCTGTTGACCCAGGGCGTACCGAGCTCGGCAGGCGTGCCGGCGGCATTCGCCAAGCACACCCTGACGCTGCCGTTCAATGACATCGCTGCCGTCGAAACAATGCTCAGCGAAGTCGGCCAGGACGTGGCGTGCATCATCGTCGAGCCGGTCGCCGGCAACATGAACTGCGTGCCACCGGCGCCGGGTTTCCTCGAAGGCCTGCGCGAGCAGTGCGACAAACACGGCGTGGTATTGATTTTCGACGAAGTGATGACCGGTTTCCGTGTTGCCCTCGGCGGCGCCCAGGCTTACTACGGCGTCACGCCGGACCTGAGCACCTTCGGCAAGATCATCGGCGGCGGCATGCCGGTGGGCTGCTTCGGCGGCAAGCGCGAAATCATGCAGCACATCGCGCCACTGGGCCCGGTCTACCAGGCCGGCACCTTGTCCGGCAACCCATTGGCCATGGCCGCCGGCCTGACTACCCTGCGCCTGATCAGCCGCCCGGACTTCCATGCCGAGTTGACCGACTACACCACGCGCCTGCTGGACGGCCTGCAACAACGCGCCGATGCGGCGGGCATCCCGTTCGTCACGACCCAGGCCGGTGGCATGTTCGGCCTGTATTTCAGTGGCGCCGACGACATCGTGACCTTTGACGATGTGATGGGCAGCGATGCCAACCTGTTCAAGCGCTTCTTCCACCTGATGCTCGAAGGCGGTGTGTACCTGGCACCGAGCGCCTTTGAAGCCGGTTTCACCTCCATCGCCCATGGCGAAGCCGAGCTGAAACTGACCCTGGATGCTGCCGAGCGTGCCTTCGCCGCACTGAAGTAAGCCAGCCAAAACCTGACGTCGCCCCTGGCGGCGTCAGATTTGCTACCTTGCTTACAGAAATTTCCTTCTTTTTTCGAGAAATCACCTGCAATCCGGCAGATAACTTGCCCACGCAGCAGAAAAACGAGTAAAGACTTTGTAAGCAGAGGCCTGCTTATTTCATAATGCGCGCTTATTGGATCCCCACGTGGTTCCACGCGCCCCGTCAGAGGTAAGTCGATTCCCATGAAACGCACCGGCCGCACCCTGGTTCTGGGCTGCCTGTTGCTCCTTCAACCGCTGCTTGCGCATGCACAAGCGGGCGGCAACTCGTTGTTGATCCCAGCGATGGGTCGTTGCACCCTCAATACTCAGCCAGAAAGCCAGGCCGAGGCCCTGAGCGCCTGCCAGACCCTGGCCGATGGCGGGGATGCGCAGGCGCAATACGAGTTGGGCGAATTCTTCTATGACGACAAGAATCCCTCCCGTGACCTCAATAAAGCCCTGAGCTTTTTCGAGAAAGCCTCGTTGCAGGGGCATGCGCAAGCCCAATTCAAGCTGGGCAGCATGTTCTTTCATGGTGAAGGTGTGCCGGCCAATAACGTGCAGGCGTATATCGTGCTGAAGATGGCGGCGGTCAATGGCGCCGAAGATGCGCTCGACACCGCCGACGAAGTGGCCGAGCACATGCAGCGCGACGAGTTGGAAGTGGCGACCCAGGTGCTGGGGCAGATTTTCCGCAATTATCTGCTGGAGTTGCAGAGTGCGGATGGGCGTTCGCCTTTCTCGCCGCTGCCCTGACATTATCTAAACCCTTCTGACGCCATCGCAGGCAAGCCAGCTCCCACATTTGAATGTGTTCACAAATCAAAATGTGGGAGCTGGCTTGCCTGCGATGGGCGCGACGCGGTCTAAAAAGCTTACTTCTCAGGCATCGGCATCGGAAACGGCATGACATTGCTCATGCCCCGCGCTTCGCTGATCTTCGGCGTGCCCAGGCGCTCGACTTCATCGATGCGCACAATCGAATGCATCGGCACAAAACTGCGCACCACGCCTTCGAACTGGGCCTTGAGCTTTTCCTCGCCCGGATCGACGACCAGTTGCGTGCGCTCGCCAAAGACGAACTCTTCCACTTCCAGGAAGCCCCACAGATCACTTTGATAGATCTGCTTGGCGTACATTTCGAACACCTGGCCCTGGTTAAGGAAAATCACCTTGTAGATTGGAGCTTCACGTTTGGTCATGGGGGGCGGGCAGCACATCGGCGGATATAAATGAGGGCGCGAACTATAGCATGGCACCCGATGCACAGTGCTAGGAACCAATGGGCATGCCCCCTATAATGCGCGGTTCTTTACCACCAGTTGACGATTCCCATGGCCAAGAAGCTTTACATCGAAACCCACGGTTGCCAGATGAACGAGTACGACAGCTCGCGCATGGTCGATCTGCTGGGTGAACATCAGGCCCTGGAAGTCACGGCGCGCGCCGAAGATGCCGACGTGATCCTGCTCAATACCTGCTCGATCCGCGAACGGGCCCAGGACCGGGTCTACTCGCAGCTGGGTCGCTGGCGTGAATTGAAACTGGCCAACCCGGACATGGTAATCGCCGTTGGCGGTTGTGTGGCCAGCCAGGAAGGCGCGGCCATTCGCGACCGCGCACCTTATGTCGACGTGGTCTTTGGCCCGCAGACCCTGCATCGCCTGCCGGAGATGATCGACGCTGCGCGCATCACCAAGTTGCCGCAGGTGGACGTCTCGTTCCCGGAAATAGAAAAATTCGACCATTTGCCCGAGCCACGCATCGATGGCCCGAGCGCCTACGTGTCGGTAATGGAAGGTTGCAGCAAGTACTGCACCTTCTGCGTGGTGCCTTATACCCGTGGCGAAGAAGTCAGTCGGCCGTTCGACGATGTGCTATCAGAAATCATCCACCTGGCTGAAAACGGCGTGCGTGAAGTGACCCTGCTGGGGCAGAACGTCAATGGCTATCGTGGCCAGACCCACGACGGGCGCCTGGCGGACCTGGCCGAGCTGATTCGCGTGGTCGCGGCGGTGGACGGTATCGAGCGCATCCGCTACACCACCTCGCACCCGCTGGAATTCTCCGACAGCCTGATCCAGGCCCACGCCGAAGTGCCGGAGCTGGTCAAACACCTGCACTTGCCGGTGCAATCGGGCTCGGACCGTATCCTGTCGGCAATGAAGCGCAACCACACGGCCCTGGAGTACAAGTCCAAGCTGCGCAAACTGCGCGCCGCCGTGCCGGGTATCTGCATCAGTTCGGACTTTATTGTCGGCTTCCCTGGCGAGACCGAAAAAGACTTCGAGCAGACCATGAAGCTGATTGAAGACGTCGGGTTCGATTTCTCCTACTCCTTCGTCTACAGCCAGCGCCCCGGCACACCAGCCGCGGACCTCGCGGACGAAACCCCGGAGGCGTTGAAAAAAGAGCGTCTGAACGCACTGCAACATCGCCTCAACCAGCAGGGTTTCGAGATCAGCCGACAAATGGTCGGTTCAACCCAGCGCATCCTGGTTACCGATTACTCGAAGAAAGACCCGGGCGAATTGCAGGGACGGACCGAGAACAACCGGATCGTCAACTTCCGCTGCGATAACCCGACGCTGATCGGCCAGTTCGCCGACGTGCACATCGACGCGGCGCAACCGCACTCGCTGCGCGGCTCGCTGATCAACTGACGGGACAGATCCGGGGACAAATGTAGATCAAATGTGGGAGCTGGCTTGCCTGCGATAGCGATGTAACAGGCAGTATCTCTTTTGAATGGGCCGGCCCTATCGCAGGCAAGCCAGCTCCCACAGGGGTTCTTCATTGTTATCGAGAGTGGAGCCAGTCCATTTAAGTGCTTTCGCACACTGGCGGCTGGCGTTATCCTCTATTTCACCTAAACAGCCAAAGGGCGGCTAAAAGCAACCTTGAACGCACCCATAGCAGAACCCCATCGTTTTCTCCTTGAGCCGTTTGAGGCTCGCCGTTTCGCCAACTTGTGCGGACAGTTCGACGAGCACCTGCGCCTGATCGAACAACGCCTGAGCATCGAGATCCGCAACCGCGGCAATCAGTTCGAGCTCATTGGTGAACCCCAGCACACTACGTCTGCAGAAAACCTGCTGCGCCGCCTCTACCGTGAAACCAAGGGTAGCGAGC
Source organism: Pseudomonas sp. 25 R 14 (assembly GCF_900004755.1). Lineage (NCBI taxonomy): Bacteria > Pseudomonadati > Pseudomonadota > Gammaproteobacteria > Pseudomonadales > Pseudomonadaceae > Pseudomonas > Pseudomonas sp. 25 R 14. Next base: position 157,770 of record NZ_CVTS01000031.1, on the reverse strand, counting down.
TGTCGCCGGAAACCGTGCACCTGTACCTGCAGGAATCCGCCGTAGAAGACCTGGCCAATAACCCGGTGGCCGAAGCCAGCGTGGCGCTGCGCACCAAAAAAGGCATGATTCGCCCACGCGGCTTGAATCAGCAGCGCTATGTCAAAGAGATCCTCGGCAACGACATCAACTTCGGCATCGGCCCGGCCGGTACCGGCAAGACTTACCTGGCCGTCGCCTGTGCGGTTGACGCCCTGGAGCGCGAACAGGTGCGACGCATCCTGTTGGTGCGCCCGGCGGTAGAAGCCGGCGAGAAACTGGGCTTTCTGCCCGGCGATCTGGCCCAGAAGATCGACCCCTACCTGCGCCCGCTCTACGATGCGTTGTATGAAATGCTCGGCTTCGAATACGTCGCCAAGCTGATCGAACGCCAGGTGATCGAGATCGCCCCGCTGGCCTATATGCGCGGTCGGACCCTGAACAACAGCTTTATCATCCTCGACGAAAGCCAGAACACCACGGTCGAGCAGATGAAGATGTTCCTGACCCGGATCGGCTTCGGCTCCACGGCAGTGATCACCGGGGATATCACCCAGGTCGACCTGCCCAAGGGCACCAAGTCGGGCCTGGGCCAGGTGATCGAAGTCCTCAAGGACGTGCCGGGCATCAGCTTTACCCACTTCATGCCCAAGGATGTGGTGCGTCACCCACTGGTCCAGCGCATTGTCGAGGCCTACGAGCGCTTCGAACACCGCGACGACGGCCTGTCCAAGGACAATCGCCGCGATGCTTGAGCTTGACCTGCAACTGGCCACCCAAGCGCCAGCCCCCAGCGAAGAACAGTTTCGCCAATGGTGCACACTGGCCCTGCGCCAGCGCACCGCTGACTCGGAACTTACCATTCGTCTGGTGGACGAGCCTGAAGGCCGCGAGCTGAATCACACCTGGCGCCAGAAAGACTACGCGACCAACGTACTGTCATTTCCCGCCGACGTACCGGATGAACTACTGGATATCCCGCTGCTGGGTGACCTGGTGATCTGCGTCGCGGTGGTAGAGCGCGAGGCGAAGGAACAAGGCAAGGCTCTTGAGGCCCACTGGGCCCACTTGGTCATGCACGGCTGCTTGCATCTGTTGGGTTACGACCATATAGATGATGAAGAAGCCGAAGAAATGGAAGCACTGGAACGAACGTTGCTTGCAGAGTTGGGGCATCCTGACCCCTATGCAGACGACGAACACTAATCGACACTCAACTGAAACAATCAAGGATTTAGAGTAATCGCTATGAGCGAAGACCGATCGAGCAACGGGCAAAAGTCATGGCTGGGCAAACTGACCCAGGCTTTTGCCCACGAGCCGAAAAACCGCAAGGAGCTGCTGGAGCTTCTGCGCGAGGCCCATCAGAACAAGTTGCTGGACAGCGAAGCGCTGGCCATCGTCGAAGGCGCCATCCAGGTGGCTGACCTGCAAGTGCGTGACATCATGGTCCCGCGCTCGCAGATGATCAGCATCAAGGCGACCCAGACCCCACGGGAATTTCTCCCGGCCGTGATCGACTCGGCGCACTCGCGCTACCCGGTGATCGGCGAAAACCATGACGAAGTCATGGGTGTCCTGCTGGCCAAGGACTTGCTGCCGCTGATCCTCAAGGAGAATGGCGACAGCTTCAACATCAAGGACCTGCTGCGTCCTGCCACTTTCGTGCCCGAATCCAAGCGCCTGAATGTGCTGCTGCGCGAGTTTCGCGCCAACCACAATCACATGGCCATCGTCATTGACGAATACGGCGGCGTTGCCGGCCTGGTAACTATCGAAGACGTGCTCGAACAGATCGTCGGCGATATCGAAGACGAACACGACGTCGAAGAAGACAGCTACATCAAGCCACTGCCCAGCGGTGACTTCCTGATCAAGGCGCTGACGCCGATCGAGAACTTCAACGAGTTCTTCGACAGCGAATTCTCCGACGATGAGTTCGACACCGTGGGCGGCCTGGTGATGAGTGCGTTTGGCCATCTGCCCAAGCGTAACGAAACCACCGAGATCGGCGCCTATCGCTTCCGCATCCTGAATGCCGACAGCCGCCGCATCCACCTGATCCGCCTGACACCTATTGCCCGCTAAGGACTGATATGCGCCGTCTCACCGCACCCGGCTGGCCCGGTAACCTGCTGGCCGTGGTGGCCGGTGCTATCACCACCCTGGCGCTGGCGCCATTCGATATCTGGCCGCTGGCACTGGTGGCGGTCGGGGTGTTCTATGCCGGGATGCGCCAACTGACCCCGCGCCAGGCCTTCGGGCGTGGCTGGTGTTTCGGGTTTGGCCTGTTTGGCGCGGGCACCAGTTGGATTTACTACAGCATCCATCACTTCGGCGGGGCTTCGGTGCTGCTGGCCGGGCTGCTGATGCTGGCGTTCACCGCGGCGATTGCCCTGTTCTTTGCCCTGCCTGCCTGGCTCTGGGCCCGCTGGATCCGCCGTAACGAAGCGCCGCTGGCCGACGCCTTGGCGTTTGCTGCACTGTGGGTGGGCCAGGAAGCGTTTCGCGGCTGGTTCCTCACCGGTTTCCCCTGGCTGTACTCCGGTTACAGCCAACTCGACGGGCCGCTGGCCGGGCTCGCGCCGCTGGGCGGGGTGTGGCTGATTTCCTTTGCCCTGGCCCTGAGCGCTGCGCTGATTGTTAACCTGCCGCGACTGCTGGCAGCCAGGCGCAACGTGTTTGTCGGCGCCGGCCTGGTACTGCTGGTCGCACCGTGGGCCATTGGCCTGGCGCTCAAGCACCACGCCTGGACCAGCCCCGCAGGTGAACCGCTAACCGTCGCGGCGATCCAGGGCAATGTCGAGCAGAGCATGAAATGGGACCCAGCGCAGCTCAACGAGCAACTGGCGCTGTACCGCGACATGAGCTTTGCCTCCAAGCGCGTGGACCTGCTGATCTGGCCGGAAACCGCCGTGCCAGTGCTCAAGGAGTCCGTCGAGGGTTATCTGGGGATGATGGGCAAGTTCGCCGCCGACCGGAACGGCGCAATGATCACCGGTGTGCCGATTCGCCAGGAGGTACGCCATGAAAAGCGCTACTTCAATGGCATCACCGTGGTCGGCCAGGGTGATGGCACCTATTTGAAGCAGAAGCTGGTGCCCTTTGGCGAGTATGTGCCGCTGCAGGATGTGCTGCGCGGACTGATTGCGTTCTTCGACCTGCCGATGTCGGACTTTGCCCGTGGCCCCGAAGACCAGGCTCTGCTGCAAGCCAAGGGCTATCAGATCGCCCCGTATATCTGCTACGAAGTGGTCTACCCGGAGTTCGCTGCAGACCTCGCCGCCCGCAGCGACTTGCTGCTGACCATCAGCAATGACACCTGGTTCGGCACCTCCATCGGCCCCTTGCAGCACCTGCAAATGGCCCAGATGCGTGCCCTGGAGGCCGGCCGCTGGATGATCCGCGCCACCAACAACGGCGTGACCGGCCTGATCAACCCGTTTGGGCAGATCACCGAGCAGATCCCGCAGTTCGAGCGCGGCATTCTCTACGGGGAAGTGGTGCCGATGCACAACCTGACGCCGTACCTGCAATGGCGTTCGTGGCCGCTGATCATCCTGTGCCTGGGGCTGTTTGGCTGGGCACTGCTGGCCGGGCGCATGGCCAAGACTGTCTGACAGACACACAAAACCCAATGTGGGAGCGGGCTCCCACATTTTGATGTGTGGTGTTAGCGATAGAAGAGGCGGTAACCCACCTGCCCCACCGCCTCGTTGATCAACTGCCCGCTCTGCCAGATCGACTTGAACTCCGGCATCCAGCCGCCCAGCGGCCGAGCGTTGTCCACGCCCAGGAAACCGACCGGCGCCGGCACCACGGTAAAGCCGGCTTTCTCGAAGCTCCACACGGAACGCGGCATATGCCAGGCCTGGGTCACAACCACCACGCGCTTGACGCCCTGGGGCAACAGGATCTCGGCGCTCATCTGTGCATTTTCCCAGGTAGTACGGCTGCGCTCTTCCTTCCAGCGCACGGTCACACCAAAGTCTTGTTGCATCGACACCGCCATCAACTCTGCCTCGCTGGGCGGCGTGCCATAGTGCAGGCCGCCGGTGGTCAGCACCGGCAGCCCCGACGCCTTGGCCAATCGCGCGGCATAGCGCTGGCGCTCCAGGCCGATACCGGTCGGCTGATCAGCGCCCCAGGCCGGATCGCCCCGCTCACGGCCCGAGCCCAACACCACAATGGCATCGGCTCGTTGCGCCAGGCCGGCCCAGTCTTCCAGGGCCAATGGCGGTTCGGTTTCCAGCGCGCGGGCGCCCCACTCCACCATCACCGGCAGGCTGATCAGCCACATCCCGCCAAACCCCAAGGCAAAGCATCCCCCGGCCAAGCGCGGGCGGCTGCGGCGAAACCACCAGGCAAGGGCCAGCAGCAGCAAGAAAATGCCGGGGGGCAACAGTAATTGTTTGATGAAATAACGAATAGGCATCGAGCATCTCCAAAGATGCCCGAAGCCTAAGGTGTAACGGGGTTTAGCGACAATCTTTACACGCGGCGGATAACGCTGATCAAGTTACTTGAATCGTGCAGACCGCAGCTTTTCCGGGCCACGGCCGGTCGACAAGTCCTTGAGCCATACCACCTTGGACGATCGCACCGGCTCCCTGGCTGGCACAGGAGCCACCCATTGCGGGATTGGGCACGCGTTCAAGTCCAGGTAGGCCTTGATCACTTCAAACTCTGCAGGGCTCAAGCCTCGCAGTTCCAGCTCATCAGGCCGCTCGTCACGCAATCGACCTGCGGTTCTTGCTGCGTCCAGTGCTCGACCCAAGCGGTCGATCAGTCCTTCATACACTTGCGGTTTCGTTCTCATTCGCTGCGAATCTACCATCCCCTCACCTCATTAAAGATAAGTCTCACTCCCCAATAAACAGCGTAGCTGTGCTGACGCAACCAACCGCACGCCGCGACCAACGGCCTGCGCTGCGCAATCAGGGTTTCCCTCGATAGAGTGGGGTCATGTATGCTACGGCGCTTCCTGTAACTCCACTTCCCGCAGGGTTTGGGCACGGACGCGCCGCTGTTTGGTGTCGATCAACCCGAACGTTGCACCGAAGAGGATTAGGCCACCCCTATTCAGTTCAAAAGTAGCCATGCACGAACAATATCAGCCCCGTGAAATAGAAAATGCCGCCCAAACCTTCTGGGACGAGCAAAAGTCCTTTGAAGTCAGTGAACAGCCAGGCAAGGAGACTTTCTACTGCCTATCGATGTTCCCTTACCCCAGCGGCAAGCTACACATGGGGCACGTGCGTAACTACACCATCGGCGACGTGATTTCCCGCTACCAGCGCATGCTCGGCAAGAACGTCCTGCAACCCATGGGTTGGGACGCCTTCGGCATGCCGGCGGAAAACGCCGCGATGAAGAACAACGTAGCGCCCGCCAAGTGGACCTACGAAAACATCGCCTACATGAAGACCCAGCTGCGCAGCCTGGGCCTGGCCGTGGACTGGTCCCGCGAAGTGACCACCTGCAAGCCCGATTACTATCGCTGGGAACAATGGCTGTTCACTCGCCTGTTCGAAAAAGGCGTGATCTACAAAAAAAGCGGCACCGTGAACTGGGACCCGATCGACCAGACCGTGCTGGCCAACGAACAAGTGATCGACGGCCGCGGCTGGCGTTCCGGCGCGCTGATCGAAAAGCGCGAAATCCCGATGTACTACTTCAAGATCACCGCCTACGCGGATGAACTCTTGTCGAGCCTCGACGACCTGCCGGGCTGGCCTGAACAGGTCAAGACCATGCAACGCAACTGGATCGGCAAGTCCAAGGGCATGGAAGTGCAGTTCCCGTACAACGTCGATTCCATCGGCGCAGAGGGCGCACTGAAAGTCTTCACGACCCGTCCGGATACCCTGATGGGCGCCACCTACGTGGCCGTGGCCGCGGAACACCCGCTGGCCACCCAGGCTGCACAGAACAACCCTGAGCTGCAGGCGTTCATCGCCGAATGCAAAGGCGGCAGCGTGGCTGAAGCCGACGTCGCCACCCAGGAGAAAAAAGGCCTGCCGACCTCGCTGTTCGTCGAACACCCGCTGACCGGCGAGAAACTGCCGGTATGGGTCGCCAACTATGTGCTGATGCACTACGGCGATGGCGCAGTAATGGCCGTGCCGGCCCACGACGAGCGCGACTTCGAGTTCGCCACCAAGTACAACCTGCCGATCAAGTCGGTGGTGCGTACCAGCTCCGGCGATACCAACCCGGCCCCATGGCAAGACGCCTACGGCGAGCACGGCACCCTGATCAACTCCGGCGAGTTTGACGGCCTGGACTTCGTCGGTGCCTTCGACGCCATGGAAGTCGCACTGATCAAGAAAAACCTCGGTGCCTCGCGCACCCAGTTCCGCCTGCGCGACTGGGGCATCAGCCGCCAGCGCTACTGGGGCTGCCCGATCCCGATCATCCACTGCGAAAGCTGTGGCGACGTGCCGGTGCCAGAAGATCAACTGCCGGTCGTGCTGCCAGAAGATGTGGTGCCGGACGGCGCCGGCTCGCCATTGGCGCGCATGCCCGAGTTCTACGAGTGCAGTTGCCCGAAATGCGGTGCACCTGCCAAGCGTGAAACCGACACCATGGACACCTTCGTCGAGTCCTCGTGGTATTACGCCCGCTACGCCTCGCCGCACTATGAAGGTGGCCTGGTGGAAAAATCCGCAGCTGACCACTGGTTGCCGGTGGATCAGTACATCGGCGGTATCGAACACGCGATTCTGCACCTGCTCTACGCGCGCTTCTTCCATAAACTGATGCGTGACGAAGGCCTGGTGAGTTCCGACGAGCCGTTCAAGAACCTGCTGACCCAAGGCATGGTGATCGCCGAGACTTACTATCGCCGCGAAGCCAATGGCGCCTATACCTGGTTCAACCCGGCGGACGTCGAGCTTGAGCGTGACAGCAAGGCCAAGGTGATCAGCGCCAAGTTGAAATCCGACGGCCTGCCGGTGGAAATCGGCGGCACCGAGAAGATGGCCAAGTCGAAGAACAACGGCGTTGACCCTCAGTCGATGATCGACCAGTTCGGCGCCGATACCTGCCGCCTGTTCATGATGTTCGCCTCGCCGCCCGACATGAGCGCCGAATGGTCAGACTCCGGCGTCGAAGGCTCGCACCGCTTCCTCAAGCGCGTCTGGCGCCTGGCGCATGCCCATATCAGCCAGGGCTTGCCGGGCAAACTGGACGTGGCGTTGCTGAACGACGAGCAAAAACTGATTCGCCGCAGCACCCACCTGGCCATCAAGCAAGCCAGCCAGGACGTGGGCCAGCATCACAAGTTCAACACCGCTATCGCCCAGGTGATGACGCTGATGAACGTGCTGGAAAAAGCCCCGCAGGTCACCGAGCAGGACCGTGCGCTGGTACAGGAAGGCCTGGAAACTGTCGTCCTGCTGCTGGCGCCGATCACCCCGCACATCAGCCACGACCTGTGGAGCCAGTTGGGCCACAGCGGCGCGGTGATCGATGCCCAATGGCCCGTCGCGGATGACAGCGCCCTGGTACAGGACACGCTGCAACTGGTGATTCAGGTCAACGGCAAGCTGCGCGGCCAGATCGACATGCCTGCCAGCGCCAGTCGCGAAGAAGTCGAAGCCGCCGCTCGCTGCAACGAAAACGTGCTGCGCTTCACCGAAGGCCTGACGATCCGCAAAGTGATCGTGGTGCCCGGCAAACTGGTCAATATCGTCGCTAGCTAATCGGATCGGGCGCCAGGGCAAGAGCCCCGGCGCCGAACAAAACCTCCAGGGCCTCGATAAGGCCCACATGGTTTCAAGGGGAGCAATAAAATGATCAAACGCAACCTGCTGGTTATGGGCCTTGCCGTATTGTTGAGCGCTTGCGGCTTCCAGCTGCGCGGCACCGGCACCACTGAACTGGCGATCAAGGAACTGGATGTCAGCGCACGCAACGCCTATGGCGAAACCGTGACTCAGCTGCGTCAAACCCTGGAAAACAGCGGCGTCAAAGTCTATCCAGGGGCAGCTTACAAACTGGTGCTGGTCGACGAGAAAGAAACCCAGCGTAATATCAGCTACGCCAGTGCCGGCCGCTCTTCGGACATCGAAATGAGCAGCGTGCTCATGTTCCAGATCCAGGGTCACGACCAGTTGCCACTGATCAGCGACAAGCTGCAAGTGCAGAAAGTCGTGACACATGACGGTAACAACCTGGTCGGTTCGGATACCGAGGTCAACCAGGTGCGCAATGAAATGCGCCGCGACCTGGTCCAGCGTATGGTCCTGCGCCTGCAGATGATCAGCCCGGCCCAACTGGATGCCCTGCAGCAGACTGCCGATGCCAAGGCCAAGGCGGATGCCGAAGCGCTGAAAGCCGCGCAGGACTATGAAAACAGCATCCCCAAGCAATCGCCTGTTGAAGTCCCTGCCGAGTAAACCAGACGGGGCGCGTCATGCGCCCCGTCCATCCAGCCTATGAAACTCGCCCCCGCCCAACTCGCCAAACACCTGCAAGGCAGTCTTGCGCCTGTGTACATCGTCAGCGGCGATGACCCGCTGTTGTGCCAGGAAGCCGCCGACGCCATTCGCCAGGCTGCGCGCCAGCAGGGCTTTGATGAACGCCAGGTATTCAGCGCCGACGCCAGCTTCGACTGGGGCACCCTGCTCCAGGCCGGGGCCAGCATGTCGCTATTTGCCGAAAAACGCCTGTTGGAATTGCGCCTGCCCTCGGGCAAGCCCGGCGACAAAGGCGCGGCAGCCCTGATGGAATACTGTGCTCGCCCTGCCGAGGACACACTGTTGCTGATCAGCTTGCCCAAGCTCGATGGCAGTGCGCAGAAGACCAAATGGGGCAAGGCGCTGGTGGAAGGGGCACAAACCCAGTTCATCCAGATCTGGCCGGTCGACAGCAACCAGTTGCCGCAATGGATTCGTCAGCGCCTGTCGCAAGCCGGGCTGTCTGCCACCCAAGATGCTGTCGAGCTGATTGCAGCTCGGGTCGAAGGCAACCTGCTGGCCGCCGCCCAGGAAATCGAAAAGCTCAAGCTGATGGCCGAAGACGGGCAGATTACCGTCGAAACCGTGCAAGGTGCGGTGGCCGACAGTGCGCGGTTTGACGTATTCGGGTTGGTTGACGCGATTCTCAATGGCGAACCGGCACATGCCTTGCGCATGCTCGAAGGGCTGCGCGGCGAAGGCGTGGAACCGCCCGTGATTCTCTGGGCCCTGGCCCGCGAACTGCGCGTACTGGCCAATATTGCCCTGCAATACAGCCAAGGCACGCCACTGGACAAATGCTTCAGCCAGGCCCGACCACCCGTGTGGGACAAGCGCAAGCCACTGATGAGCAAGGCCCTGCAACGGCACTCGGCGCAACGTTGGGCGCAATTGTTGCTCGAAGCCCAGCGCATCGATGCACAGATCAAGGGCCAGGCTGCCGGGTCGCCGTGGATGAGCTTGAGCCGTTTGTCGCTGCTTATGTCTGGCCAGCGCCTGGCACTCCCCGCCGAATAATCAATTATCCAGAACAACACAAGCCGGCATTTCACATTCAGACCGAGGCCATTTCCTACATCGCGCCGGGCTGGACAGCCGGCAAACTTCGGCAGATGATTCGCAGCGCATTACCCACCCATCGGAGAGTACCGATCATGAGCAAAAAGCCATCCAAGCATGGCCCCAACAAGGCCAAATCCCTCATTGCCCAGCCGTTGTTCCGCAGTCGCCAGGAACGAGCCGGCAAAGGCAAAGGCAGCTACCACCGCGAAGCCTTTCAGTCTAATAGCTGGGAGGCTTCTTACTTTCTGGCTGCCTGAAGGCAAGCGCCCCTCTGGCATGATAAGGTCTGCACCTGATTCGTATTTCCTGGACCTGTGCATGCCCTCTAGTCTTTCCCGTCGTTGGCACCTTCGCCAATTGATTGCTGCCTCCAGCCTGATCCTGTTAGTCGCCTGCGCCGAAAAACCCACCGCCGCCGACGCTCAGCCCCTGCCTACGTTCCAGCCCGTACCGGTTGCCGCACCCGCCGTAGTTGCGCCCCTGGCCGTGACCAATCTTGATATCCAACCGACCCAGACCTTCGCCGAATGGCAGGCAGGTTTTCGCGTCGAAGCCCTGAAAGCCGGCATTACGCCTGCAGTGTTCGACAGCGCCTTCGCCAACGTCACCCCCGATATGGCAGTCATCCGCGCCGACCGCAGCCAGCCGGAGTTTTCCCGGCCGGTGTGGGAATACCTCAACGGCGCCTTGTCGGCGCTGCGCGTGCGTAACGGCCAGGCCTTGCTGATCAAGCATGCCGATATCCTGCAAAGCATCGAACAACGCTACGGCGTGGATCGCCAGGTATTGGTCTCGGTCTGGGGCATGGAAAGCAACTTCGGCTCGTTCCAGGGCAACAATTCGGTGATCCGCTCCCTGGCGACCCTGGCCTACGAAGGCCGTCGCCCGGCATTCGCCCAGGCGCAATTGCTGGCCGCGCTGCAAATCATCCAGCACGGTGATATCCCGGCCGAGCAGATGCGCGGCTCCTGGGCCGGTGCCATGGGCCAGACCCAATTCATTCCGACCACCTACAACACCCACGCGGTGGACTTCGACGGTGACGGACGCCGCGACATCTGGAACAGTTCCGCCGACGCCCTCGCCTCCACCGCGCACTACCTGCAAAGCTCCGGCTGGCAGAAAGGCCAGCCGTGGGGCTTTGAGGTACAGCAATTGCCGGCAAACTTCGACTACGCCCTGGCTGATGGCGTAGTGCGCAAACCGGTGGGCGAATGGTTGAAACTCGGGCTGCAGGTGCCGGCCGGTGCCAGCGTCCCGCCCAATGTCGAGGCGCTGTCCGCCGCCCTGCTGCTGCCGGCCGGCCATCGTGGCCCGGCGTTCCTGGTGCTGGATAACTTCCGCGCAATCCTCAAGTACAACAACTCGTCGTCCTACGCCCTGGCAGTCGGCCTGTTGTCCGAGCGCTTTGGCGGTGGCGGGGTGATTCGCGGGGATTGGCCAACGGACGAACTGCCACTGACCCGCTCCCAGCGTATCGAGTTGCAGACGGTGTTGAGCGCCAAGGGCTATGACGCTGGCAACCCGGATGGGATTATCGGCGCCAATACGCGCAAGGCGATTCGTGCGGCGCAGCAGTCGTTGGGCTGGCCGGCGGATGGGTATCCGACGGTGAAGTTGCTGGAATCCTTGCAGAACCGCTAGAACTGCGTGCCTTCGCGAGCAAGCCCGCTCCCACAGGGGCAAATGCGGGCTTGCTCGCGATAACGGCCTGACAGACGACTAAATACTCAGGGTTTGAACACCACATCCTGCTCCAGCACTAACCGCTGCTCCCCCGCATCCAGTCGCACCAAGGCGCCCATCGGCAAGGTCAGGTTCGGGTCGCAATGGCCGCTGCGCCAGCCAGCCAGGACCGGGATGCACAACGGCTCGAAGGTCTGCTTCAACAGCCGCTCCAGTGCAACGCTATCCACCCCCGCCACATCCCCCACCAGCACACCGTGAACCTGTGCCAACTTGCCCGCCAGGCGCAAGTGCGTCAGCAGGCGGTCGATGCGGTAGATCGGCTCGTTGACGTCTTCGATAAACAGAATGATGCCCTCGGCATCGATTTCGAACGGTGTACCCATCACGGCCGCGATCATTGACAGGTTGCCCCCCAGCAGGCGCCCGCAGGCGATGCCAGGCTCAATGGTGGTCAGCGGGTAGGCCACCGGGTGCGCCAGCACACTGCCAGCCCCTAGTTGCCCACGCAGCAGGCTGAACAGCGATGATTCGGTGGGCTGTTGCTTGTCACCGAGCAGGTCGGCATTGAGCATCGGCCCGTGGAAGGTCACAAAACCGGCATAGCGGCTGATCGCCAGGTGCAGCGCGGTGATATCGCTGTAGCCGACGAAAGGCTTGGGGTTGGCGGCCAACAGGGCAAAATCCACACCGTCGAGCAAGCGCGGGGTGCCGTAGCCACCGCGCAGGCAGAAGATGGCGTCGATATCGGGGTCGGCGAAGGCCGCATGCAGGTCACGCAGGCGTACTTTGTCGCTGCCGGCCAGGTAGCCGTCGCGCTCATACACCCCCGAGAAGATCCGCAGCTCGTAGCCACGGGTACGCATCCATTGCCCGGCCTTTTCCACATCCAGCGCGGAGGGGCCGGCGGGGGCGATCAGGCCGATAGTGCCTTCAACTCGCAACGCGGGTACGACGGCACTCGGTTGAGCGGTCATCCATGTTCTCCCTATCTGTAACGCAGAACCCAATGTGGGAGCGGGCTTGCTCGCGAAGGCGCAGTGTCAGTCAATGGATCAAGTGACTGATACTGCGCCTTCGCGAGCAAGCCCGCTCCCACACAAGCCCGCATTCCACATTGATTCTGCGGTGCGGCTTACGAAACCAGGCTCGCCTTGACCAGCTTGGCCTGTTCGTCGGCGTGGTACGACGAACGTACCAGCGGGCCCGACGCAACGTTCTTGAAGCCCATCTTGTAGCCTTCTTCGGCAAACCAGGCAAAGGTGTCCGGGTGCACGAAACGCTGCACCGGCAAGTGACTGCGCGACGGTTGCAGGTATTGGCCGAGGGTCAGCATGTCGATGTCGTGTTCGCGCATGCGCTTCATGACTTCGATCACTTCTTCGTCGGTTTCGCCCAGGCCCAGCATCAGGCCGGATTTGGTCGGGATGTGCGGCATCATCTGCTTGAATTTCTGCAGCAGGGTCAGCGACCACTGATAGTCCGAGCCCGGACGCGCGGCCTTGTACAGGCGTGGCACGGTTTCCAGGTTGTGGTTGAACACATCTGGCGGCTCGGCGGCGGTGATTTCCAGCGCCACGTCCATCCGGCCACGGTAGTCAGGGACCAGGGTTTCGAGCATCACGTTCGGCGACAGTTTGCGGATTTCGCGGATGCAGTCGGCAAAGTGCTGGGCACCGCCGTCACGCAGGTCGTCGCGGTCTACCGAGGTGATCACCACGTACTTGAGTTTCAGGTCGGCAATGGCGATGGCCAGGCTTTCTGGCTCGTTGACGTCCAAAGGCTTGGGCCGGCCGTGGCCAACGTCGCAGAACGGGCAACGACGGGTGCAGATGTCACCCATGATCATGAACGTCGCGGTGCCGCCGGAGAAACACTCACCCAGGTTCGGGCAAGAGGCTTCTTCACACACGCTGTGCAGCTTGTGTTTGCGCAGCAGGGCCTTGATGCGGTCGACTTCCGGCGAGACCGGGATGCGCACGCGGATCCAGTCGGGCTTTTTCGGCAGTTCGGTGGTCGGGATGATCTTCACCGGGATGCGTGCAACCTTCTCGGCGCCGCGCAGCTTGACGCCGGCTTCCACCTTGGCACGCGGAGCCGGGGCCGGACGGTCGGTAATGTCCAGCGTCGGGATCATGGTTTGCACAACATCAGTAGTCATATCAGTCGATTCCGCCCGTCAGGGTCGTCTGCTCAGCATAGTCGAGGTGTTTGACGAGCTGCGCGCGCAGCCGGGCACTTACCTCGGCAAATTCTATAGGTGTTGCGTGATCGCTCAACTGGGTCATGGCCAAACCGGCGTAACCACAGGGATTGATCCGGCGAAACGGCGCCAGGTCCATGTCCACGTTCAGGGCCAGGCCATGAAAGGAACAGCCATGGCGGATGCGCAGGCCCAGGGAGGCGATTTTCGCGCCGTCGACATAAACACCTGGAGCGTCGGGCTTGGCTGCCGCGGTTACGTCGTAGCTGGCCAATAGCTCGATCAGGCAGGTTTCCATGCGACTGACCAGATCACGCACGCCAAACCCCAGCTTGCGCACATCCAATAGCAGATAGGCCACCAGTTGCCCGGGGCCATGGTAAGTCACTTGGCCACCTCGGTCGACCTGCACCACCGGAATATCACCCGGAAGTAGCAGATGCTCAGCCTTGCCAGCCTGCCCCTGGGTGAATACCGGCGGGTGTTCCACCAGCCAGATTTCATCAGGAGCCGAAGTGCCGCGCTCGTTGGTGAACCGTTGCATCGCATGCCAGACCGGCTCGTAGGCCATCTGGCCGAGCTCGCGAAAGCCCAGGACCTGTGACATCACAACACCATGTGCACGAAGCCGGTGGCCCGCAGTTCACTGTTGATGTTGTAGAGCTGGTCTTGATCAGTCGCAACGATGTGCAACTGGATCGTGGTGTATTTGCCGGTAGAGCTGGATCGCTCATCCACGCGCTGATCGTTGATCGTAGCGTGCTTGCGCACGATTTCGAGGATCAGGTCTTTGCGGCCGACACCGGTATCGCTGATCACCTTGATGGGATAGTCCACCACCGGGAATTCGATCTTTGGCGCCTTTACTTCTTTATCGGTCATGGCGTAACGGCCTCGTAAGCGGTAAGCCGTGGCGACGAGCAAAGCCCCGCGTCGGATCAACGCGGGGCTTTGCGGGTGCACACAATCAGTTGAACAAGCCGTAGAAGAATAGACGGATGCTATCCCACACGCGGCGGAAGATACCACCTTCCTCAACAGCGTCGAGTGCGATCAGATCGGCACTGTGTACGACTTTGTCGTCCAGCTTCACTTCGACTTTACCGATCACATCGCCCTTGGCGATTGGCGCGGTCAGTTGTGGGTTCATGGTCATGCTGGCAGCCAGTTTCTTGAGCTGGCCTTTAGGCATGGTCAGGGTCAGGTCATCAGCCAGGCCGGCCTTGACTTGACGCTCGGTGCCTTTCCAGACCGGAGCCTGGGCCAGTTCAGCGCCCTTCTGGTAGAAGGTCTGGGTTTCGAAGAAGCGGAAACCGTAAGTCAAAAGCTTCTGGGTTTCAGCCGCACGTGCCTGCTCGCTGTTGGTGCCGAACACCACGGCAATCAGGCGTTGGCCGTCACGTACTGCCGAGGACACCATGCAGTAGCCCGCTTCGTCGGTGTGGCCGGTTTTCAGGCCGTCGACGGTCTTGTCACGCCACAGCAACAGGTTGCGGTTAGGTTGCTTGATGTTGTTCCAGAAGAACTCTTTCTGGGAGTAGATGGCGTAGTGCACTGGGTCGACGCGAATGATCGCGCGGGCCAGGATCGCCATGTCATGGGCCGACGAGTAGTGGTCTGGGTTTGGCAGGCCGGTCGGGTTCATGAAGTGGCTGTTGGTCATGCCCAGGTCAGTCACGGTTTTGTTCATCATGTCGGCGAATGCATCTTCGCTGCCGGCGATGTGCTCGGCCAGGGCGACGCTGGCGTCGTTGCCGGACTGGATGATGATGCCGTGCAGCAGGTCGCTGACAGTCACCTGGGAGCCGACCTTGATGAACATCCGCGAACCACCGGTACGCCAGGCGTTTTCGCTGACGGTCACCGGATCGTTTTCACCGATCTGGCCGCGACGGATTTCCAGGGTCGCGATGTAGGCGGTCATCAGCTTGGTCAGGCTGGCCGGCGGCAGGCGCTGGTCACCGTTGTTTTCGACCAGCACGTTGCCGCTGGCGGCATCCATGAGCACGTAGGACTTGGCAGCCAGTTGCGGTGGCGCTGGCATCATTTCGACGGCCCAGGCAGCGGGCGCGATGATCAGCGGGACAAGCAGGCACAGGCGTTTGGCTAAGGTGGTGATGTTCATCCGTCTCTCGAAATTGCTTATGGAAACTTGCCCTCGCGGGCAAAACTATTCAGACAACCCGTTGCCAGGCTGTCGCGTGTTCAGTTGCCAGCTCAACCCTTGCCTTCGGGTTTTTATTATCCAAAGAGCCTGCAACCAGGACCCAGGCGTGCCTGGACCCTCAATCCGCTACTTATTCCGCGCTGACCACGCTGGGCTGACCCAGGTTGGCCAGTCGCACGCTGTTCTGCACTTGGGCAATTTCGCCCGCCGAGCCGATAGGGCCCAGGCGTACCCGGTGCAGGGTCTGCTGGTTACGCACGATGGAGCTGATAAATACCGGCGCGCTGACCATCCCGCTGAGCTTGGACCTTAACAGTTCTGCCGCATCCGGGTTGGCGAAAGCGCCGACTTGCAGGTACTGCCCGCCCGCTGCACTGCCCGGCGCCGCCTGTGGCACGGCCACGACTGGCGCAGCGTGTTGCTGGGGCGGCGGCGTCCACTGTTCGACCTTGCCCGCCGAGGCGGTGATCTGCGGCTGTGCGCTTTGTGGTTCGTTGAGCATCAACGGCGCCGGCTTGCCGCGCTGCGCCCAGTATTGGGCTGGGTCGATGCCTTCGACCTTGACCCGCGCCGTGCCGGATTCGGCATAGCCGAGTTTTTTCGCGGCAGCGTAGGACAAGTCGATGATTCGGTCGGAATAGAACGGCCCACGGTCGTTGACCCGCAGGATCACCACGCGGTTGTTGTCCAGGTTGGTCACCCGTACGTAGGCCGGCAGCGGCAAGGTCTTGTGCGCCGCGCTCATGCCGTACAGGTCGTACACCTCGCCGTTGGCGGTGTTCTGGCCGTGGAACTTGGTGCCGTACCAGGACGCCGTGCCCGACTGCACGTAGTTCTTGGACTCTTGCAGCGGGAAGTAGGTCTTGCCCAGTACCGTGTAGGGGTTGGCCTTATAGTTGCCGGTATGCAGGGTCGGCGTGGCATCCGGGATACGCGAGACGTCGACGTCCCACCACGGCGCGCCGTCCTTGTGGGCCCGGTTGATATCCAGCCCAGGCTGCGCGCGGACTACCGGGCCAGCGGCCTTCTGCGTCGGCGCACGGCTGGTGGAACAACTGACAACCAGCAAGGACAATGCGGCCAGCGCCACCAGCTTGAGCGGTTTATTGATTGGCGATACCCGCATTACTTGACGCCCCGTGCTTGAACCAGCATGTCTGACAGCTGATGCACGGCCATGGCGTACATCACACTGCGGTTATAACGCGTGATTGCGTAAAAATTCTTCAGGCCCATCCAGTATTCAGGGCCATCGGCGCCTTCCAGGCGGAAGGCAGTAACCGGCATATCATCGCGCAGCGCATCATGACTTGACCAGCCCAGCGCTCGCAACTCCCCGACGGTTTTCACCGGTTCGATACCCTGGGTCAGGCCTTCATCGGCGCGATCCCCCGTGACATCCGCACGGATCACCACCGGTTCGCCACCTACCCAGCCATGACGCTTGAAGTAACTGGCAACGCTGCCAATGGCATCATCGGGATTGCTCCAGATATTGATGTGGCCATCACCGTCAAAATCCACGGCGTAGGCGCGAAAGCTGCTGGGCATGAACTGTGGCAAGCCCATGGCCCCGGCGTAGGAACCCTTGAGGGTCAATGGGTCGACCTGCTCTTCACGGGCCAGCAGCAGGAACTCACGCAGTTCCTTGCGGAAGAATTCGGCGCGGGGCGGGTAATCGAAGCCCAGGGTCGACAAGGCATCGATCACTCGATAACTGCCGGTATTGCGCCCATAAAAGGTTTCAACGCCGATGATCGACACGATCACCTGGGCCGGCACGCCGTATTCTTTCTCGGCGCGAGCCAGCACGGCCTCGTGCTGGCGCCAGAAGTCCACACCCCGCGCCACCCGGGCGTCGGTGAGGAACATCGGGCGATATTCCTTCCACTGTTTGACGCGCTCGGCGGGCCGGGAGATGGCGTCGAGGATCGCCTGCTTGCGCTGGGCCTCGCGGAACACGCCCATCAGTTGTTCGCCGGCGAAACCATAGTCACGCGTCATCTCGCCGACAAATTCGGCGACCTGGGGCGAGCCGTCGTAATCGCCGGCCAAGGCCTGCGGTGAAACGCCGAAGGCGCCCAACAGGCCCAGACAGGACGCATACCGAGCAGCCCAGCCGCGCATTGCTTGCATTGACATCTTCACCTTATTCAAACCTGTGCGATCCACTTGCGATGGGTATGGATCGACATCAAAACCCCAAACGCTGACAGTAATGTCACCAGCGAAGTTCCGCCGTAGCTAATGAACGGCAACGGCACCCCAACCACCGGCAGCAGGCCACTGACCATACCGATGTTGACGAAAACGTAAACAAAAAAAGTCATTGTCAGCGCACCGGCCAGCAATTTGCCGAACAACGTCTGCGCTTGCGCGGTGATTACCAGGCCGCGCCCGATCAACAGCAAGTAGATCAGCAGCAGCGCGCAAATGCCCACCAGGCCGAACTCTTCGCCCATCACCGCGATAATAAAATCGGTGTGGCTTTCCGGCAGGAAGTCCAGGTGCGACTGGGTGCCGAGCAGCCAGCCCTTGCCAAACACCCCGCCGGAACCGATGGCAGCCTTGGACTGGATGATATTCCAGCCGGTGCCCAACGGATCGCTCTCGGGATCGAGGAAGGTCAGCACCCGCTGCTTCTGATAATCGTGCATGAAGAAGAACCACATGGCGATCGCCACCGGCACGGCCGCCACCAGCACACTGACGATCCAGCGCCAGCGCAGGCCGCCCATGAACAGCACGAACGCACCACCCGCAAGGATCAGCAGGCCGGTGCCAAGGTCCGGCTGGCGCACAATCAGAATGAACGGAATGCCGATCAGGATCAGGCTGATCCCTACATGCTTGAGCTGCGGCGGCAACGTGCGCTTGGCCAGGTACCAGGCGATGGTGGCCGGCATCAGGATCTTCATGAATTCCGACGGCTGGAAGCGAATCACCCCCGGAATATTGATCCAGCGGGTGGCACCCATGGCGTTATGCCCCATGACATCCACCACCACCAGCAACAGGACGCCAGCGACATACCCCAGCGGCACCCAGCGCGCCATGAAGCGCGGTTCCAACTGGGCGATGACCACCATCGACAACAGGCCCAGACCGAACGACGACGCCTGTTTGATCAACAGGTCCCAGTTCTTGCCGCTGGCCGAATACAGGACAAACAGGCTGCCAGCCGCCAGGGTCAGCAGCAGGATCAGCAACGGGCCATCAATGTGCATGCGCTGCAACAAGGTGGCGCGGCGACGCATCACATCTTCACTGGAGAGGATGCGGTCAAAATTACTCTTCACGGGCCGTAGCCTCCGCGCTTGAAGGGTTGGCAAACTCAGGCTTGAGCTTGCCGTCCTGATCCAGCAACCAGGCGTCCATGATCTGGCGCACCACCGGAGCGGCCACACCAGAACCGGATTCACCGTTTTCGACCATGACCGCTACGGTGATTTTCGGGTTGTCGGCCGGGGCGAAACCGACGAACAAGGCGTGGTCACGATGGCGCTCCTGAACCTTGGAGCGGTCGTATTTCTCGCCCTGCTTGATCGCGACCACCTGGGCGGTACCGCTCTTGCCGGCAATCCGGTACTGCGCACCGGCAGCCGCCTTGCGCGCGGTGCCCCGCGCGCCGTGCATCACTTGTTGCATGCCGTGGTTGACCTTGGCCCAGTCGGATGGATCGCGCAGGATGATGTCCGGGATCGGGTTGTCATCCACCGGCTTTTCACCCTCGATGGTCTTGGCCAGGTGCGGGCGAATCCACTTGCCCTTGCTGGCCACCAGCGCCGTGGCCTGGGCCAGCTGCAAGGGCGTGGCCTGCATGTAGCCCTGGCCGATCCCCAGGATCAGGGTCTCGCCAGGGAACCAGGCCTGGCGACGGGTGGCACGCTTCCATTCCCGGGAAGGCATCAGGCCTGGGGATTCTTCAAACATGTCCAGGGACACTTTCTGACCGAGGCCGAACTTGCCCATGTAGGTCGACAAACGATCGATCCCCAGCTTGTGGGCCAGGTCATAGAAGTAGGTATCGTTGGAACGCATGATCGCCGTATCCAGGTCCACATAGCCGTCGCCGGTGCGGTTCCAGTTACGGTATTTGTGATCGTAGTTGGGCAACATGTAGTAACCCGGATCGTAGACTCGGCTGGAAGCGGTGACCACACCAGCATCCAGGCCGGCAATCGCCACCGCCGGTTTGATGGTCGAACCCGGCGGATACAGACCGCGCAGCACCCGATTGAACAGCGGCCGGTCGATGGAGTCGCGCAACTCGGCATAGGCCTTGAAGCTGATCCCGGTCACAAACAGGTTGGGGTCGAAACTCGGCTGGCTGACCATGGCCAGGACCTCACCGGTATTCGGATCCAGTGCGACCACCGCGCCACGCCGGCCGCCAAGGGCCATTTCTGCGGCCTCCTGCAGCTTGATATCCAGGCTCAGGACAATGTCCTTGCCGGGTATCGGGTCGGTCCGCTTGAGCACTCGCAGCACGCGGCCACGGGCGTTGGTCTCGACTTCCTCGTAACCTACCTGGCCGTGCAGTTCCGGCTCGTAGAAACGCTCGATACCCGTCTTGCCGATATGGTGGGTGCCGCTGTAATTGACCGGATCGAGGGTTTTCAGCTCTTTTTCGTTGATCCGCCCCATGTAACCAACCGAGTGGGCAAAGTGCGCCCCTTGCGGGTAATGGCGCACCAACTGCGCCACCACTTCTACACCCGGCAGGCGGAACTGGTTCACCGCAATCCTGGCGATCTGTTCTTCAGTCAGTTCAAACAGGACCGGCACCGGTTCAAACGGGCGCCGCCCCTGTTTCATGCGCTTTTCGAAGATCACCCGGTCTTCCGGGGTCAGTTGCAACACCTCGACAATCACATCGAGGATCTGCTGCCAGTCACCGGAGCGCTCGCGGGTCATGCTCAGGCTGAAACTGGGTCGGTTATCGGCGATCACCACGCCATTGCGATCGAAAATCAAGCCACGGGTCGGCGGAATCGGCTGCACATGCACCCGGTTGTTTTCCGACAGTGTGGAGTGATATTCGTACTGGATCACCTGCAGGTAATACAGACGGGCGATCAACACGCACATCAGCACCACCACCGCGATCGCGCCAAAGATCACGCGCGCGCGTACAAGACGTGCGTCTTTCTCGTGGTCCTTGATGCGGATCGGCTGGGTCATCAGGCAGGGCGCAGACTATTTGTGATAAGGGTGCCCGGACAGGACTGTCCAGGCGCGATACAGCTGTTCACCGATCAGGATCCGTACCAGCGGATGCGGCAGCGTCAGGGGCGACAGCGACCAGCGCTGGTCGGCCCGCGCGCAGACTTCCGGCGCCAGCCCCTCGGGGCCGCCGACCATGAAGTTGACCGTGCGCGAATCCAGGCGCCAGCGATCCAGTTCCACCGCCAACTGCTCGGTGCTCCAGGGCTTGCCGTGCACCTCAAGGGTGACGATGCGCTCGTTGGGACCGACCTTGGCCAGCATCGCCTCGCCTTCCTGACGGATAAAGCGCGCCACATCGGCGTTCTTGCCCCGGGTGTTGAGCGGTATTTCCACCAGCTCCAGCGCCAGTTCGGATGGCAGACGCTTGGCATATTCATGCCAGCCTTCTTCCACCCACTTGGGCATGCGTGAACCGACAGCGATCAGGCGCAAGCGCACAGCCGTTCCTTATTCCTGGTCTTTGTTGAGCTTGTCGAAGTGCGCGTGGCCGACTTCAGGGCTGTGGTGCTTGCCATCGGCGGCACGGCTCTGCTCGGCACCTTTCCACAGGCGCTCCAGGTCGTAGAACTGGCGGGCGTTGCTGGTCATCATGTGTACGATCACCGTGTCCAGGTCAGCCAGTACCCAGTCGCTGTCGCCCTTGCCTTCTTCACCCAATGGCTTGACGCCCTGGGCTTTGACGGCTTCGCGAACCTTGTCCAGCATCGCGCCGATCTGGCGGTTGGAGGTACCGGTGGCGATGATCATGAAGTCGGTGATGCTTTGCTTGTCGCGCACGTCCAGGACCTGGATGTCCTGGGCCTTCACGTCTTCCAGGGCGGCGACGGCCAGCGCTACCAGCGCTTCACCCTCAGGAGCCGGGACCAGCAAGGCTTCCACCGGCAACGGTGCGCTCTTGAAGGTGCCTTTGCGCTTAACTTTGCTTACGTCTTTGTTCGTCATATAAAACTCGTTTTGCTCATTAGTTCGGGCGCTTCAATACACGACTATTCGTGCCTTCAAGCGCGCCTTTTCAGTTCGACGCACGGTAAAGCCCGTGCGCATCGATGTAGGCCAGGACCGCGTCAGGCACCAGGAAACGTACCGACTTACCGCTGGCCAGCAGTTGACGGATCTGGGTGGCCGACACCGCAAGCGGGGTCTGCCAGACGAATGCAATATTCCCGCTCGGCCCGGTCAGGGCCTGTGGGTCACTTACCGACCGCGCTGCCAGCAGGTTGCGCAAGGCATCCGGCGGTTCGCTGTCGGCATCCGGGCGTTGCAAAACCAGGATGTGGCAATGCTGGAGCAACTCTTCCCAGCGATGCCAAGTGGGCAGGCCGCAAAATGCGTCCCAGCCCAAAAGCAGAAACAACTGGTCATCGGCGGCCAACTCGGCCCGCGTCTGCTCCAGGGTGTCGATAGTGTAGGACGGTTTATCGCGCTTGAGCTCGCGGTCGTCCACCACCAACGGGGCAATCCCGGCCACCGCGCACTGCACCATTGCCAGGCGCTCCTGCGCGCTGACCTGCGGTGTATCCCGGTGCGGCGGCCTGGCGTTGGGGATCAGCCGCAGCTCTTCCAGCCCGAGGGTATCCGCCACTTCCAGGGCACTGCGCAAATGGCCGATGTGCACGGGGTCGAAGGTACCGCCGAGCAGCCCGATGCGTTTACCCATCAAGTGCGCACATGGCCATCGCCAAAGACCACGTACTTCTCGCTGGTCAAGCCTTCCAGGCCAACCGGGCCACGGGCGTGGAGCTTATCGGTGGAAATACCGATCTCCGCCCCCAGGCCATATTCAAAGCCATCGGCAAAGCGTGTCGAAGCGTTGATCATCACCGACGCGGAGTCCACTTCGGTGAGGAAACGCCGGGCATCGCTGAAATGCTCGGAAACAATCGCATCGGTGTGCTTGGAGCCGTAGGTATTGATGTGCTCGATGGCCTGGTCCAGGTCATCAACGACCCGAATCGACAGGATCGGCGCAGTGTATTCGGTGTACCAATCCTGCTCGGTGGCTTCGATTACGTCATCGCCCAGCAACGCCCGGGTACGCTCGCAGCCGCGCAGCTCAACACCCTTGTCACGATAGATCGCAGCCAATGGCGGCAACACGCGCTCGGCAATGCCGGCGTGGACCAACAGGGTTTCCATGGTGTTGCACGGCGCGTAGCGGTGCGTCTTGGCGTTATCGGCAATGCGGATCGCCTTGTCGAGATCGGCCGCAATGTCGATATATACGTGGCAGACGCCATCCAAATGCTTGATTACCGGCACCTTGGCATCGCGGCTGACGCGCTCGATCAGGCTCTTGCCACCGCGCGGCACGATCACGTCGACAAATTCAGGCATGGTGATCAGCGCGCCAACGGCGGCGCGGTCGGTGGTTTCCACCACCTGCACCACTTGCGCCGGCAACTCGGCCACGGCCAGGCCTTGCTGGATGCAAGCGGCGATGGCGCGGTTGGAGTTGATGGCCTCGGAGCCGCCGCGCAGGATGGTGGCGTTACCGGACTTGAGGCACAGGCTCGCAGCGTCAATGGTCACGTTCGGACGCGACTCATAAATGATGCCGATCACACCCAGGGGCACGCGCATCTTGCCGACCTGGATCCCGGACGGCAGGTAGCGCATGTCGCGGATTTCACCGATGGGGTCAGGCAGCTTGGCCACCTGACGCAGGCCTTCGATCATGTCGTCTATACGTGCCGGCGTCAGCGCCAGGCGATCGAGCAGTGCCGGTTCCAGACCATTGGCCCGGCCATTGGCCAGGTCCTGCTCGTTGGCGGCGATCAGCTCGGAGCGCGAGGCATCCAGAGCGTCGGCGGCAGCCAGCAGGGCACGGTTCTTCTGCGCAGTGCTCGCACGGGCGATCAACCGCGAGGCCTGACGGGCAGCGCGACCCAGGCGGGTCATGTAGTCAAGAACGGACTCAGTCATGGTCTGGAGGTCTTGGCAAAGAGGAAAGCGGCAGATTATAGCTGTCGCGCCGTCCTACGGACAGCGGTGAGGGGCGGATGGTCGAAATGAACTGCAAAAAGACGACGTTCAGCGGTGATTAAGCCTGGAGTTGATATCATCCTGTCACATTTGGCCTGCGCAACCGTCAACCGTCATGTCCAGTTTTTCGCCCAAGATCCTCGCCAGCCCCCTGCCTGATGGCTTTTTCGACCGCGACGCGCAAACGCTCGCGAAAGATTTGCTGGGCAAAGTCATCCGCCATCGCGTCGACGATGTGTGGCTGTCGGCGCGAATTATTGAAACCGAGGCCTATTACCTAGCCGAAAAAGGCAGCCATGCATCCCTCGGCTACACAGAAAAGCGTAAGGCTTTGTTTCTGGATGGCGGGCACATCTATATGTACTACGCCCGTGGTGGCGACTCCCTGAACTTCAGCGCCCAAGGGCCGGGCAATGCCGTGCTAATCAAGTCGGCCTACCCGTGGGTGGATGAGGCCTCAGGGCCGGGCAGCCTGGCGCAAATGCTGCTGAACAACCCTGACGCCAGCGGCCGGCCGCGCCCGGCCCAGAAGCTCTGCGCCGGGCAAACACTGCTGTGCAAGGCCTTGGGTTTGAAGGTGCCAATGTGGGACGCCAAGCGCTTCGACCCGCAGCGACTGTACGTCGAGGATGTGAACCTTACGCCCGCGCAGATTATCCAGACCACCCGCCTGGGCATTCCCGGTGGGCGGGATGAACACTTGATGTATCGCTTCGTCGATGCAGGCTATGCGGTGTATTGCACACGGAACCCGTTGCGACGCGGCCAGGTCGAAGGCCGCGACTACGTTTTGATTTGAAAACCTGCGTCCTCTTGTAGGAGCGAGCTTGCTCGCGAAAAACGTCCAGGCGCCAGGTTTATCCAGGATGCCCGCGTTATCGTTAGCGATTTTCGCGAGCAAGCTCGCCCCTACAGAGGATACGACCATTGATGGAGTGATTGTATGGGCCCATGGCTCGATGGCATTACTGGCTGGCTGACCCTTAACCCGCAATGGCTGGCGGCGGCGGTGTTTATCGTCGCGTTTGTGGAGTGCCTGGCCATTGCCGGGATTATCGTGCCAGGTACGGTGTTGCTGTTCGCCATTGCCGCACTGGCCGGCAGTGGTGCGTTGTCCCTGGGCGAAACCCTGCTGCTGGGCTTGCTCGGCGGGCTGCTGGGCGATGGGATTTCCTACTATCTGGGGAGGCATTTCCACCAGAATATCCGGCGCCTGCCCGGCCTGCGTCATCATCCCGAATGGATGGACGGTGCCGAGGCCTACTTTCAGAAGTACGGCATCGTCAGCCTGCTGGTAGGACGCTTCATTGGCCCGCTGCGCCCCATGCTGCCCATGGTCGCCGGGATGTGCGACATGCCATTCCCGCGCTTTGCTGCCGTCAGCGTGCTGGCCGCCGCCGGCTGGTCGGTCGCCTACCTGTTGCCTGGCTGGGCCGCAGGTGCAGCGTTCCGCCTGCCGCTGCCCGAAGGGTTCTGGCCTGAGGCTGGGGTGGTTGCCGCCTGCCTGGCCGTGTTGTTCGGTATCGCCCTCAACAGCACCCTGCGCGGCCACCGCCGGGCCACGCTGTGGGTGGGCTGCGCCAGCCTGGCCTTGTTGATTGCGATGTTTATCGGTTATCCGTACCTGAACCACTTTGACCAGGGATTGATGGCCCTGGTCCAGGAGCATCGCAGCCCAACCATGGACCGGGTCATGGTGATGATCACGCAGTTGGGTGAGTTCAAGAAGATGTTCGTCGCCAGCGCCGTGCTGACCGGCCTGCTGTTCCTGGCACGGCAATGGCGCCAGGGGATCTTTGTCGGCGCCACACTGCTGGGCGCCGCGCTGATCAATACCGGGAGCAAGCTGTTCTTTGCCCGTGGCCGACCAGAAATCCTCGTCGACCCGCTGACCAGCTTCAGCATGCCCAGCGGTCACGCCTCGGGCTCATTTGCGTTCTTTCTCGCGCTGGCGGTGCTGGCCGGTCGCGACCAACCGATTCGCATGCGCCTGGCCTGGCTGCTGCTGGGAGCGATCCCGGCCGCCGCCATTGCACTGTCACGGGTGTATCTGGGGGCGCACTGGCCGAGCGATATCCTGGCTGGCACCTTGCTAGCAATGACGGTTTGCGCCTTCAGCCTGACGCTGAGCCAGCGCCAGAGCTCGCTACCGCCCATGGCGCCAAAGGTGTGGTGGCTGATCGTGCCGGGATGCGTGGCGGTTCTGGGGTTCTTTGCCCTGACCGGGACCACCCACGCCCTGCTGCGCTACGCCTACTGATCTAGGCCGGACCGACCCAGTCCACGGGAGCGCTACGCCGTTCAGAGCAGCGCTCCCGGCGTTCGAACAACATCTCATCGGCGATTTCGGCAGCCCGCTCGGCAATGTACTCCGGGCCACGATCGCCGGCCTGCTGAATCAATTGCGCGGTCACACTGACAAAAAAAGCATCCCAGATCGGCTGCTCCGATGGCGACAATCGAATCATGTTCATTCCCTGACAGTAGTGGCTGAAGCTCCACTATTTCAGGCGATGAGCACCCGGCATCGAAGAAAAATCCGAACCTTGCGTGGATAAATCCGAGGCAACCCGGCTCAGGGAAACAGTTCACCCTGCAACTCATCCAGCAGCAACTGGATCGCATCCAGACGCTGCTGGGGATCGTCGAGTTGCAGCAACTCGATCTTGTCGGCGTCGGTGAACGGCAACAGGTAGGCAAGGCGGTTGCCCAGCACCTGCTGCCCCTGCGCATCGGCGCCCATGTCCAGCGAGGCGACCATCGGGTGCTCCGCCAGGGCCTCAAGCAGCGCCAACAAATCAGCATCCTCCTCGTCCAACGGGCGCTCGGGCAGGTCTTCCAGCCACTCGACATCGGCTACCAACAGTTGATCGCGCTGCACATCCGCCTCGCGCACCCGAAACCTGCGCCCACCCTCGACCCGAATCCCCAGCAAGCCATTGTCCTGCTGCTTGAAATCACGAATCAGCGCTTCGCAACCAATCACTGCATAGCCATCGGGTGCCAGGCCGACTTCCTGGCCATCAAGGATGCAGACCACGCCGAAGCCTTCGCCCTTTTTCATGCAGCGGCCGATCATGTCCAGGTAGCGCGCCTCGAACAGTTGCAGGTCGAGGGTGCAGCCTGGAAACAGCACGGTATTGAGAGGGAACAGCGCCAGACTCATAAAGCGTTCCTTAAACCCGACTTAAATCGCCAAAGACACGGCCAGTGGCAGGAACACTGCCGTGGCCACGCCCATCAAACTCATCGCCAATGCGGCAAAGGCGCCGCACTCCTCGCTTTCCTGCAAGGCCACCGAGGTGCCGACAGCATGGGCGGTCATGCCCAGGGCCATGCCCCGCGCCTCCGGGCTGTGTACCCCCAGGCGCGACAGGTAGGCCGGCCCGATCATCGCACCGATCACCCCGGTGATCAGCACGAACACCGCCGCCAGTGCCGCGACGCCGCCGATCTGCTCGGCCACCAGCATGGCGATGGGCGAAGTCACCGACTTGGGCGCCATGGTCATCAGCACCATGTGTTCGGCACCAAACCACCATCCCAGCCACACACACAGGCCGGTGGCAAACACACCACCCACCACCAGCGTAGTAAAAATCGGCCAGAACAGCTGACGAATCCGTCGCAGGTTCAGATACAGCGGCACCGCCAGCGCCACGGTAGCCGGGCCCAGCAGGATGCTCATGATCTCGGTGCTTTTGCGGTACTCGACGTAGGTCAGCCCGCAACCCAGCAACACGCCGATCACCAGCAACATCGACACCAGCACCGGTTGCAGGAAGATCCAGCGGGTCTTTTCATACCCCGCCAACACCAGTTGATAGGCACCCAGGGTAATGCCGATGCCAAATAAAGGATGGTGGATCACCGCGGCCCACGCGCCCTGCCAATCGAAGGTCATTGCCCCTCCTCCCGCCGCGCCTGGCGCTTGACCAGCTTTTGCATCAATACGCCGACAAAGCCCATGGCGATCACCAGCGATAACACCAGCGCGCCAACGATGGCCCAGAAATCGGCAGCAATGTCCTTGGCATACACCATCACCCCCACCGCCGGCGGCACCAGCAGCAACGGCAGGTAACGCAACAGGCTGCTGGCCGCCAGGCTCAACGGCTCGCCGACTTCGCCGCGCCACACCAGATACGCCAGCAGCAACAGCAGGCCGACAATCGGCCCCGGCAAGACCGGCAGGAACAAATGATTGATCGCCGTGCCCAGCAATTGGAACAACACCAGCCAAGTCAAACCGCGTAACAACATCTGCCTTCCCTCCAAAAGCCCTTGGCCATTATAAGCATGCAGCCCCTATGAACTGGCATTCGCCAAAAGCATGGTGGGTTGACCGGACCATTGGCCCATGATGATCTACATTGGTTCTCTGTAATCCACCGAAAACAACAACACCCACCCCCTGTAGGAGCGAGCTTGCTCGCGAAAGCCGTCAACGATAACGCGGGCATCCAGGCAGTACGCGGTGACGTTGGGTTTTTCGCGAGCAAGCTCGCTCCTACAGGGGAATAGATTGATGAACCAAGGAGAGTCGCAATGCCCTTCGTACCTGTAGCGCAACTCAATGATTATGTCGGCAAGGAACTGGGACGTTCCGCATGGCTCACCATCGACCAGGAGCGTATCAACCTGTTCGCAGAAGCCACCGGCGATTATCAGTTCATCCACGTCGACCCGGTGAAAGCCGCCCAGACCCCATTTGGCAGCACCATTGCCCATGGCTTCCTGTCGTTGTCGCTGATCCCCAAGCTGATCGAAGACATCCTGATCATGCCTGAAGGCTTGAAGATGGCCGTCAACTACGGCCTGGACAGCGTGCGGTTTATCCAGCCGGTTAAAGTCAATTCCAAGGTGCGCCTGGCGGTGACCCTCACCGACGCAACCGAGAAAAAGCCTGGCCAGTGGCTACTCAAGGCGACCTGCACCCTGGAAATCGACGGCCAGGAAAAACCCGCCTATATCGCCGAGTCGTTGTCACTCTGCTTCGTCTGATGCACATGTAGGAGCCGACTTGCCGGCGACGGCGTTTTTGCCGACGCCATCGCCGACAAGTCCTGATTACCACACAGACCACTAGGTATAGCTTCCCCCGCTGCGGCATACTCGGCGCTCAATTATCCGGATCCCGCTATGCGCCCAATCGTTCCCCTTGCTCTGGCCTTGTTGCTCACCGCTTGCGGCGACGGCGAATCCCTGTTGCCGCCCGACGCACGGCTGCCGGACGGCGGGCGTTATCGCGGGGATGTGGTCGATGGGCTGCTGCAAGGCCAGGGCCGGGTGGACTATCCCAATGGCAGTTGGTACGCCGGGCAATTCGACAAGGGCCAGTGGCACGGCCAGGGCGAATGGCACGGCAGCAACGGCGAAGTCTATAAAGGGCAGTTCCAGCAAGGTCTGTTTGATGGACAGGGCACCCTGACCACGGCGGCCAATACCTACGTCGGCGGCTTCAAGCAAGGCCGACGCAATGGCGAAGGCACCCTCAAAGAGGGGCAAATGACCTATCGCGGCGAATTCAAGGACGACCAGTATTCCGGCCTCGGGCGCCTGGAGCTGGCGGACGGCAGTCAATACCAGGGGCTGTTCGCCCACGGCAAGCCCAACGGTGAAGGCCAGCGCAACGACGACAGTGGCAACCAGTTCAGCGGCCACTTCGTCAACGGCCAACTGGAAGGCAACGGCACCTTCAACAGTGCCGAAGGCGACATGTACATCGGCCACTTCAAGCAGAACCAACTCAACGGCAAGGGCCGTTATGAAAACGCCGATGGCGACGTGTGGACCGGTGAATTTCGCGAAGGCGCCCTGAGCGGCAAGGGCGAACTGACCGGTGTGGATGGCAGCCATTACATCGGGCAATTCAGTGACTGGCGCTTTACCGGTGAAGGGCGCCTGAACCTCAGCGACGGCAGCTTCTACGTCGGCGGCTTCGACAACGACAGTTATCAGGGCCAGGGCACCCTCGTGCTCACCGACGGCACCGTGCAAGCCGGAACCTGGCTCAACGGCCTGCGCGTGCGCGATGCCGACGGCAAGCTGTTGCCCGATACCCTCGAAGTCGGGGTACTGGCCCAGGGCCGCTTGCTCGATGAGGCCCTCGCGGCCGTGCCGGCGTCTACCCCGGCTGTCGAGCTGTACAGCCTGGTGGTGGCTGGTGACGGCAAGCAAAGCGTATTTCTGCGCGAGGCCGACTATGTCAGCAACCTGCTGGCCAGTCGCTTCGGCGCGCGCGGCCAGATCCGCCTGGTCAACCACCGCGACCATATCGCCGACCGCCCGATGGCGACCCGCGAAAGCCTGCGCCGGGCCGTACTGACCCTGGCCGAACGCACCGGCCCCGAAGACCTGGTGTTTATCTACCTGACCAGCCATGGCACCCACGAGCACCAACTGGTGCTCGACCAACCGCGCATGGAACTGGCCGACCTGCCGAGCGACGAACTGGCCGCCGTGATGGCGCCGCTGAAAAACCGCGACAAGGTCATTGTTATTTCCGCGTGCTACTCCGGTGGGTTCATCCCGGCGCTCAAGGACGAACACACCCTGATCATGACCGCCTCGCGCGCCGATCGCGTGTCGTTTGGCTGCTCGGAAGAAGCCGACTTCACCTACTTTGGCGACGCCCTGTTCGCCCAGGCCCTGAACCAGACCGACGACTTGCAGCACGCCTTCAAGCTGGCGCAACGGCATGTGACCGAACGCGAGATGGCCGACAATTTCGAAGCCTCCGAACCGCAGATCTGGGCCCCCAAGAGCGTCATCGCCCGCTGGCAATCATTACGTAAACAGCAGGCACGAAAGGCGCTGGAAAGCGTCTCTATCAATAGCAAGGAAGCCAAGAGCAACTAAGCTGAAACTGTATCAAGGGGGGAAACACCATGTACTTGACGCCTCAGCATATATTGCTTGCCGGAGCCTCGGGCTTGACCGGGGAACATCTGCTGGACCGCCTGCTCAACGAGCCCACCGTCACCCGCGTACTGGCACCCAGCCGCCGCCCGCTGGCCGAGCACCCGCACCTGGAAAACCCCGTCGGCGACCCGGCGGTATTCCTGCCGCAACTGAGCGGCCGGGTAGATCTGGCCTTCTGCTGCCTGGGCACCACCCTGAAAAAGGCGGGGTCGGAGGCGGCTTTCCGCGCCGTCGACCTGGACATGGTCGTGACGTTCGGCAAGCGTGCCCGGGAAATGGGAGCGCGGCACCTGATCGTGATCAGCGCGATTGGCGCCGACCCGAAATCCTCGGTGTTTTATAACCGCGTCAAGGGCGAAATGGAGCAGGCCTTGAAAGCCCAGGGCTGGCCACAACTGACCATCGTGCGACCTTCGCTGCTGTTGGGCGAGCGCCTGGAAACCCGGCTGGCGGAAAAGCTCGCAGGGCCGTTGTCGCGGCTGATTCCCGGTAAGTATCGCGGCATCGAAGTGTGCGAACTGGCCCGGGCCATGTGGCGCCTGGCGCTGGAGGAGCAGGACGGGGTACGGGTTGTCGAGTCGGATGAGTTGCGCAAGCTTGGCAAGTGAATCCGTTCAACGGTTTTTGCACCGGCCCAATGTGGGAGCGGGCTTGCTCGCTCCCACATTTTAGGTCGGTGTTAAACCTTGGCTCAGTGTTACAACCCACCCGTCGCATTAAACCCAACCCCCAATACCGTCAACGCCGACAGCGGCAACAGCAGCGTGTCGAGCAACGCGCTGGCCGGCAGATCAAGGCCCGGATAGCTCGGCGCTTGCGCACCAAAACGGTCCATGGCGCAACAACCTCCCTGCAGCGCATACAGGTCCAGGCGCGTCCCTGCATAGACCACCGGCGCGCCGGGTTTCGCCGCATCCAGGGTGCGCGCCGTGGCGCAACCCGCCAGGTGCAGCGCCAGCACGATCAACAGTGCTTTATTCATCGCTGCTCAAATGATGCTCACCCCAACGCGGCAGCATGTCCTGGGGGATATTCAGCAGGTTGAGGATCCGTGCCACCACAAAATCCACGAGGTCATCGATGGTCTGCGGCTGGTGATAAAAGCCCGGGGACGCCGGCAGGATGGTCACGCCCATGTTCGACAACTTGAGCATGTGCTCCAGGTGAATGCTCGAATACGGCGCCTCGCGCGGCACCAGGATCAACTGGCGGCGCTCCTTCAAGGTCACGTCTGCCGCGCGCTCGATCAGGTTGTTGCAGGCACCGGTGGCGATCGCCGACAAGGTGCCGGTGGAACACGGCACCACCACCATCGCTGCCGGCGCACCGGAACCGGAAGCCACCGGCGACATCCAGTCTTCCTTGCCGTAGACCTTGATCTGCCCCGCCGCCGCACCGGTGTATTCGGTAAGGAAGGCCTGCATCATCTGCACTTTAGGCGGCAGCGAGACATCCGTCTCGGTGGCCATTACCAACTGCGCCGCCTTGGAAATCAGGAAGTACACCTCGCGGTCTTCGCGCACCAGGCAGTCCAGCAGGCGCAACCCATAAGGTGCACCGGACGCGCCGGTCATCGCCAGGGTGACGCGCTCCGGCCCGCTCACTGCAGGGCCTCGGCGAGTTTACCGTGCAGGCCGCCGAAGCCGCCGTTGCTCATGATCACCACGTGAGTGCCGGGTTTGGCCTGGCTCTTGACCCGTTCAATGATGCCTTCCAGCGAATCACTGACAATCGACGGCACGCTGCAGAGTTTGGCCACGGCCGCCAGGTCCCAGCCAAGGTTGGCCGGTGCGTACCACACCACCTGGTCGGCATCATTGACGCTTTCCGGCAGGCCGTCGCGGTGTGCACCCAGTTTCATGGAGTTGGAGCGTGGCTCGATAATGGCGATTACTGGCGCATCGCCCACGCGCTTGCGCAGGCCATCAAGCGTGGTGGCAATTGCCGTCGGGTGGTGGGCAAAGTCGTCGTAGATGGTGATCCCGTTCACTTCAGCGACCTTTTCCATCCGCCGCTTGACGCTCTTGAACGCACTCAGCGCAGCAATACCCATCGCCGGCACCACGCCGACATGGCGCGCAGCCGCCAGGGTGACCAGGGCGTTGGCGACGTTGTGCTGGCCGGTCATGTCCCAATCGACAATGCCCTGGGCCTCGCCCTCGAACAGCACCTCAAACCGGGAGCCATCCTCGCGGAGCAACTTGACCTGCCATTGGCCGCCCGCGCCAGTGGTTTGCACCGGCGTCCAGCAGCCCATCTCGATCACGCGCTGCAAGGCAGGCTCGGTGGTCGGATGGATCACCAGGCCTTCGCTGGGGATGGTGCGCACCAGGTGATGGAATTGCCGCTCGATGGCCGGCAGATCAGGGAAGATATCCGCATGATCGAACTCCAGATTGTTCAGGATCGCCGTGCGTGGGCGGTAGTGAACGAACTTGGAGCGTTTGTCGAAGAAGGCGCTGTCGTATTCATCGGCCTCGATCACAAAAAACGGCGTGTCGCCCAGGCGCGCCGATACCGAGAAATTCTGCGGCACACCGCCGATCAGGAAGCCGGGGCTCATGCCCGCGTGCTCCAGTACCCAGGCCAGCATGCTGCTGGTGGTGGTCTTGCCGTGAGTACCCGCCACCGCCAGCACCCAGCGGCCTTGCAGCACATGATCGGCCAGCCACTGCGGGCCGGAGACGTAGGGCAGGCCTTTGTTCAGCACGTATTCCACGGCAGGGTTGCCACGGGACATGGCATTGCCGATCACCACAAGGTCCGGGACCGGGTCAAATTGCGCCGGGTCGTAGCCTTGGGTCAGCTCAATGCCCTGAGCCTGCAATTGCGTACTCATCGGCGGATAAACGTTGGCATCGGAGCCGGTGACATGATGGCCCAGCTCTTTGGCCAGGACCGCCATTGAGCCCATGAAGGTGCCGCAAATACCGAGAATGTGAATGTGCATAGTCGACCTCGTAAAACATCGAGGCAGGTTAGCGCAGGGTGGGAAAATTCGCACTCTTTTACTGCAACCCAAAGAGTTGCAATCAAGCCCGGTACTTGGGCATTTCTGCACAACACCCAGCTTGATTGCACTCCCTTGGTGAAACAAACAAACGCACTCCAGCTACCGAATCAGAAGCAATGAAATTTATCTCACGCTGTCTGGGTTTTTTTCGCGTCTTCCACCTCGCGTACTGCAATAAGTCTGCCTATGCCCGAACTATTGAGATGCTCATACCTTTTATCCAGCGTATCCAATCTGACAGTAGCATCTTTCGACACGACTGCTGAATCGTCCTTGTATGGCCTGTAAATAAAATCATTTTTCTCCGAAACTTTCACCATGTTATTCTCAGCCGCGTCATAAAGCTTTTCCATAACATCAAGGCGTTCATTTGTGCCAGTGGGCCATGTCGAGCTTTTTTCAAGGGCCTTACCGTCCCCGCCCTCAACCATGGTCTGAATTGTATTGACGGCATACAGAGTTTTTAGCTCAGCGTTCTCCAGGCGCAACTTAATCACGGCATCATCTTGTCCTCCGGGACTGCTTACCGCCGCCGCAGTATTAGTGGCCTGACTTAGGGCAGGCTGATGGATCGGAGGAAGTACCGGGGTATTGGCAGTAAAACTACCTTTGATAGTTTCGCCAGCCCAGACAGACCCCGCGTAGGTACCAATATTCAACGGTGCGCTGACAAGTCCATTTACGGAAGTATTCACAAAAGCATCACGTGTAACGGTTTTCAAACTGGTGTCCGTTTTAAACACCCCAGCCTTGACTAGGCGATCAGCGACAACCAGATTGGCTGCCACATCGCCAAATGTCTTCGGTTTGGCAACAGCAGGCTTGGCCGGGCCAGTGACTGATGAACCTGGGTGCTGCGTTTTGAACACCATGTCCCTGAATTTAGTCACCCCCGGGCTGTTTGGAGGGCCTGCTGGCCGGCTGTGACCAAGACCGGCGGTCTGTATATATTTACCTGGCGTCCCATTAGACGGCGGAAGCTTCGACTTTTTCGGAGAGGGAAGCGTGGGAAACGTGGGACGCTTGGGAAACTTAATCCCCCGCTTAGTACGTACAGACCCTTCATCCTGCTGCTTTTGCCCAGCAGTATGTGCCTGGTAGGACACCTGGGTCTTTTGGTTATCCATTGACTCATTCAACGTTGACACACTTTTCGTACTGGCGGCTGCCTGCTGACTGGGCAAGTCGGCCGCCGAATCTTTCATTTGAAAATAATTTGGAATAGGAGAACCTGTAATATTCATATCTTCACCTACATAGTAAAAAACACGCCTATGACGCGCCACTAGTACACTGACCCGCCTCTAGAACCTACAATTCCAAAATAATGAATCGTCCTTTATTTCTTAGTACAAGAAAGACAATGCTCAGTTCCACAAGACACATAATTCAAATCAAAAAATCACAACCCACACTTCAAACGCATCTTTCCTCAACACTGACGCACCGCACAAGCACCAAAACAAAAAAACAAAATCCATATTAAACAAGCACCTCACCAAACCACTCCCAGCAAGTGACTGCACAGCCTGGCACTCAGACTATATACATTATGGACTACAGCACTTAGCGAACATACCGGCGACTCGCCCACCGACAACTTACGAAAAGTGAAGGCGTGAGCAAGTTCGCCAGGAAAAGCGTAAAAGATCAAAAGCCCTCCTTGGCGTCACTCAGTTGCGGAGCGCAAAGCGATTCCATGTTTGCGCAATTTGCGGTACAGCGTATTGCGACTGACGCCCAACTGCTCTGCGGCAAGGCTCATATGCCAGCGCTGCTGTTCGAGCGCGGCCAGCAATACCAAGCGCTCGGCATCCTCCAGCGGCTGCTTACCCCGCTGTACGGTGATTTGCACCTGAGAGGGCGCCAGACGAACCATCGAGGGTAAATCGTCCATCTCTACCCGCCCACCGTCACACAGTGCAACCAAGGTGCGCAGCACCGTACGCAGTTGTCGGACGTTACCCGGCCAGGCGAAGTCCAGCAGCGCCTGACGGGCATCGCCATCCAGCACTATCGCCTGCCCTTCAGCTTCTTGTGTCAGCAGAAAGTCCAGTAACTGCGACTTGTCGCTGCGCTCACGTAACGCCGGCAACGCTACCTCCAGACCATTGAGGCGATAGTACAAGTCCTCGCGGAAGGTGCCGTCGGCCACCCGCATCAACAAATCACGGTGGGTTGCGCTGATAATGCGCACGTTCACCGCTTGCGGTTCGCCACCTATAGGCACCACCAACCGGTCTTCCAGCACCCTTAATAACCGGGTCTGCAACGCCAGGGGCATATCGCCGATTTCATCGAGGAACAAGGTGCCACCATCGGCCTGTTGCAGCTTGCCGCGCATGCCTTCCTTGCGGGCGCCGGTGAAGCTGCCGCCGCGATAACCGAACAACTCGCTCTCGATCAGGTTTTCAGGGATGGCCGCGCAGTTCAGGGCTACGAAAGCTTTGTCGGCGCGCTGGCTGGCGTGGTGCACGGCTTTGGCAAAGGCCTCCTTGCCGGAGCCGGTTTCGCCATTGATCAGCAGCGGCACGTCACGTTCGAAGACCCGCAGGGCCTTGCGAAAATCACTCTGCAGCGCCTCGTCACCCAGGCAGATCCCTGGCAAACGTGGCCGCTCAACCTTGGGCGGCGCTTGCACCACCGGGCTGGGTGCGCGGCGGGATTCACCGCGCAGTACGGCAAACAGGCTACGCCCATCGCGGGTACGCAGGGGCCAACTGGCGCTGGCATTGGCACTGGCGCGGCCAAGCAATTGGTCCAGGGTGCAATCGAAAAACATCTCCACCGGCAGGCCCAGCAAGCGCCCGCGTGGCTGGCCCAGCAGGTTCTGCGCGCTTTGGTTGAGCGCACAGATGCGCCCTTCGCCGTCGAATGCCAGCAGCCCTTCGCTGAAGAGCCCCACGGACTCGGCCTGCAGATGGAAACGCAGCAACCAGTGGTTTTCAAAGTGCCGCAGGAAATAGCAGCTCTCGATCATCTTCGCCGAGAGATTGACCAGCGCCATGGTGTGGAACTGGCTCTGGCGCGAAACCGCTTCGCGGGCCGACGATACGTCGAGCACAGCCAGTAAATCGCCATGAGGGTCGAACACCGGGCTCGCGGAACAGGTCAGCCCGGTATGGCGCCCGCGAAAGTGTTCGTCGCGATGAATGGTCAGCGCCTGGCGCTCCACCAGGCACGTGCCAATGCCATTGGTGCCTTCGCAGGCCTCGCTCCAATCGGCGCCGAGCCATAGGCCGGCGCGCTCGAACACCTTGCGTTCACTGGGCGCGGTGACGCAATTGAGGATCACCCCGCGCGCATCGGTCAGCAGCACCGCGTGGCCGGCGCCGGAAAGTTGTTGATGCAAATTATTCATTTCATTGCCGGCGATGTGCAGCACTTGTTGCAGGCGCTCGCGGCTTTCGAGCAGGCGATCATGCTCCAGCACCGTGGGGGCGATGGTCAGCGCCGGGTCGAGGTGGTAATCCTCCAGGCAGCGCAGCCAAGAGCGGGCAATCGACGGATCGCTGCCGGGGCCGTGCTGTGGGTCTTGCCCACGGGTGACGGTCAGGACTTGCCGAGCATGGCGGCTGAAATGATCGTTGTGCATGTTCTTATTGTTCTCCTGCTGCGTGGGACACACCGCGGACCGGGACGCCCAGCATCCTCCAGGCCTTGGCGCATTGCAATCCCAGGGCGACCCATGGGTCACAGGCTGTACCGCTTATGGCACAAAGTGTCACACAGGCTGTATCAGACTTGTCACAGCAAAGCCTTGCAACAAACCCCAAGCCCTTGATTTACCTGGCCCACAGGGCACTGGCCCGACCTTTGCTCTACGCTTTATCAAGCGCAGCCACGCTGCACTCCAATAAACATAAGAAGTCAGGAGATACCCACCATGCGTTATGCACACCCCGGTACTGAAGGCGCTATCGTTTCGTTCAAGGCCAAGTACGGCAACTACATCGGTGGCGAATTTGTTGCACCGGTCGATGGCAACTACTTCACCAATACTTCGCCGGTGAACGGCAAGCCCATCGCCGACTTCCCACGCTCCACTGCCAAGGATATCGACAAGGCACTGGACGCCGCCCACGCCGCCGCTGACGCCTGGGGCAAGACCTCGGCCCAGGACCGCTCGCTGGTGCTGCTGAAAATCGCCGACCGCATCGAACAGAACCTCGAACTGCTGGCCGTCACCGAAACCTGGGACAACGGCAAGGCCGTGCGCGAAACCCTCAACGCCGATATCCCCCTGGCCGCTGACCACTTCCGCTACTTCGCCGGCTGCATCCGCGCCCAGGAAGGCAGCAGCGCCGAGATCAACGAACACACCGCCGCCTATCACTTCCACGAACCACTGGGTGTGGTCGGCCAGATCATCCCGTGGAACTTCCCTCTGCTGATGGCTGCCTGGAAACTCGCGCCAGCCCTGGCCGCCGGCAACTGCGTGGTACTCAAACCGGCCGAGCAGACCCCGCTGGGCATCAACGTGCTGATGGAAGTGATCGGCGACCTGCTGCCACCGGGCGTACTGAACGTGGTCCACGGTTTTGGCAAGGAAGCAGGCGAAGCCCTGGCCACCAGCAAGCGCATCGCCAAGATCGCCTTTACCGGCTCCACGCCAGTGGGCTCGCACATCATGCATTGCGCGGCCGAGAACATTATTCCGTCCACCGTTGAGCTGGGCGGCAAGTCGCCGAACATCTTCTTCGCCGACATCATGAAAGCCGAGCCACAGTTCATCGAAAAAGCCGCCGAAGGCCTGGTGCTGGCGTTCTTCAACCAGGGCGAAGTGTGCACCTGCCCATCCCGCGCACTGGTGGAAGAGTCGATCTACGACGACTTCATGAAAGTGGTGATGAAGAAGGTCGAGTCGATCAAGCGTGGCGACCCGCTGGACACCGACACCATGGTCGGCGCCCAGGCGTCCGAGCAGCAATTCGACAAGATCCTGTCATACCTGGAAATCGCCAAGGGCGAAGGTGCCGAGCTGCTGACCGGCGGCAAGGTGGAGAAACTGACCGGCGACCTGGCCAGCGGCTATTACATCCAGCCGACCCTGCTCAAGGGCACCAACAAGATGCGCGTGTTCCAGGAAGAAATCTTTGGCCCGGTGGTCAGCATCACCACCTTCAAGGATGAAGCCGAAGCCCTGGCGATCGCCAACGACACCGAGTTTGGCCTGGGCGCTGGCTTGTGGACCCGCGATATCAACCGCGCGTACCGCATGGGCCGGGCGATCAAGGCCGGGCGTGTGTGGACCAACTGCTACCACCTCTACCCCGCGCATGCGGCGTTTGGGGGTTACAAGAAGTCCGGCGTGGGTCGTGAAACGCACAAGATGATGTTGGATCACTATCAGCAGACCAAGAACCTGCTGGTGAGCTACGACATCAACCCGCTGGGGTTCTTCTAACCCTCCCCCGCTCTCACACTTGAAATGCAATTAAATGTGGGAGCGGGCTTGCTCGCTCCCACATTTGGATCTTCATCAGTAGTTGCGACGTGCATTCGGCAGACATCCGCCGAGTTAAAACAATAAAAAAGGTACTTTCCCATGCCTAGCGAACCGACAGGATCCTCCGTCGACTTCGAAAAAGTCGGCTCCGAATATTTCCAACAACGCGAACTGAAAAAAGGCGCCGCCGGCTGGGTGCTCCTGGTCGGCCTCGGTGTTGCCTATGTGATTTCCGGCGACTACGCCGGCTGGAACTTTGGCCTGGCCCAGGGTGGTTGGGGCGGGATGTTCCTCGCCACGCTGCTGATGGCCACCATGTACTTGTGCATGTGTTTTTCCCTGGCCGAACTGTCCTCCATGATCCCCACCGCAGGCGGCGGCTATGGCTTTGCCCGCAGTGCATTCGGGCCTTGGGGCGGATTCCTCACCGGCACCGCGATCCTGATCGAATACGCCATCGCCC
Source organism: Pseudomonas sp. 25 R 14 (assembly GCF_900004755.1). Lineage (NCBI taxonomy): Bacteria > Pseudomonadati > Pseudomonadota > Gammaproteobacteria > Pseudomonadales > Pseudomonadaceae > Pseudomonas > Pseudomonas sp. 25 R 14. The sequence continues at coordinate 118,112 of NZ_CVTS01000031.1, read as the reverse complement.
CCGCCGCCATCGCGGTGTTTATCGGCGCCTATTGCGAGTCGCTGTTCGGCATCGGCGGCTGGATGATCTACCTGGCGTTCTACATCATTTTTATCGGCATCCACATCTTTGGTGTCGGGGAAGCGCTGAAGCTGATGTTTGTGATCACCGCCGTCGCCGCGATTGCCCTGGGGGTATTCCTGGTGGCCATGGTGCCGCACTTCAACGTCGCCAACCTGCTGGATATCCCGGTGACCGAGGCCAAGGGCGCCAGCAGTTTCCTGCCATTTGGTTATGTTGGCGTGTGGGCCGCGATCCCCTATGCGATCTGGTTCTTCCTCGCCGTCGAAGGCGTGCCCCTGGCCGCCGAAGAAACCAAGAACCCGAAACGCGACCTACCGCGCGGCCTGATCGGCGCGATTGTGGTGTTGACCAGTTTTGCCCTGCTGATCCTGGTGATCGCCCCCGGTGGCGCGGGCACCCTGGCGCTGGTCAAATCGGGCAACCCGCTGGTCGAATCCCTGGCCCTGGCCTACGGCGGCTCGACCTGGATGGGCAGCTTCGTCAACCTGGTGGGCCTGGCCGGACTGATCGCGAGTTTCTTCTCGATCATCTACGCCTATTCCCGGCAGATCTTCGCCCTGTCCCGCGCCGGTTACCTGCCGCGCAAACTGTCGCAGACCAATAAAAGCAAGGCGCCGGTGCTGGCGCTGGTGATCCCGGGGATCATCGGTTTTGGCCTGTCGCTGACCGGCCAGGGCGACCTGCTGATTTTGGTGGCGGTGTTTGGCGCGACCATTTCCTACGTGTTGATGATGGCCGCGCATATCACCCTGCGCATCCGTCGCCCCAAAATGGAGCGCCCGTACCGCACACCGGGAGGCATCTTCACCTCGGGCCTGGCTCTGGTGCTGGCGTGTATCGCAGTAGTCGCGGGCTTCCTGGTGGATCCACGCGTGGTGATTGGCGCGGCGATCATCTATGGAGTATTAATTGCTTACTTTGCTTTCTACAGTCGGCATCACTTGGTAGCAGGCACGCCGGAAGAAGAGTTCGCGGCGATCCAGGCCGCAGAGGCCGCCTTGCACTAAACGCCGTAAACCACGGCGCGGGCCACCGCCCGCGTCGTCATGGAGAGTCTGTATGGCAAGTTTTTCTCATTCGGTCGGCGCCTTGACCTACCGTTTCGACAGCCTCAAGGACGTGATGGCCAAGGCCAGTCCCGCCCGCTCCGGGGACTTTCTCGCAGGCGTTGCCGCGCAGAACGATGGCGAACGTGTGGCAGCACAAATGGCCCTGGCCAATATTCCCTTGAAGCACTTCCTTGAAGAAGCGCTGATCCCCTATGAAAGCGATGAAGTCACCCGGCTGATCATCGACACCCACGACCAGCAGGCCTTTGCCGTGGTCAACCACCTGACCGTTGGCGGCCTGCGCGACTGGCTGCTCAGCGATGCGGCCGACGAACACAGCCTGCGGGCATTGGCACCCGGCCTGACGCCGGAAATGGCCGCCGCCGTGTCGAAGATCATGCGCGTGCAGGACCTGGTGCTGGTGGCGCAGAAAATCCGCGTCGTTACCCAGTTTCGCGGCACCCTGGGCCTGCGCGGGCGCCTGTCCACACGCCTGCAACCCAACCACCCCACGGATGAGCCGGCGGGGATCGCCGCGAGCATTCTCGACGGTCTTTTGTATGGCAACGGCGACGCCATGATCGGCATCAACCCGGCCACCGACAGCATCGCCTCGATCTGCGCCATGCTGGAGATGCTCGACGCGATCATTCAGCGCTACGAGATTCCGACCCAGGCCTGCGTGCTGACCCACGTCACCACCTCCATCGAGGCGATCAACCGTGGCGTGCCACTGGACCTGGTGTTCCAGTCGATTGCCGGCACCGAAGCAGCCAACGCCAGCTTCGGGATCAACCTGAATGTGTTGCAGGAAGGCTACGATGCGGGTTTGAGCCTGAATCGCGGGACCCTGGGGCAAAACCTGATGTATTTCGAGACAGGGCAAGGCAGCGCCCTGTCCGCCAATGCGCACTTTGGCATCGACCAGCAAACCTGCGAAACCCGCGCCTATGCCGTGGCCAGGCATTTCAAGCCGTTTCTGGTCAATACCGTGGTCGGTTTCATCGGCCCCGAGTACCTGTACAACGGCAAGCAGATCATCCGCGCCGGCCTCGAAGACCACTTCTGCGGCAAGCTGCTGGGCGTGCCGATGGGTTGCGACATCTGCTACACCAACCATGCCGAAGCCGACCAGGACGATATGGACACCCTGCTGACCCTGCTGGGCGTGGCCGGGATCAACTTCATCATGGGCATCCCGGGCTCCGACGACATCATGCTCAACTACCAGACCACGTCCTTTCACGACGCGCTCTACGCCCGCCAGACCCTGGGCTTGAAGCCCGCGCCGGAGTTTGAACAGTGGCTGGCGAAAATGGGCATCTTCACGCAAGCCGATGGCAAGGTGCGGTTTGGCAACAACCTGCCACCGGCCTTCCGCCATGCCTTGGCGCAACTGGGATGAAGAAGGAGCCCGAAGTGCAGCTTGATACGCCAGAAAACGACAACCCATGGCTGGAACTGCGGCGCCTGACCCCGGCGCGGATTGCCCTGGGCCGCACCGGCACCAGCATTCCCACGGGCGCACAACTGGACTTCCAGTTCGCCCACGCCCAGGCCCGCGATGCGGTACACCTACCGTTCGACCATGCCGGATTGAGCCGCCAGATGGCCGAGCGCGGCCGCGACAGCCTGTTGCTGCACAGCGCCGCACTCGACCGCCACAGCTACCTGCAGCGCCCGGACCTGGGGCGGCGCCTGAGCGATGAGTCAGCACAGACCCTGCGCGACTACGCCCAGGCCAACCCAGGCGGAGTGGACCTGGCGGTGGTGGTGGCCGATGGTTTATCAGCGCTGGCGGTGCATAAACACACCGCGCCGTTTCTGACACGCATGGAAGAACAAACCCACGCTGAAGGCTGGTCGCTATCGCCGGTGATTCTGGTGGAACAAGGCCGGGTCGCGGTCGCCGATGAAATCGGGCAACTGCTCGGCGCAAAAATGGTGGTGATCCTGATTGGCGAACGGCCGGGGCTCAGCTCGCCGGACAGTCTGGGGCTGTATTTCACCTACAACCCCAAGGTCGGCCTCACCGATGCGTACCGCAACTGCATTTCCAACGTGCGCCTGGAGGGCTTGAGCTACGGCATGGCCGCGCACCGCCTGCTGTACTTGATGCGCGAGGCCTGCCGGCGACAACTGTCGGGGGTCAACCTCAAGGACGAGGCACAGGTTCAGACCCTTGAAACGGATGATCCGGACCTGATGAAAGGCAATTTCCTGCTCAGTCCGCCAAAGGAGTGATGCCGACACGATTGCGATTTTTAGCCGCTTTAGGCAGCATCAAGCAGCGGGCGCCCGAGTAATGGATCGTTTGCCGTCGTATTCCTATAGAAGTTGAGGCCTAGCATGCGGATTACTCAAGCGACTCTGGAACACCTGGACCTGTTGACCCCATTATTCGTCAAATACCGTGAGTTCTACGGTGCGCTGCCCTTTCCTGACTCGTCCCGGGCCTTTCTGGAAAAGCGCCTGCGCCGCAAGGAATCGGTGATCTACCTGGCGCTGCCGGATGACGACGACAGCAAGCTGCTTGGCTTTTGCCAGCTGTATCCGAGCTTTTCCTCGCTGTCATTGAAACGGGTGTGGATCCTCAATGATATCTACGTCGCCGAGGACGCCCGCCGCCAACTGGTAGCCGATAACCTGATGCGCACCGCGAAAAAAATGGCCAAGGAAACCAATGCCGTGCGTTTGCGCGTGTCGACCAGCAGCGATAACGCCGTGGCGCAGAAGACCTATGAATCCATGGGCTTTCGTGAAGACACCGAGTTCAAGAACTACACACTCCCGATCAGCGAAGACTGAAACACCGCAAAAAAATGTAGGAGCTGGCTTGCCTGCGATGCATACACCTCGGTGTGTCAGTCAGACCTCGGTGATGCTATCGCAGGCAAGCCTGCTCCCACATTTGGATCAGTGCTAGCCAGAATAGCTGCGACATCCCCCGCTACAAAACCAACACGCTTTTCACCACTCAATCCGTATAATGCCGACCTTTTAGGGCTGTAAGAAAATCGGCATACGCCTGTAGCCTTATTACCCGAAGCTTCCGCACAGGCCCGCTGAGCCAGGCCGTCCACACAGGTGCCATCCATGGATTTCAACCCGCTCGACCTTATCCTGCATCTCGACGTGTACCTCGACCTGCTGGTAACCAATTACGGTCCGTGGATCTACGCCATCCTGTTCCTGGTGATTTTTTGCGAAACCGGCCTGGTGGTGATGCCGTTCCTGCCGGGCGATTCGCTGCTGTTCATTGCCGGCGCCGTAGCGGCTGGCGGTGGCATGGACCCGGTCCTACTGGGCGGCCTGCTGATGCTGGCGGCGATCATGGGTGACAGTACCAACTACGTGATCGGCCGAACCGCCGGAGAACGCTTGTTCAGCAACCCCAACTCGAAAATCTTCCGCCGCGATTACCTGCAAAAGACCCACGATTTCTACGACAAGCACGGCGGCAAAACCGTGACCCTGGCGCGCTTCCTGCCGATCCTGCGCACCTTCGCGCCGTTCGTCGCCGGTGTCGCCAGAATGCCTTACCCACGGTTCTTCGGCTTCAGCGTGCTGGGCACCATCCTCTGGGTCGGCGGCCTGGTCACCCTCGGCTACTTCTTCGGCAACGTGCCGTTCATCAAGAAAAACCTGTCGCTGCTGGTGGTGTTCATCATCCTGCTGTCACTGGTGCCGATGATCATTGGCGTGGCGCGCAGCCGCTTTGGCCGCACCTCATCCGAAGCCAAGCCGCACTGATCGGCCATGTGGTCCCTCAGCGCCTGGCGTCGCCGGCGCATCCTGGCCAAACATCCCGTTGCCGATGAAACCTGGCAGCGGGTGCGCCATCACCTGACCTTCCTCGACGGCATCAGCGCCGAACAGGACCAATGGCTGCGTGAAGCCAGCATCCTGTTCCTCACCGAAAAACACCTCACGGCCCTGCCCGGCGTCGAACTGCACCAGGAACAACGCCTGCTGCTCGCCGCCCAGGCGCAACTGCCGCTGATGAACCTGGGCGACCTGGACTGGTACCAGGGCTTCCACGAAATCATCCTCTACCCCGATGACTTTCGCAGCCCCCAGCGCCATCGCGACGCCAGCGGCGTGGAACATGAATGGGACGGCGAACACAGTGGTGAAGCCTGGCAGCAAGGCCCGGTGATCCTCGCCTGGCCGGGCGTGCTGGCCAGTGGCAATTGGGAAGGCTACAACCTGGTAATCCACGAACTCGCGCACAAGCTCGACATGCTCAATGGCGATGCCAATGGCCTGCCGCCGCTGCATGGCGACATGCGCGTGCAAGAGTGGGCGAGCGTGATGCAGGGCGCCTATGACGACCTCAACCGCCAACTCGACCACAACCCCGACGCCGAAACCGCCATCGACCCCTACGCGGCGGAAAACCCTGCGGAATTCTTTGCTGTCACCAGCGAGTATTTTTTCAGCGCCCCGGATTTACTCACAGAAAGTTATCCACAGGTCTACGAGCAACTGAGCCACTTTTACCGCCAGGACCCACTGGCCCGCCTGAAACATCTGCAGGCCAGCGACCCGCGCTATCAGACTGAAGGCTAAGTACCGTACGACGTCTGGCGCGTGGCATCGGCGCAGGAATATGCCTATAATCGCCGCCACTTTTAGGCCAATCCGGCCAGTTTACCTGGCCAATAACGGGGGCAACGCCCAATGAGCTACAGCAAGATTCCGGCTGGCAAAGACCTGCCGAACGACATCTACGTCGCCATCGAGATTCCGGCCAACCATGCGCCGATCAAATACGAAATCGACAAAGACAGCGACTGCCTGTTCGTTGACCGTTTCATGGCCACCCCGATGTTCTACCCGGCCAACTACGGTTTCATCCCTAACACCCTGGCAGACGACGGTGACCCCCTCGACGTGCTGGTCGTGACGCCTTACCCGGTCACCCCAGGCTCGGTCATCCGTGCCCGCCCGGTTGGCATCCTGAACATGACCGACGACGGCGGCGGCGATGCCAAAGTTATCGCCGTACCACACGACAAGCTGTCCCAGCTGTACGTCGACGTGAAGGAATACACCGACCTGCCGCCACTGTTGCTGGAGCAGATCAAGCACTTCTTCGAGAACTACAAAGACCTCGAAAAAGGCAAATGGGTGAAGATCGACGGTTGGGGCAACGCAGACGCCGCCCGTGCCGAGATCATGAAGTCGGTAGCCGCCTATAAAGGCTGATACCCGCTACTCATTGCCACGGCAATCAAAAAAGCCCCGATCATCCGGGGCTTTTTTTGTGGAAAAAAATAAACAACAAGTTCAATAGAATAAACAAATCATCAACTAACGTTTAACTGAATACATTATCGACAGGATTTCACTTTCAATAAGGAAATACCTACATACACCAACTCAACACATAGTTTATTTGATCTAGTTTTCCGGCCAGTAAACTCTGCGTTTATGAATACATCAGGTGATCGCTTAAGAATATTACTTCGGGAAGTTCATCTTTCCGCATCCGACTTCGCCAAGAATCGCGACGTCACGCCCCAGCACGTAAACAACTGGTTCAAGCGTGGCGTGCCCATGGCCCGGCTCGACGAAATAGCAGAACTGCTGTGTGTCACCAGCCGCTGGCTGCGTACCGGCGAAGGCCCCAAACACCCGCCGACCAACTACCAACTGGAAGGCCCCAACACAGCAAACAACGCTGACGCACGCGAAGACTGCGGCCACTACCTCTGCGGCCCCAGCAGCGGCCCGGAAAAAATCGACGTGGAAATCCCCCTCCACGCCTCCTTCAACACCGAAGAAAGCCTACGCCTCTCCCTGCACACCCTGGAACAACTCAACGTCACCGCCGAACGTGCCCTGGGGGCCTACATGGTCGGCAACAGCATGACCGACATCATCCAGGACCGCGCCATCCTGGCCATCGACCGTGGCCGCACGCAAATCATCGACGGCGAAATCTACGCCCTCGAACACGACGGCATGCTGCGCATCAAATACCTCTACAACCGCCCCGGCGGCGGCCTGCGCATCCGCAGCCACAACAGCAACGAACATCCCGACGAACTCCTGACTTACGACCAGCGCTTCGAGCAGAACGTACACATCCTGGGCTGGGTCTTCTGGTGGTCCACCCTGAACAACCGCCGCCCTCCCGTCCCGCTGGACGAGCACCTGATCGGCCACGACAGCTCTAAATCAGACCAGACGCTGGAAAATTGAGAGGAGTGCCAGTATCATGCGCGGCACATTTGGCAGGGGTTGGCGTAGCGCCGACACACCCTGCCCGGCGATGCGGAGGAGTTCCCGCTGATGCCCCCTTTATCACTTGGGCGAGAGCTTGAGTGAACGATTGAAGGCTGGTGAGGTTTACCAAAAATAGACTTAACCAGTCCCCGAGAAGCCGGCCACAAGCCGGCTTTTTAATTGTCCGAAATAATCCTATCCCATCCGAGATTCTTCCTGATAGCTTAGCTATTCCGGGGGTTTCAGGCATTCCCCTGTCCGATGGTGTTCGACGCCATTTGACCTCATCCGGCGATGAAGTGGGGGGACAGATGGGGGGACAAAAGGGACGACAGGGGAAATCCAATGGGTAAGCTGAATCCGAAACAAGTCGAAAACCTGACCGAACCCGGCACCTATGAAGATGGTGATGGGCTTCGCTTGGTCGTCAAACCTACCGGACGTAAATCCTGGCTGCTTCGCTTCCAGCTGGCGGGCCGTCGTAGAGAGATGGGGCTGGGCTCATTCCCTGAGGTGAGTCTCAAGAAGGCCAGACAAGATGCCAGTGCTAAACGCACCCAATTGAGTGATGGCGTAGACCCATTAGCCGCTCGCGACATAGAGCGCGCAGCTCAACGGGAAGCCCAGCGAGCAAGTGAAGCGAAGCAACTGAAGTTCGAGACCCTCGCAACGGAATACCGTGATGCTCACGGCGCGGCGTGGTCGGAGAAGTGGCGTAAAGGGTGGCTGCGTAAGCTGGAGCTGTATGCGTTTGATCACATAGGCAAGCTGTCAGCCGAAGACATCGGTACTCCCGAAGTACTCAAGGTGCTGCAACCTATCTGGGCCACCAAAACACGAACCGCCGATGAGGTACGTGGGCAAATTGAGCAAGTTTTGGACGCCGCTAAGGCACGCAACCTGCGAAAGGGTGAGAACCCCGCTCGCTGGCGCGGGCACTTAGACAATCTGTTGAGCCGTGCTGAAAAGAAGAAGGCTCGGAAGCGCGAGCACTTTGAAGCTTTGCGCTGGCAGGATGTGCCGGATCTGATGATAAAGCTCAGGGCAAACTCCACGCCCCCGTCTTGGGCCGCTCAACTGTTGATCATGACCAGCGCACGCGCCCACATGGTTAGGTTCGCTCGTTGGGATGAGTTTGATCTAGAAGCTGGGACTTGGTCGCTGCCTGACGAGCGAATGAAGATGCGGGTAGCCTTCGTAATTCCACTTGCCGAGGAAGTCGTAAAGCTGGTGAAGAGTATTCCACGAGATGAGGGAAGCGCCTTTCTGTTTCCAGGCCAGGGCAAGACAGGGGCCATGCACGCAAACGCAATACGTACGCTCCTACACAGCATGGAGTATGAACATGTAACACGTCACGGCTTTCGATCCTCGTTTCGTGACTGGGCCGGTGAGTGCACTCACTACCCACGCGAGGTTTGCGAGATGGCATTGGCGCATGATGAACGCGATCAGACTGAAGGGGCCTATTCGCGCTCGGACTTCCTTGATAAACGCCGATTGCTGATGAAGGACTGGGCAGCCTTCCTCAATCCAACGCTCAACAGTAATCTCGAAGTCTGAATACCTAGTATATCAAGCCGCACCTTCAAGGAGTCGACATGACCAATTCATCGCAACATCAAGCTCAAGCCTTGCATGAGCTTGAGCAACTAAAAGAAGAACTACAGGCTAACTGGAATAGCGAAAGGCTCAGGATAGAAGAGTCATTGTGCTACCTTATAACACACTCTATTGGCGAAGATTATAACCACATCAAAAATAGCATAGAAGCCCAAGTAAAAACGGGAGAGACGTGCAAAGACCAGAAGACGTCTCAATGGGTGATGAGTGAGTTCGACTCGCAAACCCACCCAGCGCGAGAATACACCCTAATCGCACTCACCTACCTCCTCCTATTTGACTTTGAATGTAAAAATGGATCCATCGCTAGCGCTTCGAAACTTATCTGTCATGCTAGCCACTTCGAGGGATATGCCAGTGGAGTGACACTTCCTCGAATTAATGGAGGGGCCCGAGGACGTTCAAAGAACAGCCAAAAAAACCAGAACAAGATAGCAGTTTTAATTAGCTCGCTTCGGCCGACGGAAGGCTGGAGAAAAGAGCGAGACGCTGCAAACTGTATTTATGAGGAAGCAGTAAAACTAAATAAAAATTCAAGCATGAATCTCACCCCCTCCCAACTTACTAACCTGATGACGAAATGGATGAAGGAAGAAGGCTCCGTATGCCGAGCGGCCTTTCTGGGCACTAGTGAATAGGTTATTCACTTGGTAACGCCTCAGGCTGCTTTCTGGGCCTACCTCGTTTTGTTTCCTTGGGAGATACCCGCCCTCCTTTCCCGAAGCACCTACCGCCGTCAGGTGCGATCATCCGGATGAAGTAATCCGGCTTGGTCAGATACGCCGCCACAAGGTTTAGCCCAGCCCTTAGACCGGCCTGATGGTGGCTAATCATGCCAACCCCTAAGATCCCTTTCTTTTCAAACGCCGCTTTGTTCTTGTTGCAGTTATAATAAATTCCTTTCCCTTCAGTCACCATCTCTACCCAGTATTCGCCCAGAAGCTTGGCAATGACGATATCCTCTCGATGATCAGTTCCATTCAAAAACAACAAACAGTGATAATGGTAGGACTTATCAAGACCATATTCCAGTTTCCAAGCATACCCTACGACACCCGGTGACTTAGGGCTCCTGAGATACTTCATTAAGGCTTCGCGATGCCTCCTGGCTTCGGCATGGGTGATAGCGGTTTCTCCTCGAGGAACGCAGTACTGGCTGCGATAGGTGAAATCGATACGAATCACTAGCATCCTAGCGTAACGCACAAACAGCGACTCAATATATCCAACTAGGCTTTTATAATTCTTATTGGCAGACCGGCTAAACCCTTTAAAATTAGTTTGAAACTCCACCCCACGAATTTCCTGCTTAACCTTTTCTATCAAGTCATGGAGCGGGGATAATTCATCAGATTGAAGCAGCTCAACCTTGTATATATCTGTTTTCAGTTCCACTCCAATAAAGTTCTTCACAAAGACTCTCAACAGCGGATTAAACTCATGACAGGGATAAACCTCTTTGATCATCCCAAAATCCACCTTTAGTAAGCTTAGACAGTCCTGCTCCAACATCCTGACCTTCTTCTGCTTAGACATTGCCGTCGTACGAGGCAGAAACAAGCCCTTCTCAAAGGCCTTCAGACGCAACATTACTTTGACAATTGAACGGATATCACTCGCCAATAACGCTTGATCGGTATACTGCTCAACCGTCTCACCGTTGATGTCCGCATACATGTACGACTCATGTTCAAAATACAAATCCAACTCTTCATCAAACCTCATGCACTCACCTTATATGGACAGGCACTCTAATCATTCATCACATAGAGCACGCAACTAACGATAAGCCACTACTGCACCCATCACCCAATACTGCCCATGCAGGCCCATGCAGGCCCATGTTCTATCACGGCGTGCATCAAAGATGGGTATTAGGCATAGACATTGAATATGGATACTAGAGTTACTAGATACTATTCTAGATATAACATAGATACCAATATTCAAACTCTCTGTTTGCCCCGGCCAACCCAACGAATTAGATAAACAACAGCACCGCACGCTGGAGATATGACCCAATAGAAAAATGAAAGTTAGTGCTTGTGGTTGCTCGAATTAGAACCATTATAAGAAACGCTGACGCATCGCTGTAGCCAAGCGCTTACATCTTCCTCCAGCCACCCCACAGCAAAGCTGCCCAATTTAAAAGGCTTAGGGAACGTTGCGTCATATCGCGAAGATCTTGGGTTGATCCGATCATAAATAGTTGACCGTGACAGCCCCACCCTAACTGAAAGCTGCTTGAGTCTGATAACACTAGGATGTACTGCCGAATCTCGCTGCATGGTAGGTACCCTCGGGTTTCAATGAGCCCCAACGGTAAAAGATCTTCTTCCCGCACTCACTCGACTTAGCACCCAGTAAAAAATTCCCAGGTGCTAAACCAGATTTCAATTGACGACCGATCCACTACCGGACTGAGGCATGCACTAGCCTACCTTCCAGTACAGAAAGTTGGTTCCCAGCTATGAAATGTTAGTTCCCTCGTTTGAAATATTAGTTCTTTTGCCAGAGAGAACTAACTTCGGTCCTCTTCGTGGACACCAAGAATCAATTCGAAACAATTTTAACCATACATAACACTTGAGCAACGACAACATCCTTGACACCGATAATTATTTAGAGGTCTGAAAAAATGATTGAATGCCCAAGCTGCGGATCATCAGCCGTCGCACAACAAGCTACAGCCAAGAAAGCAGGTGCCGCCATCGGTGGAGTGAGCGGTGTGCTCAAAGGATTATCCGCTACCACAATCGGTGCCAATATTATTTTGATCACTGGCAGCCCAACAGGCGGGCTAACCACAGCAGTAGGCCGATTGGCCTCATCCATTATGGCGGCATTCGCAAGCGGCGCAGCCGGATGTATCGCGGGAGCGAGGATCGGAGCATTAATTGATCGCAACGTCTTCGACTCCTACCGATGCAGTCACTGTAACTGTTCTTTCAAGATGCACTTGCCTGCAACATCCGTGAAGGCTTCACACACAGTCGAAGCAATTCAAGACAACTGATATTCATCTCGCTTGCATATTACGCACCGCTGATATCCCAGCAGCGTTGGCGCTCGCCTGTCAAACAAGGAAAAAACTAATGGCACATTTAATCGAACACATGGCTTATGTCGGTGAAACGCCATGGCATGGGCTCGGCTCGGTACTTTCACCCAAGCAACCTATTGAGGTCTGGCAGAAAGAAGCCGGTATGAACTGGCGCATAGAAGATAGTCCCGTCCATTTCAAGGCCAACATGGTAGGTAACCTGGGATCAATTTATACATTCCCAGAACAGAAGGTTCTTTACCGCTCTGACACCAAAGTAGCACTTTCAGTAGTCTCACAGCGCTACCAAATAGTGCAGCCTCGCGATGTGCTGGAATTTTACCGCGACCTCACTGAGGTCTCCGGGTATGAGCTGGAAACTGCGGGAGTGTTAAAAGGAGGTCGTAAGTTCTGGGCGTTGGCGCGGACAGGGCAAAACGCAACGTTGGCGGGTAATGATGAAGTGAATGGTTATTTGCTACTGGCAACCTCGTGCGACGGAACGTTAGCTACCACCGCCACCCCCACGACCGTTCGAGTTGTCTGCAACAACACACTGACTATTGCCCTGGATGGGGCAAGCCGCGCTATCAAGGTTCCGCACAGTACTCGGTTTGATCCGCAGGCGGTAAAGAAGCAGCTGGGTATCGCGGTATCACAGTGGGACGAATTCATGCATCGAATGCACATGCTCGCAGAGCGCAAGGTGCAATGGCCGGAAGCGATGAGTTTCTTCCTCAGCGTCCTGTGCGACACCCCTGCTAACAGCCCCATTCCTGAAGTACTACCGAACGAACGAGCACTACGCAAAGTACAAAGCCTGTATGAGGGACAAGGCCGAGGCTCAACCTTGCAGTCTGCTAAAGGCACCGCATGGGGACTGCTCAACGCCGTGACCGAATATGTCGACCACGAGCGGCGGGCAAGGAGCTCTGAGTACCGGATGGACTCGGCATGGTTTGGACAAGGTGCCGTCATTAAGCAGAGGGCACTAGATGCGGCTCTACGCCTCGCGGCCTGAACCGTTTCGCACACCAAAACAGCCCAGCCAGTGCCTCATGGCTGGGCGCTTTATGCCCTATGGGAACCATTTAGATCCGGCCTTCCCTACCCAACTGAACTACGCAAAGAATGGGCAGGTCCAGGAATTAAGAACAGCTTACGCAAACAAACCGCTGATTAATGAACGGTCATAGTCCTGCGTCGATGAACAAATCTGACGGCTTACAGTGCAATGCAGTCGCGATCCGGAGGATATTCAAAAAGGTAACGTTCCTCTCCCCTCGCTCTATTTTTCCCATGTGAGAACGGTCGATCCCGGCAGCATCCGCCAAGGCTTCTTGCGACAGCGTATGCCCTAGTCTTCGTGCGCGTACCGCCGCACCAAGCTGCACTAGGTCGCCGTCTTTATCGTGAGTCGCAGAGATTCTTGCCATGGCGAAAATCGTCGCGCTATGATGCCTTCACGACCACGGCATTTACGACCCTTTTTGACATTTCTGTGACGTAGAGCAGAGCTAGCAGTGGGCCTTCCTACCACCAATACAGAGAATCCGAAATATGTCTCTTTCAACCGTAAATGGATTAAACGAGTCTCAAATAGAAACTTTTCTAAAAGCCAAAAAGTCTTTTGAGGTTATAGGCTTAAGAGGTCAATTCACTAAGAGCGTAGTAATTATCGAAAAAAAGATAGAAAGCCTAGATCTAAAGTGCCGCGTAAAAGTCGATCTGAAAGGTGCTTTAGCTCAAGGCGGTATATTGGGCACTGTTATTGGAGCGGCTTCTCTCCCTATCGGCGTCGCTTTAGCCGCCGCTGCTACCGTTGTCAGCACTGGTCATACTCTAGCGACCTACAATCCCGACTACGAAATCATAAAAGACTACGTCAATAAAAAACTAAAAATTATCTATAAAAAATAACATACGGCAGCATTAATTAGCGCGACAGCGCACACTTGAGAGCTTAATAAATTGAAAACAAAGTCAACCATACTAAAAGCAACCATTTGCCTTGCGCTCACAGTCGCCATAAACGCCCAAGCCGAAGTTGACTACGGTTACATGTATCCACCCATGCTGCCAAATGAACAAACTATGAACGACCTGCCTTATGCCATTCCCTGCGCGGAGGCCAAAAATCAGTATGGGGCGAAATTCTACCGTTGCACTTGGTATAGCATTCCAAGAAACATCACTCAGTGGAATGCACAACAACAGCGTAACGTTACCTTCAGCAACCATGTTAGCGGTAAATGTGTGCGAGGCACTTGCCGTGCATCCAATGGCTCAGGCATCTATGGCATGTACGGTCAGGACCTAAGCTTTAGCCTTTCAATTTACTATTACATCTATGAAAGCGAGGATGGTTATCCGATAGCGTACCGCATGGACGGCGGACCAAATAAAAAGGGGAAAGAAGTTACTTACTCTCAAGCTCGTGCAACACTTCAGGACTTTTTGCTTGACCACGGTGTTAGCAATGCGAGCGTAAAAGACTCTATTGCTGCCTACTCGCTGGATGCGAATGAAACGAGTGGCTCAGTCGATAGCGAACCACAGGTCGAAAAGCCCCCCATGACAAAGCCCACCAAAACAATCGAAGTAAAGAAAGCCTGGTGCAACCCACGGGCGGACGATGACTGCACCATTAATGGTAAGAAAGTTTCCAAGGCAGAGCTCAAGCAGTACCTACCAACGGTCTATGAACTGGAAGTACTCAATGCCGGTGGGCACTGCCAATATCCGATTTGTTATGATAAAAATGATAATCCAATCGGAATAAACTAATATTAAGGCACGGTATTTTCCGTGCCTTGATTTTTGCTTAACGGACAAATACAGTGCGCACCTGCAAACTATATGACCTATAAAAAGCATCAGAAAATTTGAGCCTAAGAGCACACTCTTCAGTACTGAACTGGAGGCGACGAAGATGGCAAGGAAGAAGTACCGGTTTATTAAGGTCGTTTCTGTCAAGTCTGCGAGGTAAAGATAAATCGGCTAATTGCAGGCCCATTAGCAGTTAAGAATGGTCTGAAAAAGCCCTATCTCAAAAACGTGAGCCCAGGAAATACGTGGGCTTCAGGTCGGTGTTTTTCCAAAAAACAGACTTTTTCAGAGTTTCCTTAATCCCGGTTCGCGGGCCAAGATAGATGCAATAAATTTTGGTCGAAAACCGCTCTGATTGCAGGTCGAAGTGTTTTCGTTTGCAGGCCGTTACAAATATCTATGGCCTTGACCTATCAAGCCGAATGCTAACCGACGGATTTTATCCGTTTTCTCTATCGACCCCCTCTATATCTTTCAAAAAAGGAGCACATGAAGAACAGGCAAATTTATGGAGACCTCTCTGACTTCTACTTCGGCGCCGTACGCTTAGCCTACAGACAAATCAATGTATACACTTTTAACTAATGCAAACTCCCCTTCATCACTTATATCCGGAATGTAAAATCCCATCCCAAGTCCATCCACGTCAACACCACAATCATCTGAAGAAAAAACCACACCATGCTGAGCCAAACACTTCTTCAGCTCAGCATAACTTTCACCTACGATTTTTTTTCCATGCCAAGAAAAATTCTCAACCGAAAAAAACTCTACACCTTTTACAAGATCACCATCGTCATAATAAACGTGCACAGAGTGATGATCAAAAGCATCCAGCGTATTTGACGACAAAGACGTTTTTTTGAACGTTCTTAACTCTCCACCTAAACAGGCGCGAACTTCCTCTCTCGGCATACCAACGCGTATGGGACCAATTGAGCCAGTCATCAAATAATCAAAAATCATAAAACCTTACCTTTTCTTGAATTCATCAGGATTCAAAGTATCTGCATAATCCAACATTTGTTTTATAGCGGCATCATACTTATTTCCAAATTTGCCTCTTATATCATCCACGTCCATTTGGATTGCCTCCTTCAGCTTTCCTTGGGCTAGCAACTCCTCCTGCTTTGCACGATAGGCTTTTGCCTCATCCGAACGCCCATGGCTAGCCGTATCCGCATGATCCTTGGGGTCCATTTTTATAGCAGGGCCGTCCTTTGAACTTATCGGGGCACCGACATAACAGCCTTTCGCCGGACAATGATGGGAGTCTAATTTGTCATTGGCTGGTTTAGTCGTGTCTCTGTGAGCCCCGCCCAAAATCATCTCAGGGTCTTTTTTATCATTAAAGTGGTCAACTGGTCGATCCTTGACGGTTCCTGCCGTGTCACCTCTCTTCTTAGGTAACCCAGGCAACCCACCCGACAAGATACTGACGAGCAACTTCCCTCCCCCGATAAACTTCTGATCCCCGTCGTCCTCGGGTTTTAGAAGGTCAGTAGGCTCAGAAAGCCCGAGCATCTTTTCAGCAACCGCCTTGCCAACCCTCGTTTCAAACGCCTCCACCTGCTCGGAGAACTTTTGTCCCTGGGGTGTTTCGTCAACGATTTTCCCAGCGATTAACTGAAGAACACCTTTGGGGCCTTGTGCAAGCGCTAGTACATACACCACCGCTTCCATGCTATCCGGATGAGCGAGTTGATACTGATGCAGGTCCCCAGCGAGGTCGAGTGCGGCCATGAGTGCCGTTTCCTCGCCTACTGTGATGACTGGCTCTTTGATCACCATCGTTCCAGCAACCGTGGAGTCGTACTTGCTTATCATCGCGTTAACATCTGACTGCGTTTTTTTCAAAACGCCTTCGTTGATATGCATGATGCTATCTAGCTTTTTCAGCACCCCTGCCTGGAACTCAGGGTCTTTCATCATATCCATAGCCGCACTGCGGCTTTTGCCCGACAGAATCAACGCTTCAAGGGTGCTTTCCGCCAGGTCTTTGCCGGCTATGGCAACCGCCCCTGTGTCAATCTTGCGACCAAGGGCTGCCTCGACTTTGTTTACGACAGCATTCACCCCAATACTAGCCGCGTCCCAATTCGCCTTGGCTGTCTTGTCGTAGTTGTAAAGATCATTACCCCATTGCTTGGCGGTCTCGTAGGGTGTGAGCATGTCTTCGACAGATGAACTGCTGACGTAAAGATCAGTCCGGGACTCTTTATCACGTGTGATCTCATAAGCCTTGTCGACATCGCGATTCAAGCCAGAGGTCGAGTCACGCCCCGTCTCTGCGTCATTTCGAACGATGACTTCACCCGCACCCACCGTGGCACGAACGGTTTGCTCTCGCTCTTTGTCGTACTTCCAACCGCTGATATTGCCGCTGGTCTCGCCATCCTTGCCTTTGCCGACCTGGCTGGCATCAGTCGTCGTGGAATTTTGCTCCTGGGAGGCCTTGAACGTACCGCCAACGTTCAGGTAATAACCATGTTCCTTGTCTTCCCCGGATATGTCGCTGAAGCCCAGGGTACGGGTATCCAGCTTGAGCTTGCCGCTGTCGGAAGCAATCAGTGCACCGTTAATCTGAGTATTATTTTCAGTGCGGATATCAACCTTGTCTTTGGCGGTGATACGGGTCTGATCTTCAATCCAGTTGGTCTTTCCGTTGGTTTGACCAAACCCTACCGAACCGCTCACTCCAGCGCCTGGGCCAATAGTCACGGTAGCGTTGAGATCGAACTCTTTGCCCTTGACCTTGCCAGTATCAGCAATCGAGGCAACTTTGAGGTCCCCTCCGACACGACCGACAACTTCATCACCTCGCAGGGTTGCACCGGTAATGTTGGTGTCACGGCCACTGGTGAAGCCAAGACGATCGCCGGCATAGAGATAGGCCTCTTGCTGTGCCTTGCCGTCACGGTCCAGGTTACCCTTGCCCAGGCTGACACTGGCATAGAAGCCAACGCCGTCCGACCCAACCGTAATGCCGACTTCTCCTCCGGCACTGTTTCTGTTGCTCTCGCTGCTGGAAGCGTTCTGCGAGGAGCCAATGTTAAGTTCATTACCCGCTTTCAAGTCGATATCTCGACCTGCTTTGGCTTGCGTCCCCACAAGGTTCAGGTTGTTGCTGGCATCAAGTTTTATGTTGCGGCCAGCATCCAACTCCATTGCTGCCGAGGACTCGCGATTACGGTCCTCATTCGCTACCCCGTGACTGCCGCCGATACCGACTTTAAACCCGCCACTGGTTCCACCATGGATCCCTCCCCAACTTTGGGTCTGGGTGCTCTCCTGGCTGACGCTGCCCTTGGCCACATCAAGGGTGACGTCGCGCCCCTTGATATTGATATCGCGCCCTGCATTCAAGCGACTGCCTTTGACGTTGACGTCATTGCCTGCCGACAGCGTGATGTCATTGCCCGCCTGCAGTGTCGATGAGCGGTTCGTAACCTCTGTGGTTTGCTCACTTGTGCTCTGCTTGCTATTACCGAACTTGGCATCTCCCGTCGGGCCGCTCACAAACTGGCTGACCGAATCCACGGCCTTCAGTGTGCTCGATCCTTTGCTGACATTGTCCTCGCCTTTCCCTGCTCCGCTGACAGCGTTCTTGGTATTGGCATAGTTATGGTTGATCGAAACACCCAGGCCGTTGCTCTCTTTCTCGCGTATCTGCTCTGTGAGCACACTTTCGCGCGCGGCATCGATATTGATATTTCTACCCGCAGTCAGCTCAATATCATTGGCAGCGCCCACATCAGAGCCGCGCTGGTTGATATCACGCTTGGCGTTGATCGCCACATCTTGCCCGGCGCTTACCTGGCTGCCGACGGCAGTTTCTCGCTCAATGCGATTCTTCTCCGAACTGCCTTCAGTACCGGCGAAGAAACTCACGCCGTTCCCATCACTGGAAACACCAACCCCCGTCTGCTTCGACTTGGCCCAATCCCGCTGGCTCTGGGTGTTTTGCGCCGCAACGACGTTGACATCGCGCCCCGCATTAAGACTGACATCACGTCCAGCACTGACGCCACTGCCTACCAAGTTAATATCTCGCTCGGCTTGCAAGCTCGCATCACGATCCGCCGCCACCTGGCTACCTACACTGGTACTGCTTTGGGCTTCCTGGCCAGCTTTCTTGGCTGAAGAAATCGCAATGAACCCACCCGAAATCGAGCCGGTTTTCTTCTCGTATTTCTCGCTACGGCTATAAGCGGTGTCATTCGCAGAAATCAGGTTGATGTCACCCGTGTCCTTGACCAACCCAGCCCTTAACTCGACATCGTTTTCAGCACTGATCTCACTGGCCCGCACCCGCACATCATTACCCGCCGCCACCACCACGTCATTGCCCGCCTCCAACTCACTGCCCACTTGGCTGGCAGTAGTTTTCAACTGACTCTTGCCGCTTTTGGAAAGCCCCAGGAACCCGGACTTGATCTTCTTGCTGTAGGAGCCATGCTCCTCGACACCCGACAGCACCGCGATGTCACCGGTGGCACCCAACAACATGTCGCCGCCTGCTTTCAACTGGCTGCCGATCACAGTGACGTCACGTCCGCCATCGATGCTCATGCCGCCATCGGCTTGCTTGCTGGCGTTGACGGTCAGGTCTTTGCCGGCTTCGACGACGGAGGCTACGTTGGTGCTGTCGTAGCTTTCCTGCTGTCGGCTTTTGCTGCGGCCGAATGAGCCTTTGCTCTTTTTCGAGTAGAACGAAGCGTCTTCGTCCAGTGCCGACAGGATGCTCACATCGCGTTGTGCATCAAGGGCCACGTTGCCGCCACCGGAAATCCGGCTGGCGGTGAGTTCCAGATCTTTACCAGCATTGAGCGATACGTCGCCGCCGGCCGTCAGCACGCTGGAAACCTGGCTGATGTGATCCTTGGACTGAGTGACCTTCTTGGACTTGCTCGATGAATGCTGTTCGTCGGCGGCCGACGAAATACTCAAGTTTTCGGTCGTCGTAATGCTCAAGTCACGCTTGGCCTCGATGCGGCTGGCAATGGCGGTGAAGTCACGCCCTGCCGACACGTTGAAGTCGCGGCCAGCCTCCACACTGGCACCGTTTTGCGTCACAGTTTCGGTGCGTAGACGGTTGCCCAGATCCAAGCCATTGCGTTGTTCAACCGCATCGATGTGAACATCACGGCCAGCGACAAGCGTGGTATCACGCCCGCTTTTCAGCACGCCACCGGTGTTGGACACGTCACGGCCGGCATTCATTGTCAGGTCATTCGCAGCCTCGATGCGTGACGCACTGTCGAGATAGTCGCGACGCTCCGCGGTTCCATTGCCGGTTCGGGTTACGGCACGTTCGTTGATCACATCACCCTTGATCGCGGTGAGCGTCACGTCGCGTCCGACGATGATGCCACCGGACTTGTTGACGATATTGTTACCCGCCAGCAGGTCCAGGCGGTTACCGGCTTCGATCAAACCGCTGTTGATCAGGTCATTACCCGCTTTGGCCGATAGATTGTTGGTGGCGCGCAGTGTGCCGGCGTTCTCCAGGTTCTCGCCGGTGATCAGATTCAGATCGTTACCGGCGATCAATGCACCGTTGGGTGCAAGACGATTGTTGGCCTGGGCCATGTAAAGCACGGGCACCAGCACCTTCTCACCGTTCACTTCGTGCTGTTCGAGCCAGACGATGTCATGGGTCAGTGCCGCGACCTGTTGCGAGGTCAAGGTCACGCCCACTGCCAGGTTCAGTTGCTGTTTGCTCTGGATCGCATTGTCCATCAGGTACTTGAACAGTTTCTCGT
This sequence comes from Pseudomonas sp. 25 R 14, assembly GCF_900004755.1. Taxonomy (NCBI): domain Bacteria; kingdom Pseudomonadati; phylum Pseudomonadota; class Gammaproteobacteria; order Pseudomonadales; family Pseudomonadaceae; genus Pseudomonas; species Pseudomonas sp. 25 R 14. The sequence goes on along the minus strand of NZ_CVTS01000031.1, from coordinate 97,506 downwards.
CGGTGTTCTGACCGCCGATAAAACGCTGTCCTGTACGCGCCTGCACAGCCTGCTGGATCAACCGTTGCTCATAGAGGCCATCGCCCAGGCGTTTGGCGCTTTCGTCCGGGTTGTAACCCAGCCCTGAGAGCAAATAGTCGGAGCTCATGAACTGCTTGAGGTCCGTGAGCACCGGGTTGGTTTCGATCAGGTACTTGTGCGGCTGGGACGACGGTGCTGTAGGCGTAAAGCCCTGCACACGATTGACGGTCTGACTGGCAACCGTTGTGGTATGTGCACCGGCATCAAGCGGCTGAGCGGCAACCAATGCCACTTGCGTGGGGCCACTGGCCAGGTTTTGTGTATTGGGTGTGCTGACCACCGGCTGGACGCCTGGCATAACCGGCGTCACGCCAGGAATGTCCAACGTCGGTCGAGACGGCTCGCCCGGCGTGGCGACCTGAATGTGTGTATCCCTTTGAGTCAGCGCCAAGTCAGGCTGATCGCTTGGCCCTGTGACGTTGGCCACTGGCGGAGTTGGGCCTGTAGACGGATTTTGGGCGTTAATGCCCTCGCCCCGGGCGATTTCACCTGTGGTGATCTGGCTGGGAGTCCAACCGCTGCCGTTGTCGACATCGCCGGCCCCGGCAACGTTAAGTGTTCTGCTGGTGGCAGTGATGCCACTGACCTGACGTGCTGTCGGGTCCAACTGGCGGGTAGTCGCGGCCTGTTGAGTCACATTTTTCAAGTCGAAGGTGCGCGTCTCAAGCGCCGGCTGTGCGTCCTGACGCTGAGCAAGGCCGAGGGTGGCACCGCCCATGGTCCAACTCTGCGGGCCACTGGCGGCTTGGGTGGCTTGAGTGTCATCACCCGCCTGGCTACTGAGGCGGAACAGACCGTGGGTGCCGTTGGGCAAGGTGAACCCGCGTAATGTCAGGGGGTTGACTTGTTGCTGTGCCAGGTCCGGTGGCAATTGTGGAGCGAGTTGCACCACCACTGTTGCTGGGCCACTGGCGACGCCAGTGTCCTCATTACGCGGAGCGCGCGCGGACAAGGCAGTGAAGGACGTTTCAATGCTGTTGATCAAGGTCTTGCTAGCGCTGATGTTCACAGTACCTGCAGCTTGGATGATCGCCGGTGCCAGTGACGCGCCGGCGGACGATACCAAGGTATCGCCAATCAGCCTGAACGTTGACAACGCACTAACCGGTAGGCTTTTTGGTCCTGACTGGGCGTTGTAGGGGTCCATGAAGCTACGTTTGAAACGCCAAAAAGTACCGTCGGTCGCTTCCATCCGCCAGGTACGGGTACGCGTCCCGGAGCCAGACGCAGCGCCTTTGTTGGTCAGCGTATCCGCAGCGATGTTCATGTCAGCGCCGGCAGCAACAACACTGTATTCATTGAGCAGCGTGTCAGCGGCGATATCCATACGCCCGGTCGATTGGATAGTCGAAGTAGCCGATGTCTTCAGCAGCTCACTTTGATAGTTCTCCGTGCCGACAAAATCGACAACATAGTGATCGCCACGGCAGTCCCAACAAATATTGGTGAGTGACCCGCCGCTACCGGCGGTGTCTTTTGTGGTGAACTCATCCCGGCGGTTAGTCAGGCTGGCAACCTTGAGTGACATATCACGACCGGACTCAATGCTGCCGGATACGTTTTCGAGACTGGCTGCTTTGCTCACGCCATCTCGACCGGTCACATCCAGTTGCCCAAGGCTGTAGATGTCGCCGTACTGGTTAGTGATTGTGTTGCTGTGCAAAGCCATGTCATTGCCGCTGAACAGCAAGCCATGATCGTTCAACAGGGTATCGCTGGTTACTGTCACGTTCTGAGCGCCACCCAACGTCCCGTAGTTGTTCAGCGCCCCTGCCGAGAGATTGAGATTGGTCGCAGAGGTCAAGCGTCCATAGTTGTTCAATTGACCATCAATGTTGACCAGGGTATCGCCACCGCCAGTAATCTTGGCGCTCTTACTGAGGTCCAACTGAGCCGCATGCAGGTTGAGACCGCTCTGGCTGGTGATTCGCCCGTTACCGCTATAAACGCCCGTGAGGTCGAGCTTTAAACTGCCATCACTGGCAATCAAGCCATTATTGACCCAACTGCCGCCCTTGCCTTCCAAGTGCGTCGAAGCCAGCAGTTGTCCGGTCTCAGTCTGGGTGAAGCTATTGACGTTGACGTTCAAACGCCCGGCCTGGATGACGCTGGTGTTGGTCCAGGTGTCCGCGTTCAAGGTCAGGCCGCCACGAGTGACTATGGTGCCCCCGGCACCCGTCACGTTGGGCAACGAGATGTCGAACGTGCCCTCACCCACATGCAGCAATTGGCCGCCGTTGTTCTGGAAGCTGGTAGCCGCCAGGGTCAAGTCCTGGTTGGCGGTTTCCACGGCGCCGTTACGGTTGTCGAACACACCGCCGATCTGGAACTCCGTCTTGCCCGTACGACCCAGCGCGCGTAACTTGCCGCCCTGGTTATCGATGGCGTTGGCGGCCACGGTCAGGTTGTTGGTGCTTTCGATCAGGCCGTTGTGGTTGGTCAGTTGGCCATTGAGGCCTAGCGCGATCTGGTCACCGGCAATCTGGCCGGTGCTGTTATCAAGGCTACCGCCATTGATGCGCATGAGGGCTTTGGCGTACAAAGCGCCCTGCTGGTTATTGAGGGTTGCGGCGGTCAGCAGCGCATTCCCCGTCTGCGCGCCAACGTGACCACCCTGATTATCGAGCTGGCCAGCCGTCAGCAGAAGGCTCTGGCCCTGAATCAAGCCGCCCTTGGGGTTACCGCTCAGGTCATGACCGTTGCGAAGCACACCCACCACACCGGCCTCGATGGCACCCTTGAGACTGGCGAGCACACCGCTGCGGTTGTCGAGGTTGCCGGCCTTGAGGTGCACGTCGCCGGTCTGGCTGATGATATTGCCGCCTTGGTTGTCGAGGTCGCTATTGACCTCGACACGCAAACCGTTTTGCCCCTGCAATTTGCCCTGCGCGTTGGTCAGGCCAAAGGCTTTGATTTGCAGGTCGCCTTCTTGACTGTAAATCAGGCCGTCGGCGTTGTTTTGCACAATAGCGCTGGCATCAATGGCTAGCCGACCTTTGGACGCAACGGTGCCGCCTTCGCTGTTGTTCAGACCACCCATGGCCAATGACAGAGCTCCCTGGCTAGCGAGTTGCCCACCACGGTTATCCACTTCAATAGCTTGCTTGAGCGCCAGCGAACTGGTACCCGCAATCTTGCCGTTGACGTTGCCAAGGTGACCTTGCAGGTTGAGCACCAGATGGTCGTTACCCATCAGCGACCCACCGGTATTGAGCAAGTTGCCACCCAGAAAATTCAGGTTGCGCAGGGCCGTGATAGTGCCGGCACTGTTGTCGAGGTTGGCCGCGCTCAGATCCAGCGTCGAACCGCTGTCGATCAACCCACCTTGGGTGTTGTTCAATGCGCCAATCACGCTCAAGGTCTGCTGCGCGCCGCTGGAGATAACACCTTTGTTGCTGTTATCCAGACTGGCGGCGCTGACATTCAAGCGGCCTTGGCTGGCCAGCGCGCCTTCGCCACTGTTGAGTAAGCTGCCACTGAGGCGCACATCAAGATCGCCGTTGCGGCTGGACAGCGTGCCTTTGTCACGGTTGTCCAGGCGCGTGCCGGTCAGATTCAGACCCTGCCAACCTGAGATCAGGCCGCCTCGATTGACAGTTTCATCTGCCTGCACAGTGAGCGTCTGTTGGCTGATGAGCGTACCCGCACTGTTATCCAGGTTACGGGCCGCCAGGCTCAGGACACTTTGGCTGGAGACTTCACCGCCTTGGTTTTGCAGGTCGCGCAAGCGCTTCAAGGTCAGCGGGCCTTTAGCGAAGACAAGGCCTTTACGGTTATCCAGATCACCGTTGGACAGGTCCACCGTCAAGCGCTGCTCACCAATCAGCCGGCCGTCACGCAGTGCCAGGGAGGTCAGCGTAAGGTCCATATCACCCTTGGCGGACACCTCACCGCCATCGCTGGCGTCCAGGGCCTGTGCATTCAACTGCAGGCGACCCTGGCTGTTGATCAGGCCTTTGGCGCTGTTGTCCAAGGCCGAAGCATTGATTGTCAGGGCGCTGGTGCCAAGCAGGCTGCCGCCCTGGTTATTGAGGTTGCCCGCATTGACTGTCAGTGCTTGCGCGGCGTTGATCAACCCTTGCTGCCCGTTGCTCAGCAGCCCGGTGCTGGTCAATTCAAGGTCAGCACGACTGGTGAGCGTACCGCCGCTGTTATCGACGGCGGCCGCTTGAGCACTCAGGCTCGCACCTGCAACCAAACCCTTGACGTTGGTGAGTACCTGGTCGATACGCAGGGTCAGGCCCTGATTGCTGAGGACTCGACCACTGCTGTTATCCAGGTTGCGCGCCACGATATTGAACGCCTGGCCACTGGAGATTTCACCCGCTTGGTTGTTCACACCATTGAGGTGGCTGAGCACCAGCGGTCCGGTCGCGTTGATGAGGCCCTGCTGATTGTTAAGCTGACCATTGTTCAGGCCTAGGGTCAGGCCCGCGTTACTGAACAGCTTGCCACCTTGTTGATCAAGCCCATTGACGCTGGCCGTCAGGGCCTGGGCGCTGCCGATGTTGCCGGCGCTGTTGTTCACTAGCCCCGCCTTCAGCTCCAAGGTGTCGCCACTGGTGAGACGGCCCCCAGTGTTATCCAGCGCGCCAGTGGTTACACTGACCGCCCCTTTGCCACTGAGCACGCCCTTCTGGTTCCCCAAGCTAGCGCTGCGCAGGTGCAGCGTGCTGTCAGTCACGAGCTCACCGCCCTCGTTGTCCACTCCACCCGTTAAACCCAGATCCAACGCCTGGGCACTGGAAATTCGGCCCTGACGGTTGACCAGGCTGGCTGCACTGACGTCCAGGCGCCCTTCACTGTTGAGCACGCCTTGAGTGTTATTGAGCTCACCTTTGAGATCAAGTTGCAGAAGCTGCTGGGCGAGCAGTTTGCCGTTGCTGTTGTCCAGGTCCTGAGCGCTCAGCATCAGCCGCTGAGTGTTGAGATGGCCTTGGTTGCGATTAAGCAGCTGGGTGAGCGTGAGGTTCAATGATTGCCCGGCCAGTACACGACCAGCATCGCTGTTATCCAGGGTTTGCCCGGTGACGGTCAGGTCGGCGTTAGTCGACAGTTCGCCGCCACGATTGTCGATACTATCGACCCGCAGTTTCAGCGCTTTATCGGCGCCAACCAGGCCTTTGCGGTTGTCCAGGGACGCACCACGCACATCCACTGCCGTAGTGCTGATGAGTTGACCGCCACGGTTATCGACCTCATCGATATCAACCGTCACCAATGCCTTGCCCGATACGTCACCTTCACGGTTGTCGAGCCGAGCGGAAGACAGCCGCATGGCGCCGTCGGCAATCAGTGTTCCGCGCTGGTTATCAAGTGCTTGGGTGGCAGAGACGTCCATGACGCCACGACTGTTGAGCAAACCATCAGTGTTGTCCAAGCGGGCACTGTTGGCGTTGAGGGAGGCTGCGCTGATCGCACCTTTGGCGTTGCCCAAGGCGTCTTGAATCTGCAGTGTCAGGCCTTGGTTGCTGATCAGCTTGCCGCCGGCGTTATCCAGGTTACGAGCCGCCAGGACGAAGGCGTGCTGGCTGGAAATTTCGCCACGCTGGTTGTTCACATCGGCGAGGTTTTTCAACATCAGCAGCGGGCTATTGATCAAGCCGCCCACATTGCTCAGTTGGCCGTGGTTCAGGTCAAGATCGAGCTGGGTATTACTGAATAGCTCACCGCCCTGTTGACTCAGGCCGGTGATCGCGGCGGTCAGGTTTTTGCTGCTGGCGATACGTCCGCTGTTGTCCACCTGGGTGGCTGCCAGGTCCAGGCGATCGGCGCTGGTGATACGACCATTGTTGTTAAGCACTCCGGTGCTCAGGCTCAGCGCACCACGGCTGTTGAGCAGACCTTTGGGGCCGTTGTCCAGGCTGGCGCTGGTCAGGATGAGACTGGCATCGGTCTCCATGATGCCGCCCTGGTTGGTGATAGCACCACCGGTAGCCAGGGTAAGCGCACCCGCCGAAGAGAGTGCACCGGCGTTGTTGTTAAGGGTCGCGCTGGTCAGTTGCAACGTGCCCTCGCTGCTGACCTGGCCCTGCTGGTTATCCAGTCGCCCGTCCAATTCAGTGCCGGGAATGGCAGCCAGGGAAATATCGAGTGACTGCTGGCCGGCAAAGCGGCCTTGGCCGTTGTCCAGGCGCGCGCCGTTGAAGCGGTTGTCTCGGGCAAATACCAGACCTTGGGCTTGGTTGATCACGTGGGCCACGGCCAATTCCAGCGCCGTACCTGCCATCAGTTTGCCTGCGCTGTTATCCAGGCGCTGTCCCTTGAAGTCGACACTGCTCTGGCTGGAGATCTCGCCCGCGCGGTTATCAACGGTGTCGACCGTCAGTTTCAGCGCTTTTGTAGCGCCTACCAGACCGCCATCGCGATTGTCCAGGGAAGTCCCACTCAGGCTCAGCTCGTTCTGGGCAACCAGCTCACCGCCCTGTTGGGCCAGTACGCCGATGGTTGCCTGCAGATCACTCTGACTGGCGATGCGGCCAGCCGCGTTTTGCACATTGTCGGCAGTCAGTCGCAGGGGCCCGACGGCACTCACCAGGCCCTTCTGGTTGCGCAACTGTTGCCCGGCGAAACTCAAGTCCGCCTTGCTGCTGAGTGAGCCTTGCTGATTGTCCACTTCAGCCACATTGAGTTGAAGGTCCTTCTGGGAAAGGATCACACCGCTGCGGTTGTCGACATTCGCACTGTGCAGCGTCAACAGGTCCTGCCCGGTTAGCCGCCCTTCGCGGTTATCCAGACGGCCGGCACGCAGTTCCATCGCGCCCTTGGCCAACACCTGCCCTTTTGCCTGGTTGTCCAGTAGCCCGTCAATCGTTGCGCTGAGCCGGCCGTCACTCGCCAATTTCCCCGCCTGGCGGTTATCCAGGCTTGCCGCGCGTACGTCCAGCGCGGTACCGGCACCGAGTGTGCCGGCCTGATTATTCAAAGCACCCTTGACCTTCACGTCCAGGCTGACATCACCGAGCACTTGCCCTGCGGCATTGCTCAAGCTTGCCGCATTCAACTGCGTGTGGCCTGTGCTGACGATTTCGCCCTGGTCGTTAAGCAGATCTTCTTTGACCGCCAGACGCGCGCCTACGGAGCTGCTGACTTTGCCTTCGCGGTTATCCAGGCGCGAGGCATCAAGCCCAACGCCGGCGGCTGAAATCAGCCCCTTGACGTTGAGCAGGGCCTGTTCGATTTTGAGGGTCAAGCCTTGGTCGCTGAGTAAATTGCCGGCGCTGTTATCCAGGCTGTCGGCACTCACGGTAAAGGCCTTCGTGCTGGAAATTTCGCCGTTACGGTTGTCGACACCTTTCAGGTTTTTGAGCAACAACCGCCCCGGCGCGTTGATAAAACCATCGGCGTTGTTCAAGTGCCCATGGTTCATGTCCAGGGTCAGTTCGCTGTTGCTGTAAAGTTCGCCAGCACCGCGCTGGTCCAGGCTGGTGATATTGGCGTTGAGCGCCTGGTCACTGGCGATGCGGCCCTCGAAGCGGTTGTCGACGTCGGTCGCGATCAGGTCGAGGCGATCAGCGCTGGTGACACGGCCCTGGCGCTGGTTGAGCAATACGCCGGTAGTCAGTTGCAATGCACCATCAGCAACAATACGCCCTGCGCTGTTGTCGACACTGCCAGCTTTCACCGTCGTGGTATCCGCGCTGAGCACATCACCGTTCTGGTTACTGATCGCATTGGCTGCGGTCAACAAGAGTGCCCCGCCGCTGCTGATGCGTCCGCCGTTGTTGGCCACGCTGGCAGCGCGCAATTGCAAGGCGGCGTCGCTGCGCATTACGCCTTGGCTGTTGTCAGCCTGTTCGGTCAGGGTCATATCCAGGTTGCGTTTGGCGTAGAGACTGCCTTGGGCGCTGTTGTCCAGGCTGGTTGCCTTGAGGTTGACATCCTGTTGCGCAGAAATCAGGCCCTTGAGCTGGTTGTTCAGCCTGTCGAGCGTCAACTGGAGCGTGCTATTGGCCAGTACGCGACCGGCATTGCTGTTGTCCAGTTCGCGGCCGGTCATCGTCAGTTCGGTAACGCTGGAAACTTCACCCCCTTGGTTGTCCAGCTTGCCGATGGACAGGTTCATGGCCTTGCCCGAGTTAAGCAACCCGGCCTGACGGTTATCCAACTGGTCGCCCGTGACCTGCAACTGCCCGACCGAGGTGATGCTGCCGCCGCGGTTATCCACACTCCCCACCACCAGGTGCGCGTCACCCTTGCTGGTCAGACGGCCCTTGGACTGGTTGTCCAGGCTGGCAGCATTGACCGTCAGCGTCTGACCGGCAGCTAGCGTGCCTTTGTCATTGTTGACCGCGCCGTGGCTGGTCAAAGTCAAGCGGTTATCGCCCTGGATGCGCCCCTGACTGTTGTCCAGCGCAGCCACTTCGACTGTCGAGTGCTGACCCAGCAATTCACCGTTGCGGTTGTCCAGCACACCGTCTACGCCGAGGTTCAGGTCGGAAACGGCACTCAGCTTGCCGCCCTGGTTGCCCAGACTGGCGCTGTTTACCTGCAAGGCCGCGGCGGAAATCAAGCCGCGGGTGTTGTCCAGCGCTTGAGCAATGCGCAAGGTCAGGGCTTGCTGGCTGAGTATCTTGCCGTCCGTCGTATTCAAGGCCGTCGCCGCCAACTCAAAGGCGCGCGCACTGGAAATTTCACCGCTCTGGTTATCAACGCTGCCCAGTTGCTTGAGCAGCAATTTCCCTGGGGCATTGATCAGACCAGAACTATTGTTGAGATGGCCACCTTGCAGGTCCAGGCTTACATCGGCTTGGCTGGAGACCTGCCCCTTGCGGCTGTTGTCCAGCGCGGTAACCGTCATACCCAACTGGGTCGCGCTGCTAAGGCGCCCGCCCTGGTTGCTCAGCTTGCCGGTCGTAATCTTCAGGTCGCTGGCACTGGAGAGTGTTGCGTCATCATTGGTTAAACCGGAGGCGTTGATGGTCAAACGATCATCGCTGCGCAGTGTGCCTTGGGCGTTGTTAAACTGGCCGCCGAGGGCCACACCCAATTGACCTTTGGCATACAGACTACCGCCTGCACTGTTATCCAACCCTTGCCCCGTGAGCTGTACCTGCTGAGCGGCAATGCGACCCTTGAGCGAGTTGTTCAGGTCGGTGGCATTCAACTGCAGGTCAGTGCCGGCACTCAAAAGCCCCGCTTGGTTGAGCAGGCTGCCCGCAATCCCTGCCGTCAGCGCACCGTCGCTGGTCAAGTTACCTTTGCGGTTATCCAGACTGGCGCTGTTGAGCGTCACGCTGTGCCCAGCGGCCAACGTGCCTGCCTGGTTGCTGACCGCGCCGCCCGCTTGGAGCAGCAACGTCGAATCACCCTGTACCAGGCCCTGGTCGTTATTGAGCGTCCCAACGCCAAGCACAAGATTTTTGCCCAGAACCTTTGCGCTGCGGTTATCGAGTTCGCCATCGACTTGCAAATTGACGCTATCCACCGCAGCGAGTCGACCGGACTGGTTAATCAGCGTTCCAGCCCTTACATCCAGGGCCTTTGCGGTCAACGCACCTTTGGTGTTGTCCAGGGCGCGGGCAATGCGAACACTCAAGGCTTGCTCGCTGAGCAACTTGCCGGCGCTGTTATTGAGTTGATCCGCATTCAGATCGAAGGCTTGGGCGCTGGAGATTTCGCCGCCCTGGTTATCGACGCTGTTAAGTTGAGTCAACAACAACTGGCCTGGGGAATTGATCAAGCCACCCTGGTTGTTCAGGTGACCCCGATTGAGGTTCAGGCTCAAATCGCGTTGGCTGAAAAGTTGGCCGCCATTGCTGTTGTCCAGGCTTCCCACGGTCAACTGTGCGCCTGCGTCGGCACTGAAACTCCCGCTTTGATTGGCGAGCAAACCACCCACCCTGGCGTTAAGCCGCTCACGACTGTGAACTCGACCGCGTTGGTCGTTGATCAAACTGGCAACGTCAATATCCAGCCCGCTGGCTGCAATCTGACCGGCACCATTGTTCAGCGTCTGGGCGATACGCAGGCCCAAGGCCTGGTCACTGAGCAGCTTGCCTGCGCGGTTGTCGAGGCTGTTTGCCGCGACAGTAAAACCATAGGCACTGGAAATTTCGCCGCTGCGGTTGTCGACACTATTGAGATTTTTCAACGTCAGTTGGCCACTGGCATTGATCAAGCCTGCATCGCGGTTGTCGAGGTGGCCGTTGCCCAGGTCCAGGGTTACGTCGCTATTGCTGGAAATGCGCCCTTGCTCATGCTGGTCGAGGCTGGTGACACGGGCATTGAGAGCCTTGGCGCTGGAGATTGATCCACCTTGGCTGTTATTGAGCGAGCCGGTCGCCAGTTCCAGGGCGCCGCCACTGACGAGTACACCCTGTTGCTGGTTGTTGAAAGTTCCGGCACTGACCTGTGCGGCAGTACCAGACTCGATTCGGCCCTGCTGTTGATTCTCCAACGTACCGGCAATATTCAGCCCCAGGTCGCCCTGACTGGTCAGGACGCCTGACTGGCTGTTGTCCAGTTGCCCGGCGTTAATCTGCAGATGCTGCCCGGCAACCAGGCGACCACCTTGATTATTGGCCATGCTACTTGCGGTCAAGCGTAGCGCCTGGCCGGCAGATATCAGGCCAGCGACGTTGTCCAGACTCTCCACCTGCAAGGTGACTTCAGCCAGGCTTGAGAGCTCACCCTTACGATTAACCAACTGCCCGACGCTCCCGCTCAGGCCTCGGTCGCCGACCACCAAGCCTGCGTTGGAATTGAGCAGCCGTGCGGTATTCAGCTCAATACTTGCGGCACTCAACACGCGACCTTGCTGTTGGTTATCCAGTGTTGCGGCACTGACCTTGAGCTGGTTTTGTGCACTCAGGGTGCCGCCCTGATTATTCAGAGCTCCAGCGACATTGACTGAAAGATCGCGGCTGGCAACGAGTGTCTTGCCGTTGTTGTTCAACTGCCCGGCTGAGACCTGAACATCACCCTGAACATTGCGTGTCTGGTCAACATTGACACCCGCTTCGATGATGCCGTTGTTGGTCAACGCACCACCGCTTTGTAGCTGCACACGATCACGAGCAACCAAGTTTTTTTGGTTGGTCAGATCGCCCTGAGTTTTCATGTTCAGGGAACCGCCTGCGGCGACCAGCCCCTGAGTTTCGACGCTCTGGGCCTTCACATTGACAGCACCGCCCGCGGTTGTCAGGCCCATGACCACATTGCCACCGCCATCGATCTGAATATCGCCGCCCGCGACCATATCTCCCGACAATTTCACGCCGACACCGGCTTCAGTACCAATCAGCTTGACCGCGCCCACATACATGCCGCCCAGCGCCGACGAATCAATCGCCAGATCCGGCGCCTGGCTGCCATCCGCCGCCCGCGCCGTGGCATTCAGGGTGCGAGCGTCGACGTCGTTACGACCAGCGACGATTGTGAGTTTTTTCGCCTGAATCTGCGCATTGATGGTGGTGGCACGGGTGATGATTTCGAACTGGTCGACGTTGCTGGCATTCAGGCCAGCGCCTTCGATAGCCACACTGCCCTGATCAACCTGGTAACGATTGATCTGGCCGTTTTCGATCACGGCTTTACCGGTAGTGAGTGTCGCTTGCGGGGTGTTGATAAAGCCGCAACCGTTACAGCTGATGCCATAGGGGTTGGCGACGATCACATGCGCCGATTGCCCGGCCACTTCGGTGTAGCCACGCAATTGGCTGGGGCTGCCGCCGTTGACTTCGTTGAGGATGATATTGGCAGCGGCGCCGTTGAGATTGGGGTTGCCGACGATGATGCCACCCAGTTGCGTGGACTGGGTGCGGTCGGTGGCGTTGTTGAGGATGACCCCGTTGGCACCGACGTTGTAGTCATGGAACTGGTTGTGCGAAAGACCATTGGCGTTGGGCGTGGCTATGTTGACGATGGGTACACCGTTACCCGCTTGCCCGAGCGTAGTACCCGGGGCATTCACCACAATACCGTCCGCCTGGGCCAACAACGGTTGCCAGAACATGGCGTTGGCCAGGATCAATGCCAATCCGCGTTTAGGCAGCCCCAGGAAATGGGAACGGCTTTTTACCGCAGCAGAAGGCTGGCGCGCGAGGAAGGCGAACTGGCGTACATCCATGTCATGTCTCGATGCCCAAAGGCGGTCAAAAATTTAAAGGGAAAAATCCAGACGGAAATAGATCGGTGCTTCACGGTCTGTGATCGCGTCCGGTCGTTCCAAAGAGTGTGCAAAGGTCACACTGGCCGCGACGTTCTTGCCGCGCGCAAACAACTCCACTGAGTTGCTGCTCATGCGCCCGTGCTGCTCGCCGTTGTAGCGGTTACGGCTGATCACACCCTGGTCGTAGCCGAGGCTGGTGCCGTATTCGCTGAACACCGGCCGCATCCAGGCCCAGGTCACCGGGCGGCTCCAGCGCAAGTCATTGCGCCAGTAACCGCCGCTGTCGCCGGCAAGCATTTGATCTTTATAGCCACGAACCGACGACTGCCCACCCAGGCTCATGCGCTGCGAGCTGAACAGCACATCTTCACTGCGCTGGCCGGTCATCAAACTGCTGAAACTGAGGGACTCGCCCCAGAGTTTGAATGGGTACAGGTAGCTCACCGTGGCGGTGTATTTGCGGTAGCGCGCATCGGGCTGGCCGGGCTTCGGGTCGTGGTTGGCCTGGGCATCGAACGCGCCGATGCCGTTTTGCATACCAAGGTCGATATTGAGGAATGAACCGCCGATACGCCGACCATGGTTGATACCCACTTGCGCTTCACTGAGGCGATTGCTGCTCAACGCGAGCTTGCTGTCTTCAATAAAATTGTTGGTGCGCAGATAGGCGATGCCGGTGTTCAGGGAAGTCTTGCTCAAGGCATCACGATGGATGACGCGCTCCAGGCGCAACTGGTGATTCTGGCTGTCGCCGGTCTGCTTGAACTTGAAGTTGTTGGCATGGGCCTGGGAGCGGTACTCACTTTCGATGTAGCTGTACGAGAGGTTCCACCAACCGAACGGAACACTGTAGCTGAGCATAGAGTTGCGTGAAGTTTGCTGGTGGTCGCTGACGCCATCGTGGCCGCCACGCAGCAAAAGCTGGTCGGCCAGGCCGAACGGGTTATCCCACTCAAGACTGGCCCCCCACTGCTGCTCACCGGTACTGCGCTGACCGCCGTTATGCCGTGACAGTCCGACACGCCAGGGTTTTTGCGGTGTGTTTTTGACCAATACATCACTGCCGCCCACGGCCTTGCCGGGCGCCAACTCCATCTGCGCCTGGTTCGACGGCAAGCGATTCAACTGATCGACCATCTGTTCGATTTCGCGCAGATTGAGCAGTTCACCCTGCTTGCCGGGAAAACTCATGGTCAATTGGCGCTCGGTGATGCCACTGCCTTCAGCGCCCTTCAGGCTTTCCAGTTTGCCTTCGACGACCTGGATCTTGAGGTTGCCGCTGGAAAGGTCCTGCTGCGGCAAGTACGCACGACTGGTGACCAGGCCCTTGGCTAAATAACGGTCGGTGATAACCTTGAGCACTTCGTTGAGCTGCGGCACACCGAGACATTGGCCGAAATAGGGCTGGATCAACCCTGCGCGCTCGCCCTCGGACAAGGCCTCGGCACCTCCGAGCTCGATGCTCTGGATCGGGAAGCAACGGCTGTCCACCGGGGTTGTCGGTACCTCGGGCCTGGCCTCTTTGCCGGGCAACTCCTTGAGCTGTTCAAGGCGCCGCTGTTGTTCTTCGAGGAGGCGATCTTGCCGATCGCGGATCAGGTCCTGATCACCAGGCGCAGAAATAGAAGCAGCCATGGCAGAGCTGAATAGACCCAGCGAACCCAGCAGTACAATAGAAAGAGACCTCATTCCGAGGTGAAATACCAGCATGCCGATTCCATCCATGCGTGTTTTTTTGCTGGATTAGCCAAACTATTGATCGGGTGATCGGGCTGAATACGCCCCTAGGGCCGATGACGAGTTAGGTGGTCGCCGTAGAAGAGGCCAATTCTTGTAACTGACAACATAAATGTCTGTAGGAATTTTCCTAAAATGGTGCGGAAATCTCCAGATAACGAAATGCAATCAATCTCGCGGAGCCTGGTCAGTCGAGTGTCCAATACTTGCAAGAAAAACTCTTGTCTCCCGATTGGACCGCAGATGAACCACGCGGCAAGCTGATGACGCCGTTGCCATGAGTTGCTGCATCTTTGCTCGCGATGATTTTCTCGTCCACCACATGAATCTAAAAAACTCCGGCAGATTCGCCAGTAGTTCGGGGCAGTTCTACGGCAAGTCTGGCCGAGATTCGCCGCGCTGGAGCAGCGTTCTGAGCAGTACGCGTAAAAATCGAAGCGTCGTCGAACGATCAATCCAGATTAAAAGATCTGCACGGGCCATCCGGTTGCCCCAAGTGGCTGAATGGCCACCTTCAAATATCCAGCAATCACGGGCCTCGACATCGAGACAAAGCTGCGTTTTCTCGTCCCTGCTTCGTTCGATCCACCCTGGCTGCCAGTGGATAGTGTCGATATGAATAACCGGCAGGCGCGCGGTTTGGTACTTGCCTGGCGCGATTCTACTCAATGGGTGTTTGACTGGAAGGTCACACCCAGTTCAATGCAGGCCGTCGAGGGGGAACCGGAGGAATTTCCGCCGGTGCCTTGGGACTTTGCTTGGTGTCCTTTGACGAGCAAAGGCGCGGCTAGATTCCGCCGGTGGTTGCCGATCCCCTGAGCACGTCGTGCTCCGTGACAAGACACCACAGCCGCATGAGCCTAGTGTTGATGCTCTGACTCATAAGCTCCCTTCGCATCGCCCAATCAGGGTTCGCCGGCACGCTGGCTGATCACAACGTGCGCCGTCCCCAACGGCCGTTAATCTGATCCAGGACACCCATTACCCTGGACGCATCTGCAGGCTGTGATACTGCGAATAGATCGTCTGTGTATTCGCCTGGTTGGCATAGGTTCAGCAGCATAACTTGTACTTAAAGCCTGGCCGGAATACGTGGTCCAACGCCTCGACGGCGGCTTTCGTGAGTAATCTCACGTCGTCGGTGGGGTAGGGCAGATCCACCACCACACCGTTTGCATACTTCGCTTCCTCGGGATTGAACATTCCCGTGCGGATGCTGATGTGTAGTTTTTTGCACAGTGAGCTCTGACCCCGGAGTTTTCCAGAAACCCGTATCTTGTAGGTGGCCATCTACTCCTTGATGTGGACCGTTCGGTCAAGCGTGTTGCGGCACAGCGGAATGACCATTGTAAATTTCTAATAATGTACGTCCAGGTTTCTACCGTTCGTCGGCATTTATGCGCAAATGCATAAATGTGATTGTGAATAATACTGTTTGTTTATACAGTGCATTCATGCCTCGTAAACGCCTTGGTCTTAACCTCATAACTCCAGATGGCCAGTGAATATAAGCAAGGCATACAGCAGTTCCCCTACATACAGATAGAAATAAACATTTCGTTTAAGATAAGGATATCAATTATGTCTACAGAACTCCCAGCTCTCGTCATTACAGCTGCCGGTCCAGGGTATGACCCAGTACAAAGTAGTGGGCCAATCATACAGAGTCCAGCAATTATTTTTAGCGCGCAGCAGCAGCAGAGAAATAACTATTATTTTAAGGGGTTGTGGCGAGAAATGCTTATTAAGCTCGCAGACGAAAACTATAGTTGGACACGCGGAAACATTGACAAATCAGTCGCGCCAGGATTTACACGTGACCTACAATCAGTCGCATTCGCGGATAGTAATATGTATTTTGACCCTGGTTTGAATGTTGGGTTGGCACTTCACAACTCAACTATCAGATTCCGCCCCGATGGAGTAACCACCTCCCCTGGGTTGACTGGTGGAAAATTAACCCCCGTCGCAGCACTTGGACACTTTGTGTATGGTAAAGGTACTGCCACTGAAACCTCTATTGGAGCCTTTGGTTTAAACTCTTCCCATCTGAGTAGCCCAGTTTTTGACAAGGCCGTAGCATCGGCTCCAATTGGTGTATCCAGAATTAAAGTTGAAAATATCCCATTCACTCCGGCTGTTCAGGACTGGCAATTAGCGAGTTGGGTAGAGAATACATCTTTGAGCGCGGAGGGGAACATTACTAAAAGCCCGAACGGTAGCTTTAAATTTGATGGTAACATCTCGGCAGGGAACATCACTTATACTGCTCCACCAAGCGGCCTGAAAAATGCCATTGGAGATAAGGCTACAGCGCAGCTTGAAAATGTCGCAGGCGTGATGAAAGCAACTCCTTTTGAAATTGTCGTTAAGGGAGTTACACCGGTTTCTATTGATAAAAAACTAACTGAAGCTGAGGCTGAAGCCTATACTGACTCTTTGAGTTTTGTTGCAACTGCAAACGAAGCAGCTCTTAAGAAATACGGAGCCAATCTGAGCAAAATTTCTACTGATCTCCAAGCCAATATCTCAGGCAAGAAGGTGAAAAGCTATGCTGACGCGATGAAAACCTTCGAAAAAGTCAGAGCTAATCCAAAGATGAAGCTGAATGCTCAGGACACTCAAGCAGTCGTAAATGCTCTCAATGCCCTAGATAAGGCCACCTTTGCAGACAACATTACCCGTCTTGGGAAATCATTTGGTATCGTTGGGAAGATTGTACAAGCGGACGCGATTCGAGAGAAAGCAGTTTCTGGATATCAAACCGGCGATTGGAAACCGCTCATGCTAGAGTTGGAAGCGATGGCGCTCAGCGCAGGCATCGGAGCCCTTTTAGCTGTCGGTATTGCATTTACATTCCCTGTTTTTGCAACCGCTACTGCTGGAATTGTTACGGTGTCATTGATGATGGCAATTACCTCTGCCTTCATTGATGATAAAACTGCGGACGAGATCAATCAGTTGGTTTTTTAAGCTGATGCTGTACTCCGACTGAGCTTTGCTTGGTCGGAGTTTAAAGGTGAAACTAGAACGAGGGGAGAGGAGTTGTGAAGCGTGAAGTTAAACAAGTAATACCGATGCCATATGTGTTTATTGCTTTGACCATGATTCCAATTTTTATTGTGGCTTTTCTATTTCCTGCACAAGCCGATAACTACCCATTCACAAGTATTGATATTTTCATAAAGGATCACTTGCTAGGAGTTACTGGGTTTTGGTCATCAAGATTGCCATTTAGCTCAATTGTCATTACTAATTATGTTGCTATTTTGGGGCCTGTTTTTTCAATAATTTTCTTCTGCAGGGTCTATAAGGCAATGCTTGTTGATCCGAATCAATACAAAAATATGAATATTGCAAAGTATCTATTTTGTTTGGTTATTTTTGTTTTTTTCATTTGTATGATTGTTTCAGTCAGCTACTTTAACCCTCACGACCTTGCTGCTCACAGTAGAAAGTGGCGAATTTTTGGCGCGAATCCATTAGCATTTTCTATTTTTTCCTCAGGGGTGTTATTTATTAATTATTTCATATCGCTGATTGTTTATTTTTCTTTGTTTTATATTCCTAAGTTGTTATTTTTCGCAAAAAAATAATTTGAAATTTGTGCATTGGCTATGGTTGATAAGGTGTCTCGTAGCGCTATTGTTAAGTCGCTTTTAGTTTTAATAGATTTCGGCAATAAAAATAATGGCATATTGAGGCATTCAGACGCAGAGAACCTGCCACAACTGGTCAAGCCTGGTGGTGTAGCTCTGACTCATAAGCTCCCTTCGCATCGCCCAATTAGGGTTCGCCGGCACACTGGCTGATCGCAACGTGCGCCGTCCCCAACGGCCGTTAATCTGATCCAGGACACCCATAACCCTGGATGCATCTGCCGGTTGCGAAACTGCGAACTGAATCGCAGAAAAGTACGCGTTTGAGATTGAAGTCTTTACTTTTAGCCGTGGATTGCAGGCTCAAATTTCGCGTAGCTGCGTACAAAAAATGGACTTTCAGCGGTCAGTATGCCGGCTATCGGGAGAATCGACTTTTTCAACGGCATCGGCCAATAGCGCCCTCTCACCGACACTCCGTTTTAGACGGTTCGACACCCTTTCCAGTAGCCGCTTACCATGGCTCACGGATTTTGATTTTCAATCATTAAATGGTACTGAGTAATGAAAAGGTTTATATCCAACGCCCTCGCATTGACGTTGCTCTGTGCACTTTCAAGTGGAGTGTCCGCTGAAACGCCTTCTCATCGGGACGCCAAAATTTTCGTCAGTCAGGCACAAATCGGCCGAAACCTTCCCGGTATTGCACTATCGGTGGCGAAGCGGACGGTGACCTTTACAATTCTCGCCGGCAAGCTGGGTCATGCAGATGCGTCTTCAGCGGTATCGAAAGAGATCGACGCACTATTGCCCAAGTATCAATCCAGGTGGAATGAAAACATCGCGCAAGCATATGAAAAATCATTCTCTGATGAGGAGTTGTCTTCGCTCGCATCGGAAGGCAGATCATCAAAGTACGCGGCGAAAGTCAGAGAGCAACAAGACAAGATCGGTATGGCGATGGAGTTAAGCTCCAAACCGCTCCTGAGCGAAATGGTCTCCGAAGCCCTCAACGCCACATTTTCCAAGCAATCCTTAGAATAAGTGTTCTGTCATTGAAACTATCGATGTGTCTTTCGATTTCAATTTCAAACGACCGACAGCTTCGCCCCACCCTTCACGACGGGCAGCAATCGGCCGATTGTGTTGAAAAAGTCGATATTGATATCCTTAACCGTTCTCGTGGACTAGTTCTGGATAGATACTCATGTTGCCCGCATATCGGATCTACTCGACACTGGCGAGTGATCTAGCCCAAAGCATGCACAGCTCTATTGAAGAGCCGTCCATGCTTTGACTAATTAGCTGTATCGCTCTCGTTGGGCACTGGCGTCTCGAAGAGTCGGCGTCCAATTTTAAAGGTTGCTCTTGGCGACAGCAGTGAATGCCTCAATTTTCTGTACCTTGTCATCCTCTCAACGTCACGAGTCCACTGACTGGGGGGACAAATGGGGGAATGAGTAAGATTAAAAAATTTAAATCCTTATTTTTCAATTACTAAAAAACAAAGAACGCCGCCCACAAGCCGGCTTTTTAATGCCCCCAAAACCTAATCCCATCTAAAAGCCCCCTGCTAACCAAACTATTCCAGGGCTTTAGTTATTCCCAACGAAAAACCAAGAGCCGCACCCTCAAGCACAGCTCTCGCGACCTAAGTAACAACAACAGCCCTACCGAGTCCCGCGCAACCGCAACCCCGCCGGCATAAAGTAAGAATCCTCCGGAATCGCCTGACCAAAATCCACCGTCTGTGGCTCTTCATTATCCAGGTTCTGTACGTAATACCGCCGTGCCTGCAGGTCATGGAACACGTCCAATGCACTCCAGGTAGTTGGCAAATCGTAGAAGTTTTTCAAGTAGGCCATCGACACCCGCCACAGTTCGCCACGGCCGTCGTACTGATCGACCACCGCTGCGCCCCAGCTGTCTTCATCGAGGTACAGCACGCGTTTGGAGTACAGGTGCCGCGCCGTTGGTTTGAGGGTGCCTTCGACTACCCACACGCGGTGCAGTTCGTAGCGGGTGTATTGCGGGTTGAGGTGGCCGACTTTGAGCAGGTCGGCGTATTTCACGTCGGCGCTGGCAACTTTGTAGTTGTTGTAGGGGATGTAGATTTCTTTCTTGCCCAGCAGTTTCCAGTCGTAGCGATCCGGCGAGCCGTTGAACATGTCGGTGTCGTCCGCCGTGCGCAGGCCATCGGAGGATGAGATCGGTGTGTCGTAGGCCAGGTTCGGCGCGCGGCGTACGCGGCGTTGGCCGGCGTCGTAGATCCAGGCTTGGCGGGCGTCTTTGATCTGGTCGAGGGTCTCGTGCACCAGGGTCGCGCCACCGGCCAGGCGGGCCGGGCTTTTTACGAAGGTCAGGTAGTAGAACAGGATGTTTTTCAGGTCGGCGTATTGCCCGCCCTGGCGATAGTAGTTGAACAGCCCTTCTTGCTGCGCCGTGACCAGGGCGAAGCTGCCATTACGCTGCACGGGCGCCTCCGAGGCGCGGCGGACCACATAGGTGCCGCGATAGCGGGTGATGTGGTTCCACAGCGCTTCCACGCCGTTTTGCGGAATGGGGAACGGCACGCCGCCAAAAGCATCGGCGAAGCCGGTGCCGCCGTCCAGCAGCTTGGCGCTGGTGGCGTTCTTGAAGGTGTTGTCATACACCCACTGCGGCGCCGAGCCGGAGCGCCGGCTCGGGTAGATGGGCATCTGGAAGCTGTCGGGGTAGCTGTTGAACAAGGCGATTTCGCCCGCCGTCAGGTTGGCCTTGTACTGTTCCAGGTTGGCCTTGGTGATGGTGAACAGCGGTTTGTCGCCGGCAAAAGGGTCGATGTGGTGCTTGCCCTTTTCATAACCCTTGGGCGCCTGGGTGATGCCGCCCTCCCAGGTCGGGATGGTGCCGGCGGCATTGCCCGCGCGCTCGGCGCCGAAGGGTGTGAGCTGGGACTTGAGCTGTTGCGCATCTTGGGGCGAGAGCGCAGCAAGCGCATTGCCAGCAGCCAGGCCGAGGGCCAGCGCCAGGCTGGCGGTGAGTATTCGATGTGTCTGAAACATGGCAAATCTCCAAAGAACCAGGGCGGACAGCGGCTTACAGGAAGTACTTGAGGTTGAAACCGATGTTGTCGCGGTCGCGGATAACGTTGTTCTGCCCGCCACCAAAGAACTCGGTGTATTGCAGCTCAGCTTCCAGCTTGTTCTGGTAGTTGGCCTTGAGCCCCAGGGTGTAAGCCTTGCGCCCCTCGATATAGTTGCCGGCCTGATAGGAGTTGCCTTTGAAGTCGTCCTTGTAGACCACGTAAGGCGACAGGTTGACCCCGGCGTACACGTCGTTCCAGGTACCGTTGAACATCACCGTATAGCTGTAGGAATCACGGTTCACCTGATCATCACGATCACCACCAGAGACGTAGGACGTGTTGCCGCTACCCGCGTAGTAACGGGTACTGCCATCGTAGGCCTGGTACTTCAGGCTGCTGCCGCGCAGGTGCTCGGAAGCCAGTTCGAAGACCCCGAACAACGAGTCGAAGCTCAGGCCCGGACCGAAGTTGTAGATGCTGCCCACCGAGGTGTTGAAAGCCTCGACCCGCTCGGCGTTGTTGATCTGGCTGTCGAGGTTGACCATCTGCCCGCCGACATTGATGAACTGCCCGCCCGCCGCTGCGCCGGCACCATTGGCCAGGTCGCCGATCAGGTCGTTGGTGGCGGCGATGCCGATCGGCAGGTTCGGCCGGTAGGCCAGCTCGCCGAACACCGAGGCATTGCCCAGGGTGGTGTTGAAACTGAAGCCGTACATGCGGATGTCTTCGGCATAACGCCGGTGGGCCTGGATGTTGCCCATCACATCCACCGTCGCCAAACCATTGGCCAAGGCCGCCGCCTGGCTGCCGGCCACCGACGACAGCATGCTGGTCAGTGCCGCCATGTCGATGCCTTTATAGCCCGCCAGGTCAGCGGCGATGGTCGGCTCCTTGGCATGGTAGTTGACCAGGTACAGGCCGAACTCGGTGCTGTTGAGCTCCTCGGCGATATAACGGAAGGCGAAGCCGAACTGACCATCGTTGCGCGCGTTGTAGTCCTTGCCGATCGACGCCACCTTGAGGGTGTTGCCGTAGGCCGGGGTCATACCGTTGGCGTAGAGCCCGGTGCTGCGCAGCATGCCTCCGAGCATCGGGTTGTTGCCCAGCGCATCGTACAGGCCGATGACGTTGCCGCCGATGGGCGTCGGGGTGTCGAGGGCGCTGCCGGTGAAGTTGTTGTAGCCGGTGCGGCCGCCATCGGCGAACAGGTCGCTCTGGGAGTAGAAGGTGCCGACCGGATCGATGCGTGTCTCCTTCCAGTTCCACTGGTAGAAACTCTCCATCGACAGGTTGTCGCTCAAGCCGATATTGAAGCTGATGGCTTCCACCGGCATCAGCACTTCCTTGACCTCGGCGCCCGGCAGGCGGTATTTGGCCGCGTCCACCGGGTTGGTGGTGTTGACCCCGCCGCGATAGAAGATGCCCTCGCCCCAGTTGAATACCTGGCGCCCCAGTCGGGCAGTCAGGGGCATCTGGCCAACGTCCCAGTTGCCATAGACGTAGGAGTCGAGTATCTCCACGCGGCTGCCGGCAATATCCCGGGTCTGGTCGGTGAAGTGGTCATCCTGGGGATGGCTCTGGCTGGGTTGCGACGGGCTGTTGTTGCGGTAGTAGTCGTTGCGCTTGTCCATGATCTGGGTGTCATAGAACGCCGTGCCACGCACGAACAATCCGTAGTTCTGGTAGTTGGCTTCCAGCTCCGAAGTGATCTTGTACACCTCGGAAACCAGTCCGGTATCGAAGTTGCGATTGCCATCGTTGGTGTTGACGTCGTCGTTGCCCTTGTCGCGCCCCTGGACCCGCCACAGGCGCCCATAAGACAGGGTACTGTCGAACGAGCCGGTGACCTGCTTGTCCAGCAGGCTGAACTCCATGGCCTCCACGTTCCCACCGCTGCACAGTTGCAGCAGGCCCATCAGGCCGACACCCGCCCCAGTGGATTTGATGGACCATTTACCCTCGGATCCCGAGCCTTGCGCGCGCACTGTTGTGCTCATTGCCGTCTCTCCCCTGCAATCTTTCTTGTTGTTATTGCACTGCGATGTTCTGTTGTTTCACTGCGCCGGCGCCGGGCGGTCGAGGCCGGCCCGGACGTAGTTGCGACTGTGGGCGCCGAAGTGGCGCAACAACTGCACCAACTGCTCGTTGAGCCGGGCATGGTCGTAGCGTTCGGCGGGCAACTGGTTGCCGGCACTGAAGCTCTGGGTCGCCCCGGGCGTGGCCAACCACTGGCCGATGGCCTCGTCGAACACCACCGCCTGGGCATCCGCCTCGGCGCTGACCACCTGGCGCAGGTAGTCCACCGAATAGGCGGGGTAAGCAGCGTCCTGGGTGGTGTCGGCGTAGGCCGCCAGCATCGGGTTGCTCGCCCCCGTCAGCAGCAGGTGACGTAGCCAGGCGAATTGGTAGCGCTCCACTTCGTTGTGGCGTGTGGCGACACGTTCGATTGCCGCCTGTTTGTCGCTGTCATAGCCGGCCAGGGCCTTGCCTTCCATCAGCAGCATGCTGGTCAGGTCGTCACCCGGCAGCGTGGTGGCGTGATAGGGCTGGGTCAGGTCCTGCAGGTAGTGCATGCCCCAGCCCAGGAAGCGATAGCCCCAGTAGGGATGGCCATTGGCGAAGGCAAAACGCGCCAGGCCGAAGTACTGGTAGGCCCGCCAATCCGGCCAGTTGCGCAGCAGGAACGGCGCTGCGGCATACACCACCGCGCTCTCGTGGAAGAAGCCCATATGGAACGGCGCCTGGGAGCTGTACTGGAAACGCGCGTCGCCAAACGACTGCTCGCCGAAGCCATACAACGCGCCGACGTCACCCGGGTTGTCGCTGAACAAGTTGATATCGTGGCCGTAGTCCGGCTCGTCGGCGGCCGTCGCCAGCACCGCCAGCGGCGTGACCTCCTGCCCTGGCTGCAACTGGATAAAGCGCTGGCGATTCCACGGTGAGAGGGTCTGTTCGACCATCACGGCGGCGGCCTTGAGTTGCCGGCGGCCCGCCAGGTCTTCGCCGGTCATGGGCTGGATCACCTGGGCCAGATGGATCTGTGGATTGACCCGCAGGGCCATGAGGAAGTCGCGACGCAGATCGGCCCCGGGCTGCGGCGTCAGGCGCAGGTTGTCGGGGCGCGGCGGGTAATCGGGAAAGTGGCTGCGGGCGAAGTTTTCCTGCTCGTCCAACAGGGCCACAAGGCCAGGGTATTGCTGGGAAAGAAACTGCTCAAGGGACTCGACCTGCACCTTTGGCGCCTCGTGCAACGCCGGCAAGTCTTGCAGGGCCAGGTAGCTGCCCACGCTGTGATTGGACCATGCGCCGACCCCGGGCGACAGACTCCACAGCCCCAGGCACAGCAGCAACGACGGCAACTTCATGGCTTTACGCTCTTGTTGTAGATGCGTTCAGCCTAACAATCCGGGTATGCCCCGACACTGTCCGATCTTGCCAAAAAGACTCTCCAATAGCGCCACGTAGCGGGGTCTAATGCCCCTGTAGGAGCGAGCTTGCTCGCGAAGGACGTCAACGATAACGCGTGCTTGCATCAAGTTCTTCGCGAGCAAGCTCGCTCCTACAGGGGGTCTACGCCGGGTAGCCGGTGATCTCGCGGATGCTCTGGTACAGCGGCTTGAGCTGGCGATACATGTGCAGGTAGACCTCGCGGTACAAGCGGTCGTACATCTGTTGCGCCTCAGGCTGGGGCATGAAGACTTCAGCGGTGCGGGTCATGGCGGCGATGGCCGTATCAAAATCCGGGTACAGCCCAAGCCCCACGGCACAGGCAATCGCCGCCCCCAGCCCGGACGCCTCGAACACATGGGGGCGCTCGGCGGGCAGGCCAAAGATATCCGCGGTGAGTTGCATCGCCGCGTCGCTCTGGGAGCCGCCACCGGCCACGCGCAGGCGCTTGATCGGGGTTTTCGAACGGCGCTCGATACGCTCCTTGCCCTGGCGCAGCGCATAGGCCAGGCCCTCAAGAATCGCCCGGTAGATATGCGCCCGGGTGTGCACATCGCCAAAGCCGATCATCGCCCCCTTGGCCTCCACCCCGGGTTCACGGATACCCGGCGACCAGTAGGGCTGCAGGGTCAGGCCCATGGACCCGGGCGGCACCGCGTTGACCAGCGCATCAAACAGCTGCTCCGGTTCCAGGCCCTGCTCGCGGGCCTGCTGCATTTCCCGCAGGCCGAACTCGTTCTTGAACCAACTGACCATCCAGTAGCCGCGATAGATCATCACTTCGCAGTTGTAGTGATCAGGGATCGCCGCCGGGTAAGGCGGGATCAGCGGGACAATCTCCAGATAGCGCGAGCGAGTAGTGGTAATGGTCGCCGTGGTGCCATAGGACAGACACGCGGTCGTTGCCTCCACCACGCCGGAACCAAGCACCTCGCAAGCCTTGTCGGAGCCGGCGGCAATCAGTGGCAACCCCTCCGGGATCCCGGTATGGCGGCTGGCCTCGGCGGTAATGCGGCCCAGCTCTTCCCCCGGTTTGTACAGGCTCGGCAGTTGCTCCGCCCGCACCGCCAGGGCCTGCCATTTCCAGTCCCGGGGCGCGGCCCAGCGCAGGTGTTTGAAGTCGAAGGGCAAGTAGCCCACGCAACAGCCCACCGAGTCGACAAAACGGCCGGTCAGGCGATGGCTGAGAAACCCCGAGAGCAGCAGGAACTTGTCAGTGGCCGCCCAGATATCCGGCTGATGCTGGGCGATCCAGTTGGCCTCGGCCTGGGCGCGAAAGTAGTCCACCGTGGCCTGGGCGCCAATCAGCTTGAACAGCCAGCCCCAGGGCCCCTTGATCCCGCCCTTCGGCTCGCACTGGCGCTGGTCGAGCCAAAGGATGGCCGGCCGCAACGCCTGACCCTGGGCATCGACATTGATCAACGTGCCGCGCTGGGTGGTCAGGGACACGCCGCGGATCAGACTGCGGTCGATGCCGGTCTGCGCCCACAACTGCTGGCAGGCTTCCCCCAGTTTGCGCCAGTAATAATCCGGGTCCTGCTCGGCCCAGCCGGGCTGGCTGGAGTAGTAGGCCTGCAACTCGACCTTGCCTTTGCCCAGCAGGTTGCCCTGCAGGTCGAACAACAGCGCGCGGACACTCTGGGTGCCATTGTCGATCGCCAGCACATAGTCTTTGCCGGGGGTGTTGTTATCCACGAAGCTCTCTTTTTTCATGAAGCTCTCTTCAGATCGAGGCGCAGGGTACGCTGTGATGACGTTGCCAAAGTTGCAGGTAACGCTGCTGTTCCTGTTCCCAGCGCGCGTCGTCCCAGCCCAGGCGCGGCTGGCACAGCCGGCGGATGTCCGCCAGGTAGTGGGCCGCGCCTTCGGCCAATAGCAGGCCGAGGCGAGTGCGCCGCAACAACAGGTCGTCCAGGTGCAAAACCATCTCGGTCTCGGCGGCAAACGCCAGCTCCGCCCACAAGGTATCGCTGGCCCCGACGCAATCGCTGCCCAAGGTGCGTATCAAGCTGGCCAGGCGCGGCAGATCGCGGCCATGACGCCCGGCCAGGCGCCGCACGCCGGCGTCGCTCAGCCCGGGGATCGCCTGCAACGGTACGGCCTGGAACACCGGCGCGCCGTCATCCTCCAGGGGTTTGCCGAGCATCCCGGCACAGGCCCGCAGCACCTCGATGGCCTGGGGCCGGAAGGTGGTCAACTTGCCTCCCGCCAGGGTCACGCAGCCGGGCTCCTGCCACAGCACGTGCTCGCGGGTTTCATTCGATGGCTTGGCCTGGGAGTCGGCGGCGCCCACCACCGGGCGCACCCCGGACCAGGTACACAGCACGTCCGCCGCCGTCACCTGGGCTTGGGGAAATGGCTGGGCGCAAGCCTCCAGCAAGTAGTCGAGTTCCTCACAGGTGATGCTCGCACCAAGGTCCAGATCCTCGCGGTGATCCAGGTCGGTGGTGCCCACCACCGTGGCCCCTTCCCACGGAAAGACAAACACCGGACGGCCGTCGCGCCGATGCATGAAACTGAAGGCATGGGCCACCGGCAAGCGCCAGCCCGGCAACAACAAGTGACTGCCACGCAAGGGCCGCAACTGGCGCTGCCCGCCGCCCGGTTGCAGGCGCTCAGCCCAGGCTCCGGTGGCCACCGCCAGCACCGCGCAGCGCACTTGCATAACCGCGCCGCCCTCAGTGTCCTCGACCTCGACCCCACACACACGCTCGCCGTCGCGCAACACCTGGCGCACCCGCAGGCCATTGAGCACCCAGGCGCCATCGGCACGGGCCTCGGCCAACACGCGCATGACCAGCCGCGCATCGTCGGTCAGCGCATCGCGAAACTGCGAGGCACCCAGCAGTCCTGGCTCCTTCAGGCCCGGTGCCAGATAGCGCAGTTGTGCAGGTTTATGGAACTGGCGGCTGCGACAACCGGCCAGCGCGTCATACAAGCGCAGCAAACCGCCGAATACCCGTGGCCCGGGGAACCCGCCGCGATAGTGCGGCATCAGGAAACTCATGGGGTCTACCAACCCCGGTGCCTCGCCCATCAAGCGTTGACGCTCGCGCACCGAATCACGGGCCAGGCGCCACTGGCCCTTGGCGATGTAGCGCAGGCCACCATGGACCATTTTCGACGAGCGGCTGGAAGTGCCCCAGGCAAAGTCCCTTTGCTCCAGCAGCAGGCAGCGCCAGCCGCGCCGGGCCGCCTCGCGCAGGATCCCGGCGCCACTGATGCCGCCACCGATCACGATCAGGTCCCAGGTTTCATTCGCCAGTTGCGGCAGCACGGCTTCGCGCCATTGGGCATTCCAGTCATTGCTCATGGGCCTAGTCTTCCAGCAGCGTGCCGGGGTTGAGGCGCCCGGCCGGATCAAAATGCCGGCTCAGGCTGTGCAGCGCAGCCATCGCCAATTCGCCTTTCTCCCTCGGCAGGTAGGGCGCGTGGTCCTTGCCCACGCCATGCTGGTGGCTGATGGTGCCGTGGTTTTCGACGATAGTGCGGCTGGCCGCCTGCTTCAGGGCCTTCCAGCGTTCGAGGGTGGCCGGGTAATCCGCCGCCGGGCGGAACACATAGCTGGTGTAGATGCTCGACCCTTCGCCATAGACATGGGATAGATGGGTGAACACATGGACCCGCTCGCCCTCGGCCGCCAGGCAGTCCCGCAAGCTGGCCTCGATAGCGTGCAGCAAGCCATCGACATGGCACCAGTCGGTCGCGGTCTCCAGGGTGTCGACCACGTAGCCGGCCTGCCAGAGGTTCTCCCGCAGGTAGGGGAAGCGAAAGCGGTTCTGTTGCCATTTCTTGCCCAGCAGGGTGCCGGTGAACACGCCGCCAAAGGCCTTCAGATGCTGGCGCGCCTGGCGCAACGACAGGGCATTCTGCCGACGATTGCCGGTGACCCCGAAGGTCAGCAGGCATTTGCCCTCGCCAGCCCCGCGTAGCGCCAGGTAGCGTTCCAGCCAGGCGATTTGGTTGGGGTGGCCGGCCAGCGCCAGTTGGGTCTGGGTTTCCATGGCATTGGACAGGCGCAGCATCGACAGCGGCACCCGTGCCTGCACCAATTGCCGGATAGCCTGTAGGGCACGGGGCCAGTCCGGCAGGAACACGCCATAGAAGCGCTCATCCTCGGGCAGCGCACTGACCCGCACCTTGACCTCGGAAATGATGCCGAAGCGCCCTTCACTGCCCAGCACCACTTCCCGCAGGTCGGGGCCGGCGGCCGAAGCCGGGAAGATCGGGATCTCCAGCGGCCCGGCGAACGTCTCCAGGGTGCCACCGGCGAACAGTTGCTCGATCCGCCCGTAGCGCAGCGATTGCTGGCCGCTGGAGCGGCTGGCCACCCAGCCACCCAGGGTCGACAGTTCCCAAGACTGCGGAAAGTGCCCCAGAGTGTAGCCTTTGGCCCGCAACTGGCTCTCCACCTGGGGGCCACTGGCGCCAGGGCCGAAGGTGGCGATCAGGCTTTGCTCGTCCAGGTCGAGCAGGCGGCCCATGTGTGCCAGGGACACCGTCAGCACCGGGCGCAAGGACGCCGGCGGGTTGATATGCCCGGCCACCGAGGTGCCACCACCATAGGGAATCAGGCACAGGTCAGCACTGTCGGCCAGGGCCAGCAACTGGCGGATCTGCTCGACACTTTCCGGCAGGGCCACCGCATCCGGATACTGACCCAGCGCACCTTCACGCAAGGCCAGCCAGTCTGGCAGGCTCTGGCCTCGGGCATGCATCAGGCGGTCCCGGGGTTCGATGCTGTAAAGCCGATGGGGCGCCAGGCGCGAGGCGGGAACCCGGGCCAGGGCGCTGTCCAGGCTGGCGTCAGGCAGGGTGTGCCCGTCGCCCAATCGCTCGCGTAAAAACGCCGCCCCATGGGCCGGCATCTCCATCTGCGTGGTTTCTTCGCCCCAGCCGTTCCAGCGTCGCATGCCTGTTTCTCCCAGCAGATCGTGTGATTTTCAGTCCACCCATACTAATCAGCCGGCGCAAGCTGTCACGGTCGCATCAGGACAAATGGAGTAGCCAATTGGGTCAATCGGCCCATTACCCGATGTCGCCACGGGAGCATTTACTTTAGCCACGGTTTCAAATTACCTTGCCAGCCATCGAAGCGCGCAAGGTAATGCCGCCGGCAACACCCCCGCCAGGAACCCAATCATGCAGACACTCGGCTCGACCTCAGTCCCTCCTCTGCTGAAATACCTGCGCCATGCCGAACACCTTGGCGTGGCGACCGCCCCCGCCCTGGCGGCGGCCGGGATCACGGCCGGCCAACTGGACGACAACAGCCTGCGCCTGCCCGTGGAAGCCCACGAACGCCTGCTGGAGTATTTCTGCGAACATTCCGGGGACCTGTTGTTCGGGCTCAATTCGGCACGGTTCGTGTTGCCCAACTCGTGGAGCGTGCTGGGTTACATCACCATGAACTGCGCCACCCTGGGCGAGGCGATGAACCGCATCATGCCGTTCGAAAAGCTGGTGGGTGACATGGGCACCAGCCGCGCGGAGATGGTCGGTGAGCAAGTGCGGCTGATTTGGAACTGCCGCCACCAGCAGCCACGGATCCGTCGGCATATGGTCGAGAACGTGCTGGCGTCCTGGCTGGTGTATGCACGCTGGATCGCCGACACCGAACTGTCGCCCAGCCAGGTGCTGCTCGAACACCCGTTGCCGGAAGGCGCGCAACTGAGCCAATACGAGGACTTCTTCGGTTGCCCGGTGTTATTCGAGCAACCCTGCTCGGCCTTGGTGGCGCCGTTGAGTTACCTGCAAACGCCCCTGCGCCAGGCCGATGCGCAATTGCTGCGCACCCTGGAGGAACATGCCCTGGCCCTGATGGCCTCGCTGGACGATTCGACCCTGGCGCTACGGGTGAAGAACGCCCTGCGCCAGTTGCTCAAGGAAGGCCTGCCGCGCAAGGAACAGGTGGCCGAGCAGTTCGCCATGTCGGTGCGCACCTTGCAGCGCCAGTTGCAACAGGCCGGTACGTCCTACCAGCAGATCCTCGACGACCTGCGCCAGGAACTGGCCGAGCACTACCTGCTGCACAGCGACCTGCCGATCCAGGACATCGCCCAATACCTGGGTTTCACCGAGCCGCGCTCGTTCCACCGCACCTTCAAGAGCCGCACCGGTGTGCCGCCGGGCGAGTATCGGCAGACTCACCGTGGGAGCTGAGGCCACCACCGCCGACTAGAAAGCCATTGCCCTTGACTCTCCCCTATATGGCAGACCCTACGCTGGGCATCATTTCCCTCAGGGCTTTCCCCGTGGTTCAGCGCATCCTGGTCATCCTCGGCCACTCCTCCAGCACCAGCTTCTGCTCGGCACTCGCCGAGACCTACCTCCAATCGGCCAAGGCCGCCGGCCATGAAGTCCGCATCCTGCGCCTTGGCGAGCTGGTTTTCGACCCGATCCTGCACCACGCCTATCACCAGGCCCAACCCCTGGAGCCCGACTTGCTCGGCGCCCAATCCGACATACTCTGGGCGACACATCTGACGTTCGTCTTCCCTATCTGGTGGGGCGGCGTTCCGGCCTTGTTGAAGGGGTTTATCGAGCGGATTTTCCTCGCCGGCTTCGCCTTCAAATACCGCAAGGGCAAGGCGTTCCCCGACAAGCTCTTGAAAGGCCGAACCGCCCACCTGCTGGTGACCATGGACACACCCGCGTGGTATTACCGCTGGTTCTACCACATGCCCGGCATCCACCAGATGCGTAAGACCACCCTTGAGTTTTGTGGCATCAAGCCGATCAAGACAGTGATGTTCGGCCCGCTACTGGGCTCTACGGCGGCGCAGCGCGACAAGTGGCTGAAGAAGGCCGGCACACTCTTTTAGGAAAGGATCTGCATGTACATCGGTAAAGCCGCGCAGTTGTCAGGCACGACAATCAAGGCGATTCGTCACTACGAGGACATCGGCCTGCTGCCGCCCCCGCAACGCGAGGGGCGGTATCGGGTGTACTCGGCGCAGAGCGTTGAGCTGCTGACGTTTATCAAGTGTGCGCAGCTGTTGGGCTTCAAGCTCAAGGAGTTGCAGGGGATTTTGCACGGACACCGTGGCGACGAGCTGCCATGGCAGCGCGCCAACCAGGCGATTGCGCAAAAAAAGGTCGAATTGATGACGCAGATTACAGCCCTGCAACAGGTGCATGCCGGGCTGGTGGCGTTTGAGGGCAGCCTGGAGCAGGCCCAGGGCCAGTGCCCATTTGCGCGGTTGGTGGAAACGGGCACCGCCCTCAACACCTAGTTCAGCAGGTCGCCTCATTGGTTTTGCAGGGCGTGCTCAAGCGCCCCTTATTTGCCCCTCCCCCCCCTATCTGCTAGTGTCGCGCCCGTTTACCGTCAACCGGAATAGCCGCCATGGCCCGCAAAAAAGTTGCACTCGATTTCGAACAATCCCTCGCCGATCTGCAAACCCTGGTCGAGCGGCTGGAGAACGGCGAGTTGTCGCTGGAAGACTCGTTGACGGCATTCGAGCAAGGCATTGGCCTGACTCGCGATTGCCAGAGCGCGCTGGCGCAGGCGGAGCAGAAGGTCCAAGTGTTGCTGGAGCGGGATGGGGAGTTGGCCGAAGAACCTTTCGACGCGGAACAACCGCAATGATCGACGTTTATCAGGCCAGCAGCCAGGCCCGGGTCAATGCTGCGCTGGAGCCGCTGTTTGTGGCGCCAAGCCCCGAACTCAAGCGTCTGTATGAAGCCATGCGCTACAGCGTGATGAACGGTGGCAAGCGTGTGCGGCCGTTGCTCGCCTACGCGGCCTGTGAGGCGCTGGGTGTGGACGCCGCGCAAGCCAATGGCGCGGCGTGTGCAGTGGAGTTGATTCACGCCTACTCGCTGGTACACGACGATTTGCCAGCGATGGACGATGACGATCTGCGTCGCGGCCAGCCCACCACCCACAAGGCCTTTGACGAAGCCTGTGCGATCCTCGCCGGTGACGGCCTGCAAAGCCTGGCGTTCAGCGCCTTGCTCGACCCACGCTTGAGCGACGTCAATGCCCAGATCCGTTTGCGCATGGTCACCGCGTTGGCCACGGCAGCGGGCCCGGCGGGTATGGTCGGGGGCCAGGCGATTGACTTGGGTTCGGTCGGCCTCAAGCTGGACCAGCAAGCCCTGGAATATATGCACCGGCACAAGACCGGCGCGCTGATCGAGGCAGCTGTACACCTCGGCGCCCTGGCCAGTGGCCGCGCCGAAGCGGCGCAGTTGGCCGCCTTGCAGGTGTATGCCCGGGCCATCGGCCTGGCGTTCCAGGTGCAGGACGATATTCTCGACGTAGAAAGCGATACCGCGACCCTCGGCAAGCGCCAGGGCGCCGATATTGCCCGGGACAAACCGACCTATCCGTCGTTGCTTGGGCTGGAAGCCGCCAAGGCCTATGCCCTGGAACTGCGTGACCAGGCCCTGGACGCCCTGCGACCATTCGACGCGGCAGCCGCGCCGCTACGCGACCTGGCGCGGTATATCGTCGAACGTCGCCACTGATTACAGCGGTCATTACGGCCGCCTATCAGCCAAGTTCGGTGCTCTGCGTGGGCAGTTTGCAATGCTTGAGGTAAACTGCCGCCTCTTCTATACCTATAACGATTCGCCTGATGCCCACGACGTTTCAAGAGATTCCCCGCAAGCGCCCGACCACGCCTCTGCTGGACCGTGCCAACACGCCGGCCGGCTTG
This sequence comes from Pseudomonas sp. 25 R 14, assembly GCF_900004755.1. Lineage (NCBI taxonomy): Bacteria > Pseudomonadati > Pseudomonadota > Gammaproteobacteria > Pseudomonadales > Pseudomonadaceae > Pseudomonas > Pseudomonas sp. 25 R 14. The sequence goes on along the minus strand of NZ_CVTS01000031.1, from coordinate 64,797 downwards.
CGCCGCCTGGGTGAAGCCGAGCTGGAAACCCTGGCCGATGAGTTGCGCCTGGAATTGCTCTACACGGTCGGCCAGACCGGTGGGCATTTTGGTGCAGGCCTGGGCGTCATCGAGCTGACCATCGCGTTGCATTACGTATTCGACACCCCGGACGACCGGCTGGTGTGGGACGTGGGGCACCAGGCGTATCCGCATAAAATCCTCACCGGACGCCGCGAGCGCATGGCCACTTTGCGCCAGAAGGATGGCATTGCCGCCTTCCCGCGCCGCGCCGAGAGCGAGTACGACACCTTTGGCGTCGGCCATTCCAGCACCTCGATCAGCGCAGCCCTGGGCATGGCGATTGCCGCCCGCCTGCAAAACAGCGATCGCAAGGCAATTGCCGTGATCGGTGATGGCGCGCTGACAGCCGGCATGGCGTTCGAAGCGTTGAACCATGCGCCGGAAGTGGATGCCAATATGCTGGTGATCCTCAACGACAACGACATGTCGATCTCGCGCAATGTCGGCGGCCTGTCCAATTACCTGGCAAAGATTCTGTCCAGCCGTACCTACGCCAGCATGCGCGAAGGCAGCAAGAAAGTGCTGTCGCGCCTGCCAGGCGCGTGGGAAATTGCCCGCCGTACCGAAGAGTACGCCAAGGGCATGCTGGTCCCCGGCACCCTGTTCGAAGAATTGGGCTGGAACTATATCGGCCCGATCGACGGCCACGACCTGCCGACCCTGATCGCCACCCTGCGCAACATGCGTGACCTCAAGGGCCCGCAGTTCCTGCATATCGTCACCAAGAAAGGCAAAGGCTTCGCCCCGGCGGAAGTCGACCCGATTGGTTACCACGCCATCACCAAGCTCGAACCGCTGGACGCGCCCGTGGCGGCACCCAAAAAGGCCAGCGGGCCGAAGTACTCCGGTGTGTTTGGCGAATGGCTATGCGACATGGCCGCCGCCGACCCGCGCCTGGTAGGCATTACCCCGGCGATGAAGGAAGGCTCCGACCTGGTGGCGTTCAGCGAGCGTTTCCCGCTGCGTTACTTCGATGTGGCGATTGCCGAGCAACACGCGGTGACCTTTGCTGCCGGCATGGCCTGCGAAGGCGCCAAGCCGGTGGTGGCGATCTACTCCACGTTCCTGCAACGCGGTTATGACCAGCTTATTCACGATGTGGCGGTGCAGAACCTCGACGTGCTGTTCGCCATCGACCGCGCCGGTCTGGTCGGCGAAGACGGCCCGACCCACGCTGGCAGCTACGACCTGTCGTACTTGCGCTGCATCCCCGGCATGCTGGTGATGACCCCGAGCGACGAGAACGAGCTGCGCAAGATGCTCAGCACCGGGCACCTGTACAACGGCCCGGCAGCGGTACGCTACCCCCGTGGCAATGGCCCGAATGCGGTGATCGAGAAAGACCTGGAACCGATCGAGATCGGCAAGGGCATCGTCCGTCGCCAGGGCAGCAAGACCGCATTCCTGGTGTTCGGCGTGCAACTGGCCGAAGCCCTGAAAGTGGCGCAGAACATCGACGCCACGGTGATCGACATGCGTTTCGTCAAACCTCTGGACGAAGCCCTGGTGCGCGAAATCGCCAGCAGCCATGAGTTGCTGGTAACCGTTGAAGAAAACGCCATCATGGGCGGCGCCGGTGCGGCGGTCAGCGAGTTCCTGGCGCGGGAGAATATCCTCAAGTCGGTGCTGCACCTGGGTTTGCCGGACATTTATGTCGAACACGCCAAGCCGGCGCAGATGCTGGCCGAGTGTGGGCTGGATGAAGCGGGGATTGAGGCTGCGGTGCGTGCGCGCATGACACTGCTGGGCCTGTAACACTGAGCAAAATGTGGGAGCGGGCTTGCTCGCGAATGCGGTGTATCAGTCAGCACATTTGATACTGACATACCGCATTCGCGAGCAAGCCCGCTCCCACATGGGTACTGTGTCAACTTCCAACGCTATGGACAGCCCATGAGCAGCCTTCGCCTTGCCCTATCCCTGCTGCTGCTCCCCGCCACCGACCTGCTGGCCGACAGCTTTGAACGCGATGACGCCCTGAAGCTCCCCGATGTGGTGATCAGCGCCAACCGCCAGGTCCAGGCGCGCAATGACAGCAGCGCCGCCAACACGGTCTTCACCCGCGACGATATCGACCGCCTACAACCCTCCAGCCTCACCGACCTGCTCAGCCGCGTGCCCGGCGTGCAAGTGGCGCGGACCGGTGGCCGAGGCAGTTTGCCGGGGATTTTCATGCGCGGCACCAAGTCGGCGCAAAGCCTGGTGCTGGTGGATGGCCAGCGCATTGCCAATACCACGTCCGGCGACAGCGGCCTGCAATACCTGAATGTCGATCAGATTGAACGGGTGGAAGTGCTACGCGGATCGCGCTCGGTGATTTACGGCAGTGACGCCATCGGTGGGGTGATTCAGGTATTTACCCGTCGCAATGCTGGGCAAGGCCTGCAACCGCGCCTGAAACTGGGCTTTGGCAGCAACCACACCTGGGAGCGCAGCCTGGGCCTGTCGGGCGGCGATGAGCGCACGCGCTTCAACCTGGGCGCGAGCCTGGATGAAACCGCCGGTATCGACTGGAGCCACGCCTCCTTCCCCAGCGATCGCGATCATGATGCCTATCGCAACAAGTCGCTGAGCCTGAACCTCAGTCATAGGTTCAGTGATGAATTGGAGATGGGGTTCAACCTGCTGGATAGCCGTGGCAGGTCTGAATATGACAACAGCTTTGGTCGCTATGATTTCGCCACCGGGCAAAGTGTTGGCCAGAAGCCCTATACCGACTACACCGTCAGCAGCGCCAGCGCCTACATCGACGCTCAACTCAACGATGCGTGGCAGAGCCGTGTAGAGCTGGGCCACAGCGAAAACCGCGACACCAAACGTGACAAGCTCAGCGCTGACTTCAGCGTGTTCAACACCTACCGCGACTCGATCAACTGGCAGAACGACCTGACACTCGACCAGCAAAACAGCCTGATCCTCGGCGGCGATTGGTATGAAGACCGTTTTCACGGCAGCACTACGTACAACGAAAACAGCCGCTGGAACCGCGCCGCATTTATCCAGCATCGATTCAAGGGCGAGTGGTTTTCCACCGAACTGGGGCTGCGCCGCGACCAGAACCAGCAGTTCGGCGGGCAGAACAGTTGGAGCGGCACGCTGACCTTGCCGGTCAACCCCAACAACGACGTGCTGTTCAGCTACAGCGAAGGGTTTCGTGCGCCGACGTTCAATGATCTGTACTACCCCGACACTAAGTACAGCAACCCTGACCTACAGCCCGAAACCTCGAAAAGCTACGAACTGCAATGGCGCAGCCAGCTCAGTGATAGCACGCAGCTGGAAGCCTCGTTGTACCGCACTGATCTGAGAGACGCGATCATCCTCGACGCCAGCGGCAAGCCACAAAACGTCGCCACCGCCCGCATCAACGGCTTCGAAGCCGCACTCAAACAGGAGCTGTTCGGCTGGCAGGGCAACCTCGGCCTGTCGATCATCGACCCACGCGACCGCAACAGCGGCCACACCCTCGCCCGCCGTGCCCGGCGCACCTTGAACCTGGACCTGGATCGGCAGTTCGATCAGTTGAGCCTGGGCGCCAGTTGGCAGGCAATCAGCAGCAGCTACGACGCCGAGGACAACAAGAACCGGCTCCCAGGCTATTACCTGGTGGGATTGCGCAGTGGCTGGGCGCTGAATCGGGAAGTGGCGTTGTCGCTGAAGGTGGATAACCTACTGGACCGCCGCTATACACGGGCGTGGTACAGCTATGACGATCCGGGCTTCCAGAATAACCAACCGTATCGGGAAGAGGGCCGGACGTGGATGGTTGGCGTGACATGGACACCGCAGCTCTAAAGTTGTCTGGGGCGACGCCATCGCAGGCAAGCCAGCGATAGCGGTTTTAGCGGTTCGGCTCAATCACCTGACACAACCTCGCCACCGCCTCCACCATTTGCCCACTGGGCCGCTCCAGCCCTTTATCCGGCACGATCAGCAAACGCCCTTGCGCCACCGCCGCCACTTGCGGCCAAGCCTTCCAGTCCTGCAACTGCGCTTGATCCGCCGCCAGGATCACCTCGGGATCACGCTGCAACACCGACTCGATGCTGACCTGTGGCGCTGGCAACTTGAGGTCATCAAACACATTGCGTGCGCCGCACACACTTAACGCATCGCTGATGATCTGCCCACCGCCCACGGTGTACAGCGGCTGATTCCACACCTGATAGAACACCCTCAACGGCTCGCTGCGGTGATAGCGCTGGCGCAACGCAGCCAAGCGTTGGCGCAGTTGCGCGGCCAATTGGCGACCGGCATCGGCACGGCCCAACTGCCCGGCGATGGCCTCCACCTGACTGCTCAGTTGTTCAAGGCTATGGGGCTCGGCAACGTAGATCGGGATGTTCAGGCGTTTGAGTTGCTCGCGCTGGGCGGGGCCGACGCTGCCGGGCCAGAGCAGCAGCAAGTCCGGCTGCAGGCTGAGCAGTCGCTCCAGATCCAACTGCCCATAGCGCCCCACCGAAGGCACGTTGCGCAGTGCTTCAGGTCGTTCGCCGCCGTCGAGTACGCCCACCAACAGATCGGCAGCACCCAGCTCAACGACGATTTCAGACAAGGAAGGCGCGAGGCTGACCACCCGCTCGACCGCCGTTGCCGACGCGCTGGCGGCCAGCAGCAGAACCACCAGCCAGCGACGCATCAACCGAGCTGACGCGGAATGCGGTAGAGGTAGAACAGCACCAGGGTCGACAAGGCCAGGAGAAACAGCGGCACCGCTTCCAGACCGACGAACACCGCCAGCGCACCGACCCAGGCCGGAAACGCCGCGACCAGCAATGCCGTGCGTCGACGGGCTGCAAGGGTGATCCAGGCGGTCGGCTCTTCAGGTGTATCGAGGGCCTTGGAGGTGGCGATCAACGCATGTTTGTAGGCATGGAAGTAACGCAGGCTGGCAAACATCGAGGCGACACCGGCGATAAAGAACGGCATCGCCAGCACCGGCAACAGCGGCTCACCCTGGCCAAATACCAGGTTGATCACGAACAACGGCAGCAACGCCAGCGCCAGGTACTGCCACCAACTGAAGGACAGCCGCCGCTTGACCTGGCCGCGCGTCACGCCCGGTCGACCTCGCCCTGATGCTCGTTGCCCATCATGTGGTCGAGCTTGCTGGCCTTGGTCGCCAGGTAGAGTTTGTTGTGCGGGTTATGCCCGGTGTGCAGCGGCACGCGCTCGGCGACGGTGATGCCCATGTCGGTCATGGCCTTGACCTTGCGCGGATTGTTGGTCATCAGGCGCAGGGACTGCACACCCAGATGCTCAAGCATCGGCAGGCAGATGGCGTAGTCGCGCTGATCGGCGGCAAAGCCCAGGCGCTCGTTGGCTTCCACGGTATCGGCGCCGCCGTCTTGCAGTTCGTAGGCGCGAATCTTGTTCAGCAGGCCAATGCCACGGCCTTCCTGACGCAGATACAGCAACACGCCACGGCCTTCACGGGCGATGGCTTGCAAGGCGGCTTCCAGTTGCGAACCGCAGTCGCAGCGCTGGCTGAACAATGCGTCGCCGGTCAGGCACTCGGAGTGCAGTCGGCCCAGGACCGGAGCACCATCGGCCACATCACCCAGGCTGAGCACGACATGTTCGCGCCCGGAGGCTTTTTCAAGAAAGCCATGCATGGTGAACGTGGCAAAAGGGGTAGGCAGCTTGGAAGCAGCAACGAAAACGACGGGCACCGTGTGCTCCTGATTTCAGATTTCACAGAGGCAGGCATTGTAACAGCACGTTCCTACAGACGCTTAAGCTGAATTATCGCTGATAAAGATCAATAGGTTCGATTGGCCTTTGCCTTGGTTCTATGAATGCTCATCTTTTGATGTAGGAGCGAGCTTGCTCGCGAAGGACGTCAACGATAACGCGTGCATGCAGGATAATCGCGGTGTTCTCTGGTTCTTCGCGAGCAAGCTCGCTCCTACATAAAGGCATGCTGGTCAGAACGGATAGGGCTGGTGCCAACGTTCGAAGATCGGCTTCAACTCGCCGCTTTTCACCAGGACCTCCATGCGCTGGTCAAACAGCGCCAGCAGCGCCCTGCCCCGCTCGTTGTCAGCAAACCCCAGGAACAATGGCAGCTCGGCCACATGGGTGAGCTTGAACACCGACGGATCAGACGCTTGGCCAACCACGTGTTTTACCTCGGTCAAGGCGTCGATATAGAAGTCTGCCCGCCCTTGCTGGAGCATCGGTAAAATCCCGCTGCGGCGCTCGATCTGGTTGAAACGGTGAATATTGGGCAGGTATTCCTCGTACTTGTAGCCGCGTACCCAGGCCAAACGGTAATTGCCCAGGGTCGCCAGGGTCGGCGCCTGGCTGCTCGCAAGTCCCAGGGCGTAGATGTGATCAGAGTCATAGTGCCTGCGCGCGTATAACACGCCTTCGGTTTCATCCCGATAGGAACCGACCCAGGCGTCCGCTTCGCCACGCCGGACCAGGCCGACCGAACGGGTGTAGGGCACGCTGCGGATCTTGACCTTGATCCCGGCCGGCTCGAAAATTTCGCGCATCAGGTCCCAGCCCAAGCCACTGCCATCGGCGTTGGTGTAGTCGTTCCAGGTTTCACTGACCAGGCGAATCGGCCCAGGCACGACCTGCATCTCATCAGCCCGCACTGAAGACGCAACGATACACAGCAGGATCAGCAGCCAGCGACGTACATCCATGATGACGACCTCCTGTGAAAGCCCATCTTTTTCACAACCTAGCAAAGGGTAGCGTAGGTCACCACGTCACGGTGCCTGACGAAAATGCTGATAGCCACCAACGGCCGGGGTGATGTCCTGCCCGGCGGCATCAAGCAATGCCACGCCCGACCCCGCCTCCACGCGCCCAACCACATGGACCGGCCAACCGTCGGCCAGCAACGGCGCCAGTTCGCCGGGTGGCAAGGTGAAGGCCAGCACGTAATCGTCGCCACCACTCAAGGCGGCTGTATGGGCCCCGTCATCGCCCAGGAAGGCCAGCAGCGCTACAGACAGCGGCAGCCGTTGCCACTCAATCACCAGCCGCACGGCAGAAGCCTTGGCGATATGCCCGCAATCAGCCAGCAGGCCGTCGGAGATATCCAATGCTGACGTAGCCTTGCCACGCAACGCCAGGCCCAAGGCCAACTGCGGTTGCGGCGACCAGTAATGTGCCAGCAGCGGCTGGGCGATAACCGCGTCAGCGCTGCGCTGCCCCAATACCAACGGCAAGGCGCCGGCGGCATTGCCCAAGTCGCCACCCACACACAGCAAGTCGCCCGGCTGCGCACCGCTGCGGGTCAGCGCCTGGCCCGCCGGGACACGGCCAAACACGGTGACGGTCAGGCTCAGCGGCCCACGGGTGGTATCACCGCCCACCAGGCCCACGCCACAGCGCTGGGCCATGGCGTTCAAACCCTGGGCATAGCGCTGCAACCAATCGGCCGAAACCGTCGGTGTGGTAAGCGCAAGGGTAAACGCGAGGGGGTTGGCGCCCATGGCTGCCAAGTCGCTGACTGCCACCGCCAGCGAGCGCTGGCCGAGCAGGAACGGATCGCAGGGGTCGGCAAAATGCACGCCGGCCACCAATGTATCAGTAGAGATCGCCAGTTGCTCCCCTGGGGGAACCGCCAGCAGGGCGCAGTCGTCGCCGATCCCCAGGGCAATGCCTTCGCCGCCTTGCGCACAGGGCGCGGCGGCGAAGTAGGTGCGGATCAGCTCGAACTCGCCCATCAGGGAGTCAAGCGCAGGTTAGCGCTTGTACGCCTTCACTTCGGCTTCACGCAGGCGCGGGGCCAGCTTGTCGAGCACGCCGTTGACGAACTTGTGACCGTCGGTCGAACCGTAGACTTTCGCCAGTTCGATACCTTCGTTGATCACAACGCGATACGGCACGTCGACGCGCTTGAGCAGCTCCCAGGTGGACAGGCGCATCACGCACAGTTCAACCGGGTCCAGCTCTTCGAGGGTCAGGTCCAGGCAAGGTGCCAGGGCCGTGTCGATCTCGCCCAGGTTGGCGTGCACGCCGTGCAGGATGTCGTGGAAGTACGGCAGGTCGGCGAAGGTAAAGTCGTTGTCGACACGGAACTGCGCTTCGATTTCGTTCAGCGAAGTACCCGCCATCTGACGCTGATACAACGCCTGGGTCGCCAACTGACGGGCAGCGCGGCGCTTTTCGTTCTTCGATGGCTTGCCGGCGTCCGCAGGACGTGGCTCGCGTGGGTTGAAACGATCGCTCTCGTCGGAAATCACTTGGCCTCCAACTGCGACAGCAGGCTGACCATTTCCAGGGCGGACAGGGCAGCTTCAGCGCCTTTGTTGCCGGCCTTGGTGCCGGAACGCTCGATGGCTTGTTCGATGGAATCAACGGTCAGTACGCCAAAGGCCACTGGCACGCCGAACTCCATGGACACCTGGGCCAGGCCCTTGGTGCACTCGCCAGCCACGTATTCGAAGTGCGGAGTACCGCCACGAATGACTGCGCCCAGGGCGATGATTGCTGCGTATTCGCCTTGCTGGGCAACTTTCTGCGCAACCAGTGGAATTTCGAAGGCGCCAGGGGCACGGATAATCGTGATATCGCTTTCGCTCACACCGTGGCGAACCAGGGCGTCCACGGCACCGCTTACCAGGCTTTCAACCACGAAGCTGTTGAAGCGGCCAACCACCAGGGCGTAGCGGCCTTTGGGGGCGATGAAGGTACCTTCGATGGTCTTCAGGGTCATTCGACAAATCTCTTAAAGAGCCGGGACGCGTATATGACGCGCCCCTTAGTGATATTTGAACCGCGAACAAGACGCGACAATCGTCGGCCTTTATTCGGAGGGCACGTATTCTACTACTTCCAGGTCGAAACCGGATATCGCATTAAATTTCATGGGCGCACTCATCAGGCGCATTTTGCGCACGCCCAGGTCACGCAGGATCTGCGAGCCGGCACCGACGATGCTGTAGGTGGTCGGTTTTTTCACCGGCACCTGGTCAGCGCTTTCGCGGATATGCGCCAGCAGTACATCGCCATCCACCGGGTTACCCAGCAACAGTACGACACCGCTACCCGCCTCGGAAACCGCGGCCATGGCGGCTCGCAAGCTCCAGCGGCCCGGCTGCTTGACCATCAGCAGGTCGCGCAACGGGTCCATGTTATGCACACGCACCAGGGTCGGCTCTTCGGCGCAGATGTTGCCCAGGGTCAGCGCCATGTGCACGTCGCCTTCCACCGAATCACGGTAGGTCACCAGGTTGAAATGCCCCAGTTCGCTGTCCAGCGGCTGCTCGGCAATCCGCTGAACGGTACGTTCGTGGATCATCCGGTAGTGAATCAGGTCGGCAATGGTGCCGATCTTGATGTTGTGTTCAGCGGCAAAGGCTTCCAGTTCAGCGCGACGGGCCATGGTGCCATCGTCGTTCATCACTTCGCAGATCACCCCGCTCGGCTCGAACCCGGCCATGCGCGCCAGGTCGCAGGCAGCTTCGGTGTGGCCGGCACGGGCCAGGGTGCCGCCAGGCTGGGCCATCAGCGGGAAGATATGCCCAGGGCTGACGATATCTTCGGCCTTGGCGTCTTTGGCGGCAGCGGCTTGCACGGTGCGGGCGCGGTCGGCGGCGGAGATACCGGTGGTCACACCGGTGGTCGCTTCAATCGAGACGGTGAACTTGGTGCCAAAACCCGAACCATTGCGCGGCGCCATCAGCGGCAGCTTGAGCAGTTCGCAGCGCTCGCGGCTCATGGGCATGCAGATCAGGCCACGGGCGTGCTTGGCCATGAAGTTGATATGTTCCGGCTGGCACAACTCGGCGGCCATGATCAGGTCGCCTTCGTTCTCGCGGTCTTCGTCATCCATCAGGATGACCATCTTGCCTTGGCGGATGTCTTCAACCAGTTCTTCGATGCTATTGAGCGCCACGCGGCACCCCCTTGGTCAGGATTTCAGGTAGCCGTTAGCGGCCAGAAAACTTTCGGTGATGTTACCGGCTGCAGGCTCTGCGGCCTTATCGCCCAGCAACAGGCGCTCCAGGTAACGGGCAAGCAAGTCCACTTCCAGGTTCACCCGGCGACCCGGCTGGTACGAGGCCATGATGGTTTCGCTGAGGGTGTGGGGAATGATGGTCAGTTCGAATTCGGCGCCATTCACGGCGTTCACGGTCAGGCTGGTGCCGTCGACGGTGATCGAGCCTTTGTGGGCGATGTACTTGGCCAGTTCTTTCGGTGCCCGGATGCGAAATTCCACGGCCCGCGCGTTTTCGCTGCGTGCCACTACTTCGCCGACGCCGTCGACATGGCCGCTGACCAGGTGGCCGCCCAGGCGGGTGGTCGGGGTCAGGGCTTTTTCCAGGTTGACCGGGCTGCCGGCCGCAAGATCATTCATCGCCGTGCAGTCCAGGGTTTCCCGGCTGACGTCGGCGGCAAAGCCATTGCCCGGCAGTTCGATGACGGTCAGGCACACGCCGCTGACGGCGATGCTGTCGCCCAGCTTGACGTCGCCGAGGTCGAGCTTGCCGGTTTCAACCAACAGGCGCACGTCGCCGCCTTTGGGGGTCATGGCGCGGATGCTGCCGATGGATTCGATAATGCCGGTGAACATGGCCTTCTCCTGGAAAACGGTGCGGGCGCCTGGGGCACCCGGTCAGAATTATACGCTCGCTGCTGGCACAGGGATGGCAGTGACTCGCCAGTCGTCGCCTACAGCGCGCATTTCAGTGATCTTGAGTTGGGGGGCGTCGGCCAGTTTCTCAAGCGGCCAGTCCAGCAAAGGCCGAGCGGCGGAGCCCAGGAACTTGCCGGCGACGAAAATCACGTATTCGTCCACCAGCCCCTGCTGGGCAAACGCGCCCGCCAGGCTTGGCCCGGCCTCCACCAGCACCTCGTTGACGCCACGGGCCGCCAGGGCCACCAGCGCCGAGCGCAGGTCGACCTGGCCATCGACGCCCGGTACCACCAGGCATTCGGGGCCACGGGGGAACTGGTTTTCCGGGGTCACGCAGGTGATGACCAGCGCCGGGCCGGCCTTGAAGAACGGGGCGTTGAGCGGCACCCGCAGGCGGCCATCGATCAGCACGCGCAGCGGTGGGCGCGACATCGCCAAAGCGGTGGTTTGCGGATCCAGGCCCAGCTCGGCGGCGCGCACGGTCAGGCGCGCACCATCGGCCAGCACGGTATCGGCGCCGGTCAGCACCACACTGGCCTCGGCCCGCAGGCGCTGCACGGCGGCACGGGCGGCAGGGCCGGTGATCCACTGGCTCTCACCACTGGCCATCGCGGTGCGCCCATCCAGGCTCATCGCCAACTTGACCCGCACAAACGGCAGGCCGTGCTCCATGCGCTTGAGGAACCCGGGGTTCAGCGCACGCGCCTGGCTTTCCAGTACGCCGCTAAGCACCTCGATCCCGGCCTGGGCCAGGCGCTGCATGCCACGCCCGGCCACTTCCGGGTTCGGGTCCTGCATGCCCGCGACCACCCGTGCCACACCGGCTGTCACCAGCGCATCGGCGCAGGGTGGCGTATGACCATAATGGCTGCACGGTTCAAGGGTCACGTACACCGTGGCACCCCGGGCTTTATCGCCAGCGGCGCGCAAGGCATTGGGCTCGGCATGGGGTTCGCCGGTACGTTCGTGCCAGCCTTCGCCGACAATCTGCCCATCACGCACAATCACACAGCCGACCCGTGGGTTGGGGTGGGTGGTGTACAGGCCCTTGCGCGCCAATTCGAGGGCGCGGGCCATGTAATGGGCGTCGAGCACAGCCTGTTCTGCAGAAGGTGGGTTCATTCTTTGACCGGCTCACGGGCCAGGCGGTCGATCTCTTCGCGGAACTCGTTGAGGTCCTGGAAGCGTCGGTACACCGAGGCGAAACGAATGTAGGCAACTTCGTCGAGCTTTTGCAGCTCGCCCATCACCAGTTCTCCCACCACCAGGCTCTTGACCTCGCGCTCGCCGGTCGCCCGCAGCTTGTGCTTGATATGCACCAGCGCCGCTTCCAGGCGCTCGACACTCACCGGGCGTTTTTCCAGGGCACGCTGCATACCGGCGCGCAGTTTGTCTTCGTCGAAAGGCTGGCGGCTGCCGTCGGACTTGATCAGGCGTGGCAGTACCAGTTCGGCGGTTTCGAAGGTGGTGAAACGTTCACCGCAGGCCAGGCATTCACGCCGGCGACGCACTTGATCGCCCTCGGCGACCAGACGCGAGTCAATGACCTTGGTGTCGTTGGCACCGCAGAAGGGACAGTGCATGGTGGCAGGCAACAAAAAAAGGGAGGGCCATGGTAGCGCATCCCCGTGGCAAGACAAGCCATAGCCTTTACGGTATATAGGCTGACTATTATGTTTCTTATGTTTAGTTCACGGATTTTTGCCCTTTTTGGAGCCGTACATGCCGTTACGACCGCTGGTTTTACTCACTCTTTTCAGTTTTCTGGTCGCCTGCAGCAGCGAAGCGCCAAAACCGGCCGCACCGCAACCCACGCCACAACAAGAGAAAAAAATCCCCGGCCAGGAGCCTCTCGGGCCACTGCCCGCCTATCAGCGTGAAGTCAGCGGCACCCTCAATGGCGTGCCGGCCGGCGCCGAAGTCGAGCTCGCGCTGCTGGTGATCGACGAGCGCAGCCGCCCGCAACAATTGCTGGCCAGCAGTGTGCTGATCGGCAACAACAAGCCGTTGGACTTCCGCCTGCGCTTCAACCCACAAGCCTTCCCGACCGGCGCCCGTGTTGAGCTGCGTGGCCGTGCCAGCCAGTCCGGGCAGTTGATCCTGCATCTGCCGGCGGTGCGCATCCAGCAGCCGATCACCCAGACCACCGGGCCCTTGCAACTCGTCCGCGCACCATGACGCCACCGCTGGACCTGCAACGGGCCTTGGGCGAACTGATCGGCGACGCACAACTGGTGCCCTGCCCGTTGCCCGGCACCGACCTGGCGTTGTGGCTGCTGGACGCCGACAACATGGACCGCGCCTTCAGCCCCGAGGAAACCCGGCGCATCCTGCATGAGCCGCCCTATTGGAGTTTCTGCTGGGCCAGCGGCCTGGCACTGGCCCGCTACCTGGCGGCCAACCCGCAATGGGTGGCGGGCAAGCGCGTGCTGGATTTCGGCGCCGGTTCCGGCGTTGCGGGGATTGCCGCCGCCAAGGCCGGTGCCCTGGAAGTGGTGGCCTGCGACCTCGACCCGCTGGCACTCGGAGCCTGCCGGGCGAATGCTCAACTCAATGGCGTGACGCTGGGGTATTCGGCGGACTTCTTTGCCGAGGCCGATCGTTTCGACCTGATCCTGGTGGCGGATGTGCTGTACGACCGGGCGAACCTGCCGCTGCTGGATCAATTCCTCACGCGCGGGCGAGAAGCGTTGGTCGCCGATTCGCGGGTGCGCGACTTCCAGCATCCGGACTACCAGCGGCTGGGGATCCTGGAAGCGCTGACCCTGCCGGACCTGGCGGAGCCTTGGGAGTTTCGCAAGGTGAGCCTGTACCATTCGCGGCGCTAGGCACCTTAGTTACAAATCTTCAGCAATAGAGTGGCTAAGACAGCGGCCGCAAGGGCATGGAAAATACCGCCCTCCTGCACGCGGCCTGGACGATCGATCGGCATGCATTTCCTCCTGGTTTCGCTGGTCGGCGCCTCTGCAAAGGCGTTGCAAAAACCTGGGCAGTTGCATAACCTGCTTGGCAATACACCCGCCATGCCTCTGGTTGCACCAGCGACCAAGCACAAATTGTGCGGGTTTTTTATGCCTGGTGATTTTCCGGCATGAAGGCGTTCGACAAGCCTGCCATTGACGTCCCGGCCCAGCTGGAACTGCTCAAGTCGCGGGGCTTGATAATTGACGATGAAACAGGCGCTCGGTGCTTCCTGCAGTCGGTCAGTTTCTTTCGATTAAGCCCCTATATGCGGCCCTTCCAACAACCGGAAGATATCGACCACCACTTCCATGCTGGCACCCATTTTCACCAACTGGCACGACTCTACGATTTCGACCGACGTCTTCGCTTATTGGTTATGGATGCTATTGAGCGGGTCGAGATCGCCTCACGTGCAGTCATCAGTAATCACATGGGCCCCACCTACGGTAGCCATTGGTACATCGACGGCCAGACTTTTCACCCGACATTTGACCACCAGCGCCTGCTTGCAACGCTACACACCAAACAGTCTGTGGCAGCACGCGACTACGAACGCGAATACCTGCGCATCGACCGACTGCACACAGACAGCAATCGAAAAGACCATCTCAAACGTCAAAGAGCCAAAGAAAGCTACGCGCGCCACTATCCAATTACCTACGATCACCCATCTCTCATGCCGAGCTGGGCCATGCTGGAAGAGTTGACGCTGGGTGACCTCTCTCATCGCTACAAAGGCCTGGCCAGGGACGCGGATAAAAAAGCCATTGCCAGGCGCTTGGGACTGCCCGCACCACTGATGCAGTCCTGGCTTCACACGTTGACCACTGTTCGAAATATGTGCGCCCATCACTCACGGATGTGGAATCGGCAACTGGGCATTCGCCCCGAATTACCCAGGAAAGCCAATTTCCCGTGGCCAAAGCATCTCCTCCAGCCAGGATCCCATACCCGCATTTTTCCGACACTTTGCATACTTAACCACCTGATGTATCAGGTCAGCCCCCGTACTCGCTGGGACCAGCACCTTTATCACCTGATCAGCGACTTTCCCAACCTCAACCTAAAAGCGATGGGGTTCCTTCGTGACTGGTATCAGGACCCTTTTTGGCATGTATCTCGCGCTTGACCCTTGCGCGGCTTCCGATAGAGACCGCCAGTCTTTATAGTTGCCCCATCCCACGCGTCATTGAGAACCACCATGAGTGAGCCCACGCCGTACATTTTCGATGTCACCACCGCCACCTTCGATCAGGCAGTCATCGAGAATTCGTTCCACAAACCCGTGCTGGTGGATTTCTGGGCCGACTGGTGTGCGCCGTGCAAGGCGTTGATGCCGTTGCTGGCGCAGATTGCCGAGAGTTACCAGGGCGAACTGCTGCTGGCCAAGGTCGATTGCGAAGCCGAGCAGGATATCGTTGCGCGCTTTGGCATTCGCAGCCTGCCGACCGTGGTGCTGTTCAAGGATGGCCAGCCGGTGGATGGGTTTGCCGGGGCGAAACCGGAGTCTGAGATCCGGGCGCTGCTGGAACCCCATGTGCAGTTGCCACCACCCGCCGACGAAGACCCGCTGGAGCTGGCCCAGGCGCTGTTTGCCGAGGGGCGTATCAGTGAGGCCGAAGCCGTACTGGTGGCCTTGCTCGGTGAAGACAACACCAACGCCGCAGCGTTGATCCTCTACGCTCGCTGCCTGGCCGAGCGTGGCGAACTGGGTGAAGCGCAGACCGTGCTCGATGCGGTCAAGAGCGACGCGCACAAGGCAGCCCTCGCCGGCGCCAAGGCGCAGATCACGTTCCTGCGCCAGGCGGCTGACCTGCCTGATACCGCTGACCTCAAGGCCCGCCTGGCGCAAAACCCGCAGGATGATGACGCCGCGTATCAGTTGGCCGTGCAGCAATTGGCCCGCCAGCAATACGACGCGGCGCTGGAAGGCTTGCTGAAGTTGTTTATCCGCAACCGCAGCTACAGCGAAGGCCTGCCACACAAGACGTTGCTGCAAGTGTTCGAACTGCTCGGCAATGACCACCCGCTGGTCACGGTCTATCGCCGCAAGTTGTTCGCTGCGCTGTACTAATCGCTGCCGATCCAACTGTACTGCGGCGTATCCCCGCCGCTGGACACCTTCACCTTGGCACTGTGACGCAAGCGCACCAACAGGCGCTTGCCCGCCTGGGCGTTGCCGGCCAGCCCTTCCAGGCGATCCGACAACTCCAGGCCGCTCAGTTGCCCGGCCTCGCGCAGCAGGTCCTGGGCGGCCTGCCACAGGTCAGCGTCCTGATTGACCGGTGCCGGGGCGGCAGGCACTTCGTCCGTCGCCGGCGCCACCGCCTGCAGGTGCGCGCCCAGCCGCGCCCAATCGCTCGCGTCCAATTCCAGGGTCAAGTCCACGGGCAACTCGCCGATGGTTCCACGAATTCGCATCATTGCTCGTCCTCCAGCAGTTTTCTGACGAGCATGCTCCCATGCGCCTTGCGCAACGCCAAGCAGACGGTCAAACTCTCAATGATATTGTTATAAGATCACATAACATTCATCCCGGGAGTCTTTCTATGCGCCGCCTGTTGCTCGCTTTGCCGTTTGCCCTGCTGCCACTGGCCATCGCCCAGGCCGCTGACGAACACAATCACGACCACGATCATGAACACGGTAGCCTTGGCGCCCATGAACATGGCGTGGGCCGCCTGAATGCGGTGCTGGATGCCAAGACTCTGGAACTGGAGCTGGAAAGCCCGGCGATGAACCTGGTGGGGTTCGAACACCTGGCCACTACCGCCGCCGACAAAGCCAAGGTCGCTGCCGTGCGCAAACAACTGGAACAACCCTTGGCGCTGTTCAGCCTGCCGAAGGCCGCCGGTTGTGTGGTCAGCACCCAGGAACTTGAGAGCCCACTGTTTGGCGACAAGCCAGAAGACGATCATGACCACGCCACCGATGGCAAAGGCGCTGCCGCCCACGACCATGATCACAGTGAAATCCACGCCCACTATCAGTTCACCTGCGCCACCCCCACTGCGCTGAAAAACCTCGACCTGGCGAACATCTTCAAGACCTTCCCCGCCACCCTGAAAATTCAGGTACAACTGATCGGCCCGAGTGGCCAGCAGGGTGTTGAAGCCACGGCCAAGACGGCCACCCTGAAATTCTGACTCCACACGGTTGATGTAGGAGCTGGCTTGCCTGCGATGCAGACGACGCGGTGTATCAGTGACACCATCGCAGGCAAGCCAGCTCCTACAGTTGACCGCGCTCTGCAGGTGATACTGAGTTCCCATGACCCAAGCACTGATCGAACTGTCCGACCTGGGCTTCAACTGGCCCGATCATCCCCAGTTGCTGGATATCCCGGCAT
The DNA here is from genome assembly GCF_900004755.1 of Pseudomonas sp. 25 R 14. Lineage (NCBI taxonomy): Bacteria > Pseudomonadati > Pseudomonadota > Gammaproteobacteria > Pseudomonadales > Pseudomonadaceae > Pseudomonas > Pseudomonas sp. 25 R 14. The sequence goes on along the minus strand of NZ_CVTS01000031.1, from coordinate 47,818 downwards.
TTCGCCTGGAGCCGGGGGAAACCCTGTTTCTCAAGGGCCCCAGCGGTAGCGGCAAGACCACCCTGTTGGGCCTGTTGGGCGGTGTGCAGAAACCCACGCGCGGCAGCATTCGCTTGCTCGGCCAGGAGCTGACCGAGCTATCGGCCGCCGCCCGTGATCGGTTTCGGGTCGACCACACCGGCTATATCTTCCAGCAGTTCAACCTGCTGCCGTTTCTCTCGGTACGCGAGAACGTCGAACTGCCCTGCCATTTCTCCAAGCTGCGGGCGCAACGTGCGATCCAGCGTCATGGCAGCATCGATCAAGCCGCCGCAACCTTGCTCGCGCACCTGGGCCTCAAGGATGCGGGCTTGCTGGAACGCCGCGCCGACTCGCTGTCCATCGGCCAGCAGCAACGTGTCGCCGCCGCCCGCGCACTGATCGGCCAACCGGAACTGGTGATTGCCGACGAGCCGACCTCGGCCCTGGACCACGATGCCCGGGAAGCCTTCCTGCAACTGCTGTTCGCCGAATGCCGGGACGCGGGCGCCAGCCTGTTGTTCGTCAGCCATGACCAGAGCCTGGCACCGCTGTTCGACCGTCACCTGTCGCTGGCCGAACTCAATCGCGCCGCCACGCCGCTCGAGGTTTGAGATGTATTTATTCCGTCTAGCCATGGCCAGCCTGGCTAACCGCCGCTTTACCGCGATCCTCACCGCATTCGCCATCGCCCTGTCGGTGTGCCTGCTGTTGGCGGTGGAGCGCGTGCGCACCGAGGCCCGCGCCAGCTTTGCCAGCACCATCAGCGGCACCGACCTGATCGTTGGTGCCCGTTCCGGTTCGGTCAACCTACTGCTGTATTCAGTGTTTCGTATCGGCAACGCCACCAACAACATCCGCTGGGACAGCTTCGAGCACTTCGCCGCCAGCCCCCAGGTGAAGTGGGCGATTCCGATTTCCCTCGGCGATTCCCATCGCGGCTACCGGGTGATGGGCACCAACGAGGCCTACTTCGAACACTACCAATACGGCCGCAAGCAAAACCTGCAACTGGCCAGTGGCCGCGCATTTGCCACTGACCCGTTTGAGGTGGTGCTCGGCGCCGAAGTGGCCGACGCCCTGCATTACAAGCTCGGTGACAAACTGGTGCTGGCCCACGGCGTGGCGGTGGTCAGCCTGGTCAAGCACGATGACAAACCCTTCACCGTGGTCGGCATTCTGCAACGCACCGGCACCCCGGTGGACCGCACGCTGCATATCAGCCTGGGCGGCATGGAAGCGATCCATATTGACTGGCACAACGGCGTGCCGGCCCAGGGCAAGGGCCGGATCAGTGCCGACCAGGCGCGCAATATGGACCTTACGCCGCAAGCGATTACCGCGTTTATGCTGGGCCTGAACAACAAGATTTCGACCTTCGCCCTGCAACGGCAAATCAACGAGTTCCGTGGCGAACCGATGCTGGCGATTCTGCCGGGCGTGGCCCTGCAAGAGTTGTGGAGCATGATGGGCACCGCTGAAAAGGCGCTGTTCGTGATCTCGCTGTTTGTGGTGCTGACCGGGTTGATCGGCATGCTCACGGCGATCCTCACCAGCCTCAATGAGCGGCGCCGCGAAATGGCGATCCTGCGTTCCGTGGGGGCGCGGCCCTGGCATATTGCGAGCCTGCTGATTTTCGAGGCCTTCGCCCTGGCCCTGGCCGGAGTGGCGGCGGGGGTTGGCCTGTTGTATGTGTGTATTGCGGCGTCCCGTGGCTATTTGCAGGCCAATTACGGCCTGGACCTGCCACTGGCGCTGCCCAGCCCGTATGAATGGACGCTGCTCGCCGGTATTCTGGTCGCCGCCCTGCTGATGGGCAGCGTGCCGGCCTGGCGCGCCTATCGACAATCGTTGGCCGATGGCCTGTCGATCCGTTTATGAGGAAGGCTTTGATGCGCCGTGCCCTGCTTGTGCTGTTGTGGATGCTGACCCTGCCCGCCTGGGCCGCCGAGCCTCGGGATTTGTCGTGGCAGGAAATGATTCCACCGGACGCTCCGGTGGAGGTGCCGAATATGACGCCGCTGCACGACCTGTCGAACATGGCCGACGCCCTGTCAGCAGAGGCAGCGCCAGCGGCCAAGCAGGATTTGCCCAACGCGCCGGTGGTCGCAACCCTCAACGACCAGCACATCCGCCTGCCGGGCTATATCGTGCCGCTGGAGGTCAGCGAAGAAGGCCGCACCACTGAGTTCCTGCTGGTGCCGTACTTCGGCGCCTGCATCCATGTGCCGCCACCGCCGTCGAACCAGATCGTGCATGTCAGGAGCGAAATCGGCGTGAAGCTGGAGGAGCTGTACCAGCCGTATTGGATCGAAGGGCAGATGCAGGTCAAGCCTTCCACCAGCGAACTGGCGGATGCCGGGTATCAGATGGATGCCGAGAAGATCTACGTCTACGAACTGCCGCAATAGCGCGCTCCCACATTGCTGATCACGGTTTCATTGAGCTGAGTCAAAGGCTCACGCGTAACGATCTTTACCATTGGACACAGCCAACTAAAAACGTCCTTTGGAGCCACCCATGCACAAGTCTCTGCTCAGCGCTTCCCTCTTCGCGCTTGCACTCGCCGCCCCTCTTGCCCACGCCCACGAGGCTGGCGACATTCTCGTACGCGCCGGTGCAATCACTGTTAACCCAAAGGCCGACAGCGGCAGCGTCAAGGTTGACCAGGGCCCACTGGCCGGTACCAACCTGGGTGGCAAGGCGACCATGAGCAGCGACACGCAACTGGGCCTCAACTTCGCCTACATGCTGACCAACCACGTTGGTATCGAACTGCTGGCCGCCACGCCGTTCGAGCATGACGTGAAGATCAAGAACACCGCCCTCGGCGCCGCCAATGGCAAGCTCGGTACCCTCAAGCATCTGCCGCCGACCCTGAGCGTCGTGTACTACCCGCTGGACAGCAAATCGGCGTTCCAACCGTACGTCGGTGCCGGTATCAACTACACCTGGATCTATGACGAACACGTCGGCAGCCGCGCCCAGGGCGAAGGTTTCAGCAACTTCAAGGCCGAGAACTCCTGGGGTTGGGCTGCGCAGATCGGCGCGGACTACATGATCAACGACAAGTGGATGATCAACGGCCAGGTGCGTTATATCGACATCAGCACCAAAGCCACCGTCGACAACAACGCCCTGGCGGCAGGCACGCGTGCCAAGGTCAATGTGGACGTGGATCCGATGGTCTACATGGTCGGTATTGGCTACAAGTTCTAAGCCCGGCTTAATAAACGCCACAAAACAATGTGGGAGCGGGCTTGCTCGCGATGGCAGAGTGTCAGTCACCAGATGTATTGACTGATTCACCGTCATCGCGAGCAAGCCCGCTCCCACATTTTGTTGTTATGCGGCGGTCCCGTCAGTTATGCCGGTAGAAGCGATCGAGCAACGCCGGCAGCCCCGCACGCCACGCCCGTGGCTTGATGCCAAACGTATGCAGGATCTTTTTGCAGGCCAACACCGCATGTTGCGGTTCGTCGGCAGCATCCGGCCGTGCGGCATGGGCTTGGGCTGTCGGCGATTCGACGGCCAGCGCATGGAAATTGCGCGCCTCGGTAAGGATCGCCTGGCCCAGGGCCACAGGGGTAGTCGCCTCTTGCCCGGCGTAGTGGTAGGTGCCCCACAACGGCGCCGCACAATCGAGTTGCTTGAGCACTGAAATGATTACGCGCGCCGCATCGTCAACCGGTGTCGGGTTGCCGCGTCGATCGTCGGCCAGCAACAACTCCTCGGGTTTCTCGGCACGCGCCAGGAAACGTCCGAGCGTGCCGTCAGCGCTGTCATCGAGCAACCAGCCAAAGCGCAGCAGCACATGTTGCGGGCAGGTGGCGCGCACACTCTGCTCAATGCGCCATAGCGCCTGGCCACGCAGGCCCAAGGGCACCGGTTCGTCTTTTTCGCTGTAGGCCGTGGCGCGCGAGCCATCGAACACCCGGTAGCTGGACGGTTGCAGCAGTGTGATGTTGTGGTGCTGGCACAATTCCGCCAAGCGCTCGACGGCCGATTCCTGCCCGGCCAGTCGCGCCTCGTTTACGCTCTCGGCCTGGAACCAGTCGAAATAGTAGGCGAGGTTGATCAAGGCGTCGGGACGGGTGTCGTCGAGCAATTGGGTAAGGCTGGCGGCATCCCAGCCGTCTTGGGGCGGGCGCGGGGCGAGGAAGCCGATGTCTTCTTCCGCACCGAGGCGAATCAGCGCCTGCCCGAGGGCATTCCCGCCGCCCAGTAACATAAGGCGCATTCGCATAGATTGAGCAGGCCCGGTCTGTTTGGAACGATGGCTATTATCGACAGGCGGTCAGGCCGTGCCGTTGGTATTTGCCAGAATCGTTGCATTTTGCGGGTTTGTAGCGCAACCGTCACTTACTAAGTGCCTTTGCATTGCGTGCTCCAATCATCGGGCCTGAATAATGCTCAACCGTTCGCCCACGATCCAGTCCAGCAGGATCAAGGTATAGGCCCGCTGGGATATCATCATCGCGGGCAAGCCCGCTCCTACATTGGTTGTGTGGCGTGTCCGGGACTCAGGCCGGGGCCTTCACCCCGAAGCGGTTGCGGTAATCGCTGGGCGCAAGGCCGGTGATTTTCCTGAAAGTCGCACGAAAGGCGCTCGGGTCCTGATAGCCCACGGTCCAGGCAATCTGATCAATGGTGGTGTTGGTGAACTCCAGCATCTGCCGCGCCTTGCCAACCCTCAGGTGCTGGCAATACTCGGTGGGTTTCAGCCCGGTGGCATTGCGAAAACGCCGCAGGAAGGTGCGCTCTTCCAGACAGGCTACCTGCGCCATCGCCGCGAGAGAGACATCCACCGCGCCGCTGGCCTGCAAGGCGTGCTGGACCTTGAGGATTGCCCCGTCGCCATGGCTCAGGATCGGCGCAAAGTTGCTGCCGCACTGACTCGCGCTGTCACTGTGCTCAATCACCAGGAAGCGCGCGGTGCCAGCGGCGATGCTCGGGCCCATGAGGCGGTCGACCAGGCGCAGACCCAGTTCGGACCAGGCCATCAGCCCGGCGCTGGTGATCAGGTCGCCATCATCGACGATAGGCTTGTCAGCCTCCAGGCGCACCGCCGGGAAACGACGGGCAAATGAGTCGGCCGACGACCAGTGGGTCGTCGCGCTGCGCCCATCGAGCAAGCCACTGCGCGCCAACATGATCGAACCGATGCACACGCCGCCCAGCACGGTGCCAGCCGCATGTTGCTGGCGCAGCCATTGCAATAGCTTGGGCGGTGCCTGTTCTTCGCAAAACTCGCCAATCGACGGCGGCACCAGCACCGCCATCAACGGTTGATCGGGGCCTGGCAGGCTGTCGAATGCCCGAATGGGAGTACCATCGCCAGCAACCTGCCAATGGCTGATACGCAACAACGGCAACTGCTCAGTCTGATGTTCGGCGGCAATGCGATTGGCGACCCCAAACAGGTCGGTCAAGCCGTGTACAGCCGCCATCTGCGCGCCGCTGTAAATCAGTACGCCAAGCTCGACGATCGAGCGTTCCAGAGCCATTGTCAGTTTTCCCCCTGTTATTGTCGGTGCGGCCAATCCCCGAGCCACATGCCAGCCACGATACTGGACGCATCAACCCATCACGAGAAAAACCCCATGGCCAAGCAAGCACTTATCCTAATTGATATCCAGAACGACTACTTCCCCCAGGGCAAATGGCCACTGGCTGGTGTCGAGGCTGCCGCCGACAAGGCACAACAACTGCTCCAGGTATTTCGCCAGGCCGGTGATGCGATAATCCACGTGCGCCATGAGTTCACCTCTGACGAGGCGCCCTTTTTCACCCCAGGCTCCGAAGGCGCGCACTTGCACCCCAAGGTACTGAACGAAAACGACGAGCCAGTGGTGCTCAAGCATTTTGTAAATGCGTTTCGCCAAACCAACCTGCGCGAGTTGCTGGAACAGCGCAGCATCACCGACCTGGTAGTCGTGGGCAGCATGAGCCACATGTGCATCGACGCCGTGGTACGGGCAGCAGCGGACCTTGGCTACACCGTTACAGTGATCCACGATGCCTGCGCCACCCGTGACCTGGAGTTCAATGGCAAGACCATCCCGGCGGCCCAGGTGCATGACGCGTATATGGCGTCGCTGGCATTTGGCTATGCGAGCGTGGTCTCGGCCGATGAGTTTCTGCAGGCATAAACAGGTGGCAGTCTGACTGCCACCTGTTGGCATGGAAAGTTAGCGCGTGGCGATGATGAACAGGCGCGGAAAAGGCAGCAACACCGTGCCATCTGCCAAGGCCGGATAGGCCTTGGTGATTAGCCCCAGGTAGGTATCGAGGAAGGCACTTCTCTCGGCGTCATCCAGGGGAGCCAGGAAAGGCCGCAACCCCGTGCCCTTGAACCACTCGACCACGGCGCCATGATCGCTGAGCGGGTGTTGATAGATGGTGTGCCACACATCCACGGTGCTGCAATGTGTGCTCAGCAGTTCGTAGTAGTAGCTCGCCGAGTGGCGCGCGTTGTGTTTGACCGCACCGATCTTGCCCGCCCACGGCCCTTGCGCCGCCACCTCACGGGCCAGGCGGTGAGCGGGCTCGTCAAGGTTGTCCGGGGTCTGCACCGCCAGCGTGCCACCGGGCGTCAACTGGTCCACCAGGTGCGGATAGAGCGTGGCGTGGTCCGGTAGCCATTGCAGCGAGGCGTTGGCAAGAATCACGTCGAATTTTTGCGCCGGGTTCCAGGCGCCGATGTCGGCCAATTCAAAGTTGAGCGCCGGCAGCCGTTCACGGGCGCTGACCAGCATGTCATCGGAACTGTCCAGGCCGGTGACCTGCGCCTGGGGAAAACGCCCGGCCAGCACCTCGGTGGAGTTACCCGGACCACACCCCAGGTCAACTGCAGTGCGCACATCGCCCGCTGGAATGGCAGCCACCAGGTCTCGAACGGGACGGGTGCGCTGTTGCTCAAACATCGAGTACTGCTGGGCAGACCAGGTCATCGGGGTTTCCTTCTTCGGCACGGGAATGAGCTATAGCCTAAATCTTGTGGCCCAGGAGAACAAACGCCAGAACCTGGGACATTTCGTACGCAAAAACAAGAAACCCCCGAGGCCAGGCCTGCGGGGGTTTTAGTACTGCTTGACTGCCTAGAAGGCCTTAGAACGGAATATCGTCATCAAAACTGTCGAAGTCAGCGGCTGGCTGCGGTGCGGCCTGCTGTGGTGCTGGGCGCGACTCACGCTGTGGCTGCTGGCTTGGCTGTGGACGCGACTGCTGTGGACGCGGTGCCGAGTTGGACATGCCGCCCTGGCCCTGTTGGTCGCCCTGTGGACGGCCGCCCAGCAGTTGCATGGTGCCTTGCATGTCGACCACGATTTCGGTGGTGTAACGCTTGATGCCGTCTTTTTCCCACTCGCGGGTTTGCAGCTTACCTTCGATGTAGACCTGCGAACCTTTGCGCAGGTACTCACCGGCGATCTCTGCAACCTTGCCGAACATCGACACACGGTGCCATTCGGTTTTCTCGACCTTCTGGCCGGTCTGCTTGTCGGTCCACTGTTCGCTGGTCGCCAGACTCAGGTTGGTCACGGCATTACCGTTAGGCAAGTAGCGAACTTCGGGATCCTGGCCGCAAGTACCGACCAATATGACTTTGTTAACCCCACGGGCCATAACGTTCTCCTAGGCTGGGCGCGCTGTCGGCACTGGGTTGACCAGTTGCTCAAGCGTCGCGCGATCCAATAGTTCGGTGTCCAATTTGATGTAAATGGCCGCCTCTTCAGCGACCACGACTGCATCCGTTACCCCTACGACCGCCTTCAGGCGCTCTACCAGACCGCTTTCACGGATCGCCTCGGGCGATAGCGGCAAACGCAGGCTTGTGACGTAGGGAGGTTCGCGCATGGTAACAGCAAAGAGCAGCCAAAGTGCAGCCAGCCCGGCGCATCCGAGGAACACAACCGACAAACCGCCATGCTGGAACATCCAGCCGCCCATGATGCCGCCCAGCGCCGAACCGAGGAACTGGCTGGTGGAATAAACCCCCATTGCCGTGCCCTTGCCACCTGCCGGCGAAACCTTACTGATCAGCGAAGGCAGTGAGGCCTCCAGCAGGTTGAACGCGGTGAAAAACACCACCGTCCCAATGACCAGTGCCCGTAGGCTGTCGCCGAACTGCCAGAAGAATAGTTCAGTGAGCATCAATGTCGCGACGGCGCCGAGCAAAACTCGTTTCATTTTGCGTTTCTTCTCGCCGTAGATGATGAACGGGATCATGGCGAAGAATGAAATCAACAACGCGGTGAGGTAGACCCACCAGTGCTCTTCCTTGGGCAAGCCGGCTTTTTCCACCAGGGCCAGGGGCAAGGCGACGAAGCTGCACATCAGCATCGCGTGCAATACAAAGATACCTAAATCCAGGCGCAGCAGGTCCGGGTGCTTGAGCGTCGGCAGCAGCGCTTGTTTGGCCACGCCCGACTCACGGTGCTGCAGCGGCCCGGTGGAGCGCGGCACCATAAAGGCCACGATCACAATACCGAACAACGCCATGCCACCGGTGGCCAGGAACAGGCCGTGCAGGCCGAACGCACGGGTCAGCAGCGGGCCAACCACCATCGCAACGGCAAACGACAGGCCGATGGTCATGCCGATCATGGCCATGGCCTTGGTGCGATGCTGTTCGCGAGTCAGGTCTGACAACAGCGCCATCACTGCCGCGGAAATTGCACCCGCGCCTTGCAGGATGCGCCCGGCGATCACGCCCCAGATCGAATCGGCATTGGCCGCCAGCACGCTGCCCAGGGCGAAGATGATCAACCCCAGGTAGATCACCGGCCGGCGGCCAATGCGGTCGGAAATGATCCCGAACGGAATCTGGAAAAGTGCCTGGGTCAGGCCGTAGGCGCCAATCGCCAGGCCGATCAGGGCTGGGGTCGCGCCGGCGAGGTCCATGCCATAGGTCGCCAGCACCGGCAACACCATGAACATGCCCAGCATACGGAAGGCGAACACCAGTGCCAGACCGCTTGCCGCTCGGGTCTCGCCGCTACTCATGCGTTCGCTGTGGGGATCGTGCATGGAAAAACCTCGTGTGAACCGGCGGCGATTCTACCAGTCCCATCGATTGAGAGGGTATATGCGGCGCTTTGCCGCGCAGCTTTCATCCAAGCCTGAAATGGGCAAATCGACAGTGTATATTCATCCAGTCTTTAGCCGTATACTCCTGCATTATTTATACGCCCGCCGTACGAGGCCATCTTGGACAAGATCCTGATTCGTGGGGCTAGAACCCACAACCTGAAGAACATCGACCTGACCCTGCCCCGGGACAAACTGATTGTCATCACCGGTTTGTCCGGGTCTGGCAAGTCGTCGCTGGCGTTCGATACGCTGTATGCCGAAGGCCAGCGTCGTTATGTGGAGTCGCTGTCGGCCTACGCCCGGCAGTTCCTGTCGATGATGGAAAAGCCTGATGTCGACACCATTGAAGGCCTGTCGCCAGCCATTTCCATCGAACAGAAATCGACCTCCCACAACCCGCGCTCCACCGTGGGCACCATCACCGAAATCTACGACTACCTGCGCCTGCTGTACGCACGCGTCGGTATTCCGCGCTGCCCGGATCACGATATCCCGCTGGAAGCCCAGACCGTCAGCCAGATGGTCGACCTGGTACTGGCCCAGCCGGAAGGCGCCAAGCTGATGCTGCTGGCGCCGGTGATCCGCGAGCGCAAGGGCGAACACCTGTCGGTCTTCGAAGAACTGCGCGCCCAGGGTTTTGTCCGCGCCAGGATCAACGGCAAGCTGTATGAGCTGGACGAAGCGCCGAAACTGGATAAACAGAAGAAGCACACCATTGATGTGGTGGTCGACCGCTTCAAGGTGCGTGCCGACCTGCAGCAACGTCTGGCGGAGTCGTTCGAGACCGCGCTGAAGCTGGCGGACGGTATCGCCCTGGTCGCACCGATGGACGACGAGCCCGGCGAAGAAATCATCTTTTCCGCACGCTTCGCCTGCCCGATCTGCGGCCACGCCATCAGCGAACTGGAACCCAAGCTGTTCTCTTTCAACAATCCGGCCGGCGCCTGCCCGACCTGTGATGGGTTGGGGGTCAAGCAGTTCTTCGACATCAAGCGCCTGGTCAATGGCGACCTGACGCTGGCGGAGGGCGCCATACGCGGCTGGGACCGGCGCAATGTCTACTACTTCCAGATGCTCGGGTCGCTAGCCGCCCACTATAAATTCAGCCTGGAAGTACCGTTCAACGAGCTGCCCGCAGAGCAACAGAAAGTCATCCTGCATGGCAGCGGCTCGCAGAACGTCGACTTCAAATACCTGAATGACCGTGGCGATATCGTCAAGCGCTCCCACCCATTCGAAGGCATCGTGCCCAACCTGGAACGTCGCTACCGGGAAACCGAATCGGCCAGCGTACGCGAAGAACTGGCCAAGTTCCTCAGCACCCAGCCCTGCCCTGATTGCCGTGGCACCCGCTTGCGTCGCGAGGCTCGCCACGTATGGGTCGGCGAGAAGACCCTGCCAGCAGTGACCAACCTGCCCATCGGCGACGCCTGCGAGTACTTTGGCGTACTGAAGTTGACCGGGCGTCGCGGCGAGATTGCCGACAAGATCCTCAAGGAAATCCGCGAGCGCCTGCAGTTCCTGGTCAACGTGGGCCTGGACTATCTGTCCCTGGATCGCAGCGCCGACACCCTGTCCGGCGGCGAAGCCCAGCGCATTCGCCTGGCCAGCCAGATTGGCGCCGGCCTGGTGGGCGTGCTGTACATCCTGGACGAGCCCTCAATCGGCCTGCACCAGCGTGACAACGATCGCCTGCTGGGCACGCTCAAGCACCTGCGTGATATCGGTAACACGGTGATCGTGGTCGAGCACGATGAGGATGCCATTCGCCTGGCGGACTATGTGGTCGATATCGGCCCCGGTGCCGGCGTGCATGGCGGACATATTGTTGCCCAAGGCACACCGGCCGAAGTCATGGCACACCCGGACTCGCTCACCGGTAAATACTTGTCTGGCCGAGTGAAAATCGAAGTACCGGCCAAACGTACACCGCGCAACAAAAAACAGGCGTTGCACCTCAAGGGCGCGCGCGGCAACAACCTGCGCAATGTCGACCTGGAAATCCCCCTGGGCCTGCTGACATGCGTGACCGGCGTCTCCGGCTCGGGCAAGTCGACGCTGATCAACAACACCTTGTTCCCCCTCAGCGCCACCGCGCTGAACGGTGCCACCACCCTGGAAGCTGCCGCGCATGACAGCATCAAGGGCCTGGAGCTCCTGGACAAGGTGGTGGATATCGACCAGAGCCCGATTGGCCGCACCCCCCGCTCCAACCCCGCGACCTATACCGGGCTGTTCACGCCGATTCGCGAACTGTTCGCCGGTGTGCCGGAGTCCCGTTCCCGTGGTTATGGCCCTGGGCGCTTCTCCTTCAACGTCAAGGGTGGGCGCTGCGAAGCGTGCCAGGGCGACGGCTTGATCAAGGTCGAGATGCACTTCCTGCCGGACATCTACGTACCTTGCGACGTGTGCAAGAGCAAGCGCTACAACCGCGAGACCCTGGAGATCAAGTACAAGGGCAAGAACATCCATGAAACCCTTGAGATGACGATCGAGGAAGCGCGGGTGTTCTTTGACGCAGTGCCGGCCCTGGCACGCAAGCTTCAGACCCTGATGGACGTGGGCTTGTCGTATATCAAGCTGGGGCAGTCGGCGACCACGCTGTCTGGTGGCGAAGCGCAGCGGGTCAAGCTGTCTCGTGAACTGTCCAAGCGCGATACCGGCAAGACCCTGTACATCCTTGACGAGCCAACCACTGGGCTGCACTTTGCGGATATCCAGCAGTTGCTCGACGTACTGCACCGTTTACGTGACCACGGCAACACCGTGGTGGTGATTGAACACAACCTGGACGTGATCAAGACAGCCGACTGGCTGGTGGACCTTGGGCCGGAAGGCGGTTCCAAGGGTGGGCAGATAATTGCGGTGGGCACGCCGGAGCAAGTTTCCGAAATGCCACAATCCCATACTGGCTACTATCTGAAGCCGCTGCTGGCGCGCGACCGGGCCTGATTGTTCGGCCCAACAAAAAGCCCCTGTCACCATATCGGTGACAGGGGCTTTTTTATAACCGGTGGAATCAGAACTGCGATTGCAGGTAGTTTTCCAGGCCGATCAACTTGATCAGGCCCAACTGCTTTTCCAGCCAGTAGGTGTGATCTTCTTCAGTATCGTTCAACTGTACGCGCAGGATTTCCCGGGTCACGTAGTCGTTGTGCTTCTCGCAAAGCTCAATGCCCTTGCACAGTGCGGCGCGGACTTTGTACTCCAGGCGCAAGTCGCTGGCGAGCATCTCAGGCACTGTGGTGCCGGTATCCAGGTCGTCAGGACGCATGCGCGGCGTGCCTTCGAGCATCAGGATACGACGCATCAGCGCGTCGGCGTGCTGTGCCTCTTCTTCCATTTCGTGGTTGATACGCTCGTAGAGCTCAGTAAAGCCCCAGTCTTCGTACATACGCGAGTGAATGAAATATTGGTCACGAGCTGCCAGTTCGCCCGTCAGCAACGTGTTGAGGTAATCGATTACGTCGGGGTGACCTTGCATCGCCCTACATCTCCCTGCTTGAAAGACCCTAGTTTGAACCATGCAGACCTGCAGGTCACGGGACGAACGGCAGAAAAGTGAAGATTTCCGGAGAAAAGTAGCTGAAATAACGCAAAAACCGCCCAAATGAGGGCGGTTCTGCTTATCACTTAGAGTTAGTTAATCGATACACCCAGCGCAGTTGCGATTCCTTCTCCATAAGCCGGATCTGCCTTGAAGAAGTGTTGCAGCTGACGTTGAACCACATCACTGGAAACACCCGCCATCGCGCCGGCGATGTTGTTGATCAACAGCGTTTTTTGCTCAGCATTCATCAAGCGGAACAGCGCACCGGCGTGGCTGTAGTAATCAGTATCCTCGCGGTGATCATAACGATCCGCTGCACCGCTCAGAGCCAGGGCAGGCTCTGCGTACTGTGGAGCTTGTTTTGGTGCATCGGCGTAGCTGTTTGGCTCGTAGTTGGGAGCCGCGCCACCGTTGCTGCCAAACGCCATGGAGCCATCACGCTGGTAGTTGTGGACCGGACTGCGCGAAGCATTCACCGGCAGGTGCTGATGGTTGGTGCCAATACGGTAGCGGTGCGCATCGGCGTAAGCGAACACACGGCCCTGGAGCATGCGGTCCGGCGACAAACCGACACCCGGCACCATATTGCTTGGACCGAACGCTGCCTGCTCCACTTCGGCGAAGTAGTTCAGCGGGTTGCGGTTCAATTCCAACTCACCCACCTCAATCAGCGGAAACTCTTTCTGCGACCAGGTTTTGGTCACATCGAAGGGATTCTCGTAGTGAGCATTGGCCTGGGCCTCAGTCATGATCTGGATGCACACACGCCATTTAGGGAAATCTCCGCGCTCAATGGCCTCAAACAGGTCGCGCTGGGCGTAATCCGGATCGGTACCGGCCAGGCGGGCTGCATCGGCAGGCGCGAGGTTCTTGATACCCTGCTTGGTCTTGTAGTGCCACTTCACCCAGTGACGCTCGCCATTGGCGCTGATCAGGCTGTAGGTGTGGCTGCCAAAACCATGCATGTGACGGTAGCCGTCCGGGATGCCGCGGTCCGAGAACAGGATGGTGACCTGGTGCAGCGCCTCGGGCGAATGCGACCAGAAGTCCCACATCATCTGTGCACTTTTCAGGTTGCTTTGCGGCAGGCGTTTTTGAGTGTGGATAAAGTCCGGGAATTTCAGCGGGTCACGGATGAAGAATATCGGGGTGTTGTTGCCCACGATGTCCCAGTTACCTTCTTCGGTATAGAACTTGAGTGCGAAGCCACGTGGATCGCGCTCGGTATCTGCCGAGCCGCGCTCGCCACCGACTGTAGAGAAACGCAGGAAGGTCGGCGTCTGCTTACCAACAGCTTCAAACAGTTTGGCGCTGGTGTATTGGGTAATGTCTTTGGTAACCGTGAACGTGCCATACGCTCCCGAGCCTTTGGCGTGTACACGTCGCTCTGGGATGTTTTCACGGTTGAAGTGGGCCAGCTTCTCGATCAGGTGAAAGTCGTCGAGCAGCAACGGGCCACGCGGGCCGGCGGAACGGGAATTCTGGTTGTCAGCAACGGGAGCGCCACTGGCGGTCGTAAGGGTTTTATTCTGGCTCATGCTCAATCTCCTCAGGTCAGTCTTGGAACTGCCGGCTAATCGGCTTAGAGGGAGTATTGACCATCAGCATGACGTCTACAAATTCATATAATTGTCGGCATCAATAGAAAAAAACTACCGTCACCTCCCTCTCCATAGCACCAGTATCAAGATTGAGGAGCGCTGCTTAAATAGGATTTGTCTTACTTCAAAAACAAAAAACCGGGCACTAGGCCCGGTTTTTCGTTGCAGACTGTCGTCTTACTCGGCGGATACAGCTTCGCCAGCAGTAGCACGATCAACCAACTCGACGTACGCCATAGGCGCGTTGTCGCCAGTGCGGAAACCGCACTTGAGGATGCGCAGGTAGCCACCCTCACGGGTAGCGTAGCGCTTGCCCAGGTCGTTGAAGAGCTTACCAACGATAGCTTTCGAACGAGTACGGTCGAAAGCCAGACGGCGGTTAGCCAGGCTGTCTGTCTTGGCCAAAGTGATCAGCGGCTCAGCAACGCGACGCAGTTCTTTGGCTTTCGGCAGTGTAGTTTTGATCAGCTCGTGCTCGAACAGCGACACCGCCATGTTTTGAAACATGGCCTTGCGGTGCGAGCTGGTACGGCTCAGGTGACGACCACTTTTACGATGACGCATGGTTCATTCCTTACCAAACTCACGTTCGGTGATTACGACGATCAGGCAGTCGCCTTGTCGTCCTTCTTAAGACTTGCAGGCGGCCAGTTGTCGAGGCGCATGCCGAGGGACAGACCGCGGGAGGCCAGAACGTCCTTGATTTCAGTCAAGGATTTCTTGCCCAGGTTCGGAGTCTTCAACAGTTCTACTTCGGTGCGCTGGATCAGGTCACCGATGTAGTAAATGTTTTCCGCCTTAAGGCAGTTAGCCGAACGTACAGTCAGTTCCAGATCGTCAACCGGGCGAAGCAGGATCGGATCGATCTCGTCTTCCTGCTCGATTACCACTGGTTCGCTGTCACCTTTGAGGTCGACGAACGCAGCCAACTGCTGTTGCAGGATGGTTGCAGCGCGGCGAATAGCCTCTTCAGGATCCAGAGTACCGTTGGTTTCCAGATCAATAACCAGCTTGTCCAGGTTAGTACGCTGCTCGACACGGGCGTTTTCCACCACGTATGCGATGCGGCGAACCGGGCTGAACGAAGAGTCAAGCTGCAAGCGACCAATGCTGCGGCTTTCGTCTTCATCGCTCTGACGCGAGTCGGCCGGTTCATAACCACGACCACGAGCTACAGTGAGCTTCATGTTCAGGGCGCCGTTAGACGCCAGGTTAGCGATTACGTGATCGGGGTTAACGATCTCGACATCATGATCCAGCTGAATATCGGCAGCGGTAACCACCCCCGAACCCTTCTTCGACAAGGTCAGCGTAACTTCGTCACGGCCGTGCAGCTTGATAGCCAGACCTTTAAGGTTCAACAGGATTTCAATTACGTCTTCCTGTACACCTTCGATGGCGCTGTACTCGTGGAGCACACCGTCAATCTCGGCCTCGACTACTGCACAGCCGGGCATTGAGGACAACAGGATGCGGCGCAGCGCGTTGCCCAGGGTGTGGCCAAAACCACGCTCGAGAGGCTCGAGAGTGATCTTGGCGCGGGTTGGACTGACAACCTGCACATCAATATGGCGGGGTGTCAGGAACTCATTTACCGAAATCTGCATGGATGCACCTATTTTCTAGCCCTTACTTGGAGTAGAGCTCGACAATCAGGCTTTCGTTGATGTCGGCGGACAGATCACTGCGAGCAGGAACGTTCTTGAAAACGCCCGACTTCTTCTCAGTGTCTACTTCTACCCATTCTACGCGGCCACGTTGGGCACACAGATCGAGAGCTTGGACAATGCGAAGCTGGTTTTTTGCTTTCTCGCGAATCGCGACAACGTCACCAGCACGAACCTGGTAGGACGGAACGTTAACGGTTTGGCCGTTTACGCTGACGGATTTGTGCGATACCAGCTGACGGGATTCGGCACGAGTCGAACCAAAGCCCATACGGTATACAACGTTGTCCAGACGGCATTCGAGCAGTTGCAGCAGGTTTTCACCGGTTGCACCTTTCTTGCCAGCAGCTTCTTTGTAGTAGCCGCTGAACTGACGCTCGAGAACGCCGTAGATACGACGGACCTTCTGCTTTTCACGCAGTTGGGTGCCGTAGTCGGACTGGCGACCGCGGCGTTGGCCGTGGATACCAGGTGCTGCTTCAATGTTGCACTTCGATTCGATCGCGCGCACGCCGCTCTTCAGAAAGAGATCGGTGCCTTCGCGACGAGCGAGTTTGCATTTTGGACCAATGTAACGAGCCATTCTTTACAATCTCCTGGATTACACGCGGCGCTTCTTCGGCGGACGGCACCCGTTGTGCGGGATTGGCGTCACGTCGGTGATGCTGGCGATCTTATAGCCACAGCCGTTCAAAGCACGGACAGCAGACTCACGACCTGGACCTGGACCCTTGACGTTAACGTCGAGGTTTTTCAGGCCATATTCCAGCGCAGCTTGACCAGCACGTTCAGCAGCTACTTGAGCAGCGAACGGGGTGGACTTGCGGGAACCGCGGAAACCCGAACCACCGGAGGTAGCCCAAGAAAGCGCGTTACCTTGACGGTCGGTGATGGTCACGATGGTGTTGTTAAAAGATGCATGGATGTGGGCGATGCCATCAACCACTGTCTTTTTAACTTTTTTACGAGGACGAGCAGCAGGTTTTGCCATGATAATTTTCCTGTCGATTCGCTGGGGCGATTACTTGCGGATCGGCTTACGCGGACCTTTACGGGTACGCGCGTTAGTCTTGGTACGCTGACCGCGTACTGGAAGACCACGACGATGACGCAGACCGCGATAGCAACCGAGGTCCATCAAACGCTTGATTTTCATGTTGATTTCGCGACGCAGGTCACCTTCAGTGGTGAACTTCGCCACTTCGCCACGCAGCAATTCAATCTGCTCGTCGCTCAGATCCTTGATCTTAGCGGCTGGGTTTACCCCAGCAACTGCGCAAATTTTCTGCGCAGTAGTGCGACCAACACCATAGATGTAGGTCAGCGAGATAACAGTGTGCTTGTTATCTGGAATGTTAACGCCTGCAATACGGGCCATTCAGTGGGACTCCAATTGACAGCTACCTACGCCCCGGAAGCCAAGAAATAGGGCGCGAGATAATATCGCTGTAATAACAAATAATCAACCCGGCAGCGCACTAGCTGCCGGGCTTCAAGCGGATCACACTCAGCCTTGGCGCTGTTTGTGACGCGGTTCCGCGCTGCAAATTACTCGAACAACACCTTCGCGGCGAATAATTTTGCAGTTACGGCACAGCTTTTTCACCGATGCACGAACTTTCATCACCAACTCCTCGAACCTTATGGGGTACTCAGCGCAACATGCCGCTGCCGTAGCCCTTCAGGTTGGCTTTCTTCATCAGGGATTCGTACTGGTGCGAAACGAGGTGCGATTGTACTTGGGACATGAAGTCCATCACAACCACGACGACGATCAGCAACGAGGTCCCGCCAAGGTAGAACGGAACGTTGGCTGCAACCACCAGAAACTGGGGTAGCAAGCACACGGCCGTCATATATAGAGCACCGAACAGGGTCAAACGAGTCAGAACGCCATCAATATAGCGCGCCGACTGCTCGCCTGGACGAATACCCGGAATAAAGGCACCGGACTTCTTCAGGTTTTCCGCTACGTCTTTCGGATTGAACATCAACGCCGTATAGAAGAAGCAGAAGAAAATAATCCCTGCACTAAACAGCAGAATATTCAACGGCTGACCAGGAGCGATCGACTGCGAGATGTCCTGCAACCAGCCCATACCTTCAGACTGACCGAACCAGGCACCCAACGAAGCCGGAAACAGCAAAATGCTGCTCGCGAAGATAGCAGGAATAACACCGGCCATATTCACTTTCAGCGGCAAGTGGCTGGTCTGCGCAGCAAAGACCTTGCGGCCCTGCTGACGCTTGGCGTAGTGAACAGCAATACGACGCTGGCCACGCTCAATGAACACCACAAAACCGATAATCGCTACTGCCAGCAAACCGATGGCAACCAAGGCGAAGATATTGATATCACCCTGACGTGCAGACTCGAAAGACTGCCCGATTGCCCTCGGAAGACCGGCGACGATACCTGCGAAAATCAACATCGAGATACCGTTGCCAACACCACGCTCAGTAATCTGCTCACCCAGCCACATCATGAACATCGCACCAGCCACAAATGTGGTTACCGCGACGAAATGGAAGCCAAAGTCACCAGTGAACGCTACGCCCTGCCCTGCCAGACCGATGGACATGCCAACAGCCTGGACGAGAGCAAGAACGACAGTGAGGTAGCGGGTGTACTGGCTAATCTTGCGACGACCAGCTTCACCTTCCTTCTTCAACTGCTCCAGCTGCGGGCTGACGGCGCTCATCAACTGCATGATGATCGATGCCGAAATGTACGGCATGATCCCCAGTGCAAAGATGCTCATCCGTTCCAGCGCGCCGCCGGAAAACATGTTGAACAAGCTAAGAATGGTCCCCTCATTCTGTCGAAACAGGTCTGCGAGTCGGTCCGGGTTGATACCTGGAACCGGGATGTGTGCGCCTATTCGGTAGACGATAATCGCCAGGAACAGAAAACGCAGACGAGCCCAAAGTTCAGACATACCGCCTTTGCCGAGCGCTGAGAGAGCACCTTGCTTAGCCATTTATTCCTCGAACTTGCCGCCAGCTGCTTCGATAGCCGAACGCGCACCTTTGGTGGCGCCGATTCCCTTGCCGATAGTGACAGCGCGAGTCACTTCACCGGACAGCATGATTTTCACACGCTGTACGTTGACGTTGATCACGTTGGCATCTTTCAGGGTCTGCAGAGTAACGATGTCGCCTTCCACTTTAGCCAGCTCGGACAAACGCACTTCTGCGCGATCCATGGCTTTCAGGGAAACGAAACCGAACTTCGGCAGGCGACGATGCAGCGGCTGTTGACCGCCTTCAAAGCCTGGAGCAATGGTGCCACCGGAGCGGGAGGTCTGACCTTTGTGGCCACGGCCACCAGTCTTACCCAAACCGCTACCGATACCACGGCCCGGACGATGCTTTTCGCGACGGGAACCCGGCGCTGGACTCAGATCATTGAGTTTCATCGATTAACCCTCGACACGCAGCATGTAGTAAGCCTTGTTGATCATCCCGCGATTCTCGGGAGTATCCTGGACTTCTACAGTGTGACCGATGCGACGCAGACCCAAACCCTTAACGCACAATTTGTGGTTAGGGATGCGGCCGGTCATGCTTTTGATCAGCGTTACTTTAACGGTAGCCATGATCAGAAGATCTCCTTGACGCTTTTGCCACGCTTGGCGGCAATGGATTCAGGAGACTGCATAGCTTTCAAACCCTTGAAAGTGGCGTGAACCACGTTTACCGGGTTAGTCGAGCCGTAGCACTTGGCCAGAACGTTCTGAACGCCAGCAACTTCGAGGACAGCACGCATAGCGCCGCCAGCGATGATACCGGTACCTTCAGAAGCAGGCTGCATGTACACCTTCGAAGCGCCGTGAGCGGACTTCATTGCGTACTGCAGAGTGGTGCCGTTCAGGTCAACTTGGATCATGTTGCGACGAGCAGCTTCCATTGCCTTCTGGATCGCAGCAGGCACTTCACGCGACTTGCCACGGCCGAAGCCAACACGGCCCTTACCATCACCTACCACGGTCAACGCGGTGAAAGTGAAGATACGGCCGCCTTTAACGGTTTTGGCTACGCGGTTAACTTGAACCAGCTTCTCAATGTAGCCTTCGTCGCGCTTTTGGTCGTTATTTGACATAACTTAGAACTCCAGCCCAGCTTCACGAGCAGCATCAGCCAGCGCTTTCACGCGGCCGTGGTACTTGAAGCCAGAGCGGTCGAAAGCCACTTGCGAGACGCCAGCGGCCTTAGCACGCGTAGCGACCAGCTGGCCAACCTTAGTGGCCGCGTCGATGTTGCCAGTGGCACCATCACGCAGTTCTTTATCCAAAGTCGAGGCGCTTGCCAGGACTTTGTTGCCGTCGGCCGAGATGACCTGGGCGTAGATGTGCTGCGACGAGCGGAACACGCAGAGACGCACGACTTCGAGTTCGTGCATTTTCAGGCGTGCTTTGCGAGCGCGACGCAGTCGAGTAACTTTTTTGTCGGTCATTTGCTATGCCCTACTTCTTCTTGGCTTCTTTACGACGGACGACTTCGTCCGCGTAGCGCACACCTTTGCCTTTGTACGGCTCTGGTGGACGGAAGTCGCGGATCTCGGCAGCCACTTGACCTACCAGCTGCTTATCGATGCCCTTGATCAGGATATCGGTCTGGCTAGGAGTTTCAGCGGTGATGCCTTCCGGCAGTTCGTAATCCACTGGGTGCGAGAAGCCAAGGGCCAGGTTCAAAACCGTGCCTTTTGCTTGCGCTTTGTAACCAACACCGACCAGCTGGAGCTTGCGCTCGAAGCCTTGGCTTACGCCTTGGACCATGTTGTTTACCAACGCACGCGTGGTACCGGCCATTGCGCGAGTTTGTTGATCGCCATTGCGAGCAGCGAAACGCAGCTCACCAGCTTCTTCAACGATCTCAACGGACGAATGGATGTTCAGTTCAAGAGTACCCTTGGCACCCTTCACCGAAAGCTGTTGGCCTGCGAATTTTACTTCGACACCGGCTGGCAGCTTAACGGGGTTCTTAGCGACGCGAGACATGCTTATCCCCCCTTAGAACACAGTGCAAAGAACTTCGCCGCCGACACCGGCAGCGCGCGCAGCACGATCCGTCATCACACCTTTGTTGGTGGAGACGATAGACACGCCAAGACCGCCACGAACTTTCGGCAGATCTTCAACGGACTTGTACTGACGCAGGCCTGGACGGCTAACGCGCTTCACTTCCTCGATGACCGGACGGCCTTCGAAGTACTTCAGCTCGATGGACAGCAGTGGCTTGATTTCGCTGCTGATCTGATAACCCGCAATGTAACCTTCGTCTTTCAGGACTTTGGCAACAGCTACCTTCAACGTGGAAGATGGCATGCTTACGACGGACTTTTCAGCCATCTGGGCATTACGGATACGAGTTAGCATGTCCGCTAACGGGTCCTGCATACTCATGGGCTAGACGCTCCTAATACAAAAAAATTAGCCTTGCGGCTACATATGTCACCGAGAATCTCCGGGCATAAAACACACGGGCTCAGGCGAGCCGCGTATTTTAGACACACTGCGGAAATGAAACAAGCCCCAAAAGGGGCTTGTTCCAGATTCTAGGCCACCGGTGGTCAGTATCTTGCGATCCTGGCCACCTGGACTTCGAAAGTACTTACCAGCTGGCTTTAACCAGACCTGGTACGTCACCACGCATTGCCGCTTCACGCAGTTTGTTACGGCCAAGGCCGAACTTGCGGTAAACGCCGTGTGGACGACCGGTCAGGCGGCAGCGGTTACGCATGCGCGAAGCGCTTGCGTCACGTGGCTGCTTCTGCAGAGCTACTGTAGCTTCCCAACGCGCTTCTGGACTTGCGTTCAGATCAACGATGATAGCTTTCAGTGCTGCACGCTTCTTGGCGTACTTGGCAACCGTGAGCTGACGCTTCAGCTCGCGGTTTTTCATGCTCATCTTGGCCATGGTCCTACTCCAATCAGTTGCGGAACGGGAATTTGAACGCACGCAGCAGAGCGCGGCCTTCATCATCGTTCTTGGCAGTGGTGGTCAGGGTGATGTCCAGACCGCGGAGAGCATCGATCTTGTCGTAGTCGATTTCCGGGAAGATGATCTGCTCTTTCACGCCCATGCTGTAGTTACCACGACCATCGAAGGACTTGGCATTCAGGCCGCGGAAGTCGCGAACCCGAGGCAGGGAGATCGACAGCAGACGATCCAGGAACTCGTACATACGCTCACGGCGCAGAGTCACTTTGACACCGATCGGCCAACCTTCACGGACTTTAAAGCCAGCGATGGATTTCCGAGCGTAAGTCACAACGACTTTTTGACCGGTGATCTTTTCCAGGTCAGCAACAGCGTGCTCGATGACTTTTTTGTCGC
Organism: Pseudomonas sp. 25 R 14; assembly: GCF_900004755.1. Classification (NCBI taxonomy): domain Bacteria; kingdom Pseudomonadati; phylum Pseudomonadota; class Gammaproteobacteria; order Pseudomonadales; family Pseudomonadaceae; genus Pseudomonas; species Pseudomonas sp. 25 R 14. The sequence goes on along the minus strand of NZ_CVTS01000031.1, from coordinate 25,550 downwards.
CGATCGCTTCGCCCAGACCCATGTTCAGGGTGATTTTGGTAACGCGCGGAACTTCCATCACGTTCGAAAGCTTAAGTTCTTCCTTAAGCTTCGGAGCGATTTCCTTCCGGTAAATCTCTTTTAGTCGTGCCATGGTCTTATCTACCTAGCAGTGTTCAAGCATCAACCGCTTTTTGGGTCGACTTGAAGACACGAATTTTCTTACCGTCTTCTACTTTGAAACCAACGCGGTCAGCCTTGTTGGTTTCGCCATTGAAGATGGCGACGTTAGAAGCGTGCAATGGCGCTTCTTTCTCGACGATACCGCCCTGTACGCCCGACGCGGGGTTAGGCTTGGTATGACGCTTGACCAGGTTCAGACCACCAATGACCAGACGGTCATCAGCAAGAACCTTCAGCACCTTACCGCGCTTACCTTTGTCTTTGCCGGCGATCACGATGATCTCGTCGTCACGACGAATCTTTTGCATGTCGGATCTCCTTACAGCACTTCTGGGGCGAGCGAGACGATCTTCATGAACTTCTCAGTACGAAGTTCACGGGTCACTGGCCCAAAGATACGGGTGCCGATCGGCTCTTGCTTGTTGTTCAGAAGAACAGCAGCGTTGCCATCAAAGCGGATAATGGAGCCATCAGCACGGCGTACGCCGTGACGAGTGCGGACTACAACAGCAGTCATCACTTGGCCTTTTTTCACTTTACCGCGAGGAATTGCTTCCTTGACGGTAACTTTGATGATGTCACCGATACCAGCGTAACGACGATGGGAGCCACCCAGCACCTTGATGCACATAACACGGCGAGCGCCGCTGTTATCGGCCACATCGAGCATGGATTGAGTCTGAATCATATAATTTCTCCGACCCCTAGTCCTTAGACTTCCACAGCGCGTTCGAGAACATCAACCAGTGCCCAAGACTTGGTCTTGGCCAGCGGACGAGTTTCACGAATAGTGACTTTGTCGCCGATGTGGCACTGATTGGTTTCGTCGTGCGCGTGCAGCTTAGTCGAACGCTTAACATATTTACCGTAGATCGGGTGCTTAACGCGACGCTCGATCAAAACGGTGATGGTTTTGTCCATCTTGTCGCTGACAACACGGCCAGTCAGCGTACGGACAGTCTTTTCGGCTTCAGCCATGATCACTTACCTGCCTGCTGGTTGAGCACAGTCTTCACGCGAGCGATGTCACGCTTAACTTGCGAGAGCAGATGAGACTGCCCCAACTGGCCAGTTGCTTTCTGCATACGCAGATTGAACTGGTCGCGCAGCAGGCCGAGCAGTTGCTCGTTCAGCTGCTGTGCGGATTTTTCACGAAGTTCATTCGCTTTCATCACATCACCGTCCGTTTAACAAAGGCGGTGGCGAGCGGCAGCTTTGCAGCAGCCAGGGCAAAAGCCTCACGCGCCAGCTCTTCAGTTACACCCTCGATTTCATACAGGACTTTGCCTGGCTGAATCTGGGCTACCCAGTATTCCACGTTACCCTTACCTTTACCCATCCGAACCTCAAGAGGCTTTTTGGAGATCGGCTTGTCCGGGAATACACGGATCCAGATCTTGCCGCCACGTTTTACGTGACGGGTCAGTGCACGACGCGCTGACTCGATCTGACGAGCGGTGAGACGACCACGAGCTACAGACTTCAGCGCGAACTCGCCGAAGCTGACTTTGCTACCGCGCTGAGCCAGACCACGGTTGTGGCCTGTCATCTGCTTGCGGAACTTCGTACGCTTAGGTTGCAACATTTGGCGTACCCCTTACTTAGCAGCTTTTTTACGAGGCGCTGGTGCTTGTGGTTTCAGTTCTTCTTGGCGACCACCAATTACTTCGCCTTTGAAGATCCAAACCTTTACACCGATCACACCGTAAGTGGTGTGAGCTTCGTAGTTGGCATAGTCGATGTCGGCACGCAGGGTGTGCAACGGCACACGACCTTCGCGATACCATTCAGTACGTGCGATTTCAGCACCGCCGAGACGACCGCTCACTTGGATTTTGATGCCCTTGGCACCAATACGCATGGCGTTTTGCACGGCGCGCTTCATAGCACGACGGAACATTACGCGGCGCTCCAGCTGCTGAGCTACGCTCTGCGCAACCAGCATACCGTCGAGCTCCGGCTTGCGGATCTCTTCGATATTGATGTGCACAGGCACACCCATTTGCTTGGTCAGGTCCTGACGCAGTTTCTCAACATCTTCACCTTTCTTCCCGATAACGATACCTGGACGAGCGGTGTGGATGGTGATACGTGCAGTTTGGGCCGGACGATGGATATCGATACGGCTTACGGACGCGCTTTTTAGTTTGTCTTGGAGATACTCACGCACCTTCAGATCAGCGAACAAATAGTCCGCATAAGTCCGACCGTCTGCGTACCAGACGGAGGTGTGCTCCTTGACGATTCCCAGGCGAATGCCAATGGGATGTACTTTCTGACCCATCTCTTCGACTCCGTTACTTGTCAGCAACCTTGACAGTGATATGGCAAGACCGCTTGACGATGCGATCAGCACGGCCTTTGGCACGCGGCATGATACGCTTCAGCGAACGCCCTTCGTTGACGAAAACGGTGCTGACCTTCAGGTCATCAACGTCTGCGCCTTCGTTATGCTCGGCGTTGGCTACGGCCGACTCCAGCACTTTCTTCATGATCTCGGCGGCTTTCTTACTGCTGAAAGCCAACAGGTTGAGCGCTTCGCCCACCTTCTTCCCGCGGATCTGGTCGGCGACCAAGCGGGCTTTCTGGGCGGAGATTCGAGCGCCCGACAACTTAGCGGCTACTTCCATTTCCTAACCCCTTAACGCTTGGCTTTCTTGTCTGCCACGTGCCCACGGTAAGTGCGGGTACCGGCAAACTCGCCCAGTTTGTGGCCGACCATGTCTTCGTTAACGAGAACTGGGACGTGTTGGCGACCGTTGTGTACTGCGATGGTCAAACCGACCATTTGTGGCAGGATCATAGAACGGCGCGACCAGGTCTTAACTGGTTTGCGATCGTTCTTTTCCGCCGCCACTTCGATCTTCTTCAGTAGGTGAAGATCAATAAAAGGACCTTTTTTCAGAGAACGTGGCACTGTCGTATCCCTCTATTTACTTGCGACGACGGACGATCATTTTGTCGGTACGCTTATTACCACGAGTCTTCGCGCCCTTAGTCGGGAAGCCCCATGGCGATACCGGATGACGACCACCAGAGGTACGACCTTCACCACCACCGTGTGGGTGGTCAACCGGGTTCATGGCAACACCACGAACGGTTGGGCGAACGCCACGCCAGCGTTTGGCACCAGCTTTACCCAGCGAACGCAGGCTGTGCTCGGAGTTCGAGACTTCGCCCAGGGTCGCACGGCATTCAGCCAGCACTTTACGCATCTCACCAGAACGCAGACGCAGGGTCACGTAGACACCTTCACGAGCGATCAGCTGAGCCGAAGCACCAGCGGAACGAGCGATCTGTGCGCCTTTACCTGGCTTCAATTCGATGCCGTGTACGGTGCTACCAACTGGAATGTTACGCAGTTGCAGAGCGTTGCCCGGCTTGATCGGTGCCAGAGCACCTGCGATCAGCTGGTCGCCAGCACTCACGCCTTTAGGCGCGATGATGTAGCGACGCTCGCCATCTGCGTACAGCAGCAGAGCGATGTGAGCAGTACGGTTTGGATCGTATTCGATACGCTCGACAGTGGCAGAGATGCCATCTTTGTCGTTGCGACGGAAATCGACCAGACGATAATGCTGCTTATGGCCACCACCGATGTGACGAGTGGTAATGCGACCATTGTTGTTACGACCACCAGTCTTCGATTTCTTCTCGAGCAGCGGTGCGTGAGGAGCGCCTTTATGCAGCTCCTGGTTGACCACCTTGACCACAAAACGGCGGCCAGGGGAAGTCGGTTTGCATTTAACGATTGCCATGATGCACCCCTTCCTTACTCAGCACTGCTGCTGAAATCGAGATCTTGGCCTGGCTGAAGGGAGATAACTGCCTTCTTCCAGTCATTACGCTTGCCCAGACCGCGAGCAGTGCGCTTGCTCTTACCCAGAACATTCAGGGTAGTAACACGCTCTACTTTCACGCTGAACAGGCTTTCGACGGCCTTCTTGATTTCCAGCTTGGTTGCGTCAGTTGCAACCTTGAAAACGAACTGGCCTTTCTTGTCAGCCAGAACCGTAGCCTTTTCGGAAACGTGCGGGCCAAGCAGAACTTTAAATACGCGTTCCTGGTTCATCCCAGCAGCTCCTCGAATTTCTTCACGGCCGACACGGTGATCAACACCTTGTCGTATGCGATCAGACTAACTGGATCGGAACCTTGCACGTCACGTACATCAACGTGTGGCAGGTTGCGAGCAGCCAGGTACAGGTTCTGATCAACAGCTTCGGACACGATCAGAACGTCGGTCAGATTCATGTTGTTCAGCTTGCCCAGCAGATCTTTGGTTTTCGGACCTTCAACAGCGAAGTCTTGAACCACGACCAGACGATCAGTACGCACGAGTTCAGCAAGGATGGAGCGCAGTGCTGCGCGGTACATCTTCTTGTTGAGCTTCTGAGAGTGATCCTGTGGACGAGCTGCGAAAGTGGTACCGCCACCACGCCAGATTGGGCTACGGATAGTACCGGCACGAGCACGGCCAGTACCTTTCTGACGCCAAGGGCGCTTACCGCCACCACGAACGTCGGAACGGGTCTTTTGCTGCTTGCTACCTTGACGGCCGCCGGCCATGTAGGCCACGACTGCTTGGTGAACGAGCGTCTCGTTGAATTCGCCGCCAAATGTCAGTTCGGAAACTTCGATCGCTTGAGCGTCATTTACATTTAATTGCATGTCAGCTTCCCCTTAACCGCGAGCCTTGGCCGCTGGACGTACAACCAGGTTGCCGCCAGTAGCGCCAGGAACAGCACCCTTGACCAACAACAGATTGCGTTCAGCGTCGACGCGCACTACTTCGAGGGACTGCACGGTCACGCGCTCAGCGCCCATATGACCGGACATTTTTTTGCCCTTGAATACACGACCAGGAGTCTGGCACTGGCCAATAGAGCCCGGGACGCGGTGGGAAACGGAGTTACCGTGAGTGTTGTCTTGGCCACGGAAATTCCAACGCTTGATCGTACCCTGGAAGCCTTTACCCTTGGACTGACCGGTTACATCAACCAGTTGACCAGCGGCGAAGATTTCAGCGTTGATCAGATCGCCAGCCTGGTAGTCGCCATCTTCAAGACGGAACTCCATGACAGTACGACCAGCTGCAACGTTTGCTTTAGCGAAGTGACCTGCTTGAGCAGCAGTCACGCGCGAAGCACGACGCTCGCCGACAGTGACTTGCACTGCACGATAGCCATCGGTCTCTTCAGTTTTGAACTGGGTGACGCGATTCGGTTCGATCTCAATGACCGTGACCGGAATGGAGACACCTTCTTCGGTGAAAATACGGGTCATACCGCATTTACGACCGACTACACCAATAGTCATGTTGTAAACCTCATGAGTGTACGGGGCTTTCACCCGCTATGGCCGCCCATTTCAGAGCGTTACACGACTAAGACCCGAGTCTTAGCCGAGGCTGATCTGTACTTCCACACCGGCCGCCAGATCAAGCTTCATAAGTGCATCAACGGTTTTATCCGTTGGCTGGACGATGTCCAGAACGCGCTTATGAGTACGGATCTCGTACTGGTCACGCGCGTCTTTGTTGACGTGCGGGGAGACCAGAACGGTGAACCGCTCTTTGCGGGTAGGCAGTGGAATAGGACCACGCACTTGTGCCCCAGTACGTTTCGCGGTTTCCACGATTTCCTGGGTGGATTGGTCGATCAGGCGATGGTCAAAAGCCTTCAACCTGATACGGATTTGCTGATTTTGCATTGGATTTCAGACTCCGGCTGCTATTCCCAGCGAGCGCAATACGCCCGTTAAAAGGAGGCGCAATTCTATAGACGCCCCAGATAGGTGTCAACCCAATAAAAAAGGCCTCCGCTAAGCGGAGGCCTTCTCAAAAAACCGAGCTATCTCAGAAGAGATAATTACTCGATGATTTTAGCTACAACACCAGCACCAACGGTACGGCCGCCTTCACGGATTGCGAAGCGCAGACCGTCTTCCATAGCGATGGTCTTGATCAGGGTGACAACCATTTTGATGTTGTCGCCTGGCATTACCATTTCTACGCCTTCCGGCAGTTCGCAGTTACCGGTTACGTCGGTAGTACGGAAGTAGAACTGTGGACGGTAGCCTTTGAAGAACGGAGTGTGACGACCGCCTTCTTCTTTGCTCAGCACGTACACTTCAGCTTCGAACTTGGTGTGCGGCTTAACCGAACCCGGCTTAACCAGAACCTGGCCACGCTCAACGTCGTCACGCTTGGTACCACGCAGCAGAACGCCGCAGTTCTCGCCAGCACGACCTTCGTCGAGCAGCTTACGGAACATTTCAACACCGGTGCAGGTGGTGACGGTAGTGTCACGCAGACCAACGATTTCCAGTGGATCTTGAACCTTGACGATACCGCGCTCGATACGACCAGTTACAACAGTACCGCGACCGGAGATCGAGAATACGTCTTCGATTGGCATCAGGAACGGCTTGTCGATAACACGAACTGGATCTGGGATGTAGCTGTCCAGAGTCTCAACCAGTTTACGAACGGACGTGGTGCCCATTTCGTTATCGTCTTTGCCTTCCAGAGCCATACGAGCAGAACCGATGATGATCGGAGTGTCGTCACCTGGGAAGTCGTAAGTGCTCAGCAGATCGCGCACTTCCATCTCAACCAGTTCCAGCAGCTCAGCGTCGTCTACCAGGTCAGCCTTGTTCAGGTAAACCACGATGTACGGAACGCCAACCTGACGGGACAGCAGGATGTGCTCACGGGTTTGTGGCATCGGACCATCAGCGGCCGAACAAACCAGGATAGCGCCGTCCATTTGAGCAGCACCGGTGATCATGTTCTTCACATAGTCAGCGTGACCTGGGCAGTCAACGTGAGCGTAGTGACGGATCAGCGAGTTGTATTCAACGTGAGCGGTGTTGATGGTGATACCACGAGCTTTTTCTTCTGGCGCGCTGTCGATTTTATCGAAATCAACGATTGCGGAACCGAATACTTCGGAGCAAACGCGAGTCAGAGCAGCAGTCAGAGTGGTTTTACCGTGGTCAACGTGACCGATGGTGCCAACGTTGACGTGCGGTAGGGAACGATCAAATTTTTCTTTAGCCACGACAATTAACTCCTTGCCTAAAGGACTGAATCAGCCTTGTTTTTTGGATACAGTTTCAGCGATATGCGCCGGAGCTGTGTTGTATTTTTTGAATTCCATAGAGTAGCTTGCGCGACCCTGGGACATGGAGCGAACGTCGGTCGCATAACCGAACATCTCACCCAACGGAACCTCGGCGCGAATCACTTTGCCGGAAACCGTGTCTTCCATACCCAAGATCATGCCGCGACGACGGTTAAGGTCGCCCATGACATCACCCATATAGTCTTCAGGTGTAACAACTTCTACCGCCATGATTGGCTCAAGCAACTCACCACCGCCCTTCTGGGCCAGTTGCTTGGTTGCCATGGAAGCAGCCACCTTAAACGCCATCTCGTTGGAGTCGACGTCGTGGTAAGAACCGTCAAAAACGGTTGCTTTCAGGCCGATCAGCGGATAGCCGGCAACAACACCGTTCTTCATCTGCTCTTCGATGCCCTTCTGGATAGCAGGGATGTATTCCTTAGGAACCACACCACCTACTACTTCGTTCACGAATTGCAGACCTTCCTGACCTTCGTCAGCAGGAGCAAAACGGATCCAGCAGTGACCGAACTGACCACGACCGCCGGACTGACGAACGAACTTGCCTTCGATTTCACAATTCTTCGTGATGCGCTCACGATAGGAAACCTGAGGCTTACCGATGTTGGCTTCGACGTTGAACTCACGGCGCATCCGGTCAACCAGGATGTCCAGGTGCAGCTCGCCCATGCCGGAGATGATCGTTTGACCAGTCTCTTCATCAGTCTTGACACGGAAAGATGGATCTTCCTGAGCAAGCTTGCCCAGAGCGATACCCATTTTTTCCTGGTCATCCTTGGTCTTAGGCTCTACGGCAACCGAGATAACCGGCTCCGGGAAGTCCATGCGAACCAGGATGATTGGCTTGTCAGCGTTGCACAAGGTTTCACCAGTGGTGACGTCCTTCATGCCGATCAAGGCCGCGATGTCACCAGCGCGTACTTCCTTGATTTCTTCACGGGCGTTTGCGTGCATTTGCACCATACGACCCACGCGCTCTTTTTTACCTTTAACCGAGTTGATCACGCCGTCGCCGGAGTTCAACACGCCCGAGTAAACACGGACGAAGGTCAAGGTACCCACGAATGGGTCAGTGGCAATTTTAAATGCCAAAGCGGAGAACGGTTCTGCGTCGTCTGCATGACGCTCCAGCTCGATAGTCTCGTCATCCGGGTCAGTACCCTTGATGGCAGGAATATCAACTGGCGCTGGCAGGTAGTCGATCACAGCATCGAGAACCAGGGGAACGCCCTTGTTCTTGAACGAGGAACCGCAAACAGCCAAGACGATCTCACCAGCGATAGTACGCTGACGCAGAGCGGCCTTGATTTCCACGTTGGTGAGCTCTTCACCTTCGAGGTACTTGTTCATCAGCTCTTCGTTGGCTTCGGCCGCAGCTTCAACCATGTTGTTGCGCCATTCGTCAGCCAGTTCCTGCATATCAGCAGGGATTGGCTTGCGAACAGGAACCATACCTTTGTCAGCATCGTTCCAGTAAACAGCTTCCATGGTCAGCAGATCGATCTGCCCCTGGAAATTGTCTTCAGAACCGATGGCCAATTGGATTGGAACCGGGGTATGACCCAAACGCTGCTTGATCTGACCGATCACGCGCAGGAAGTTGGCACCAGCACGGTCCATCTTGTTTACGTAAACAAGACGTGGAACGCCGTACTTGTTGGCTTGACGCCATACGGTTTCCGACTGAGGCTCAACACCCGAGGTACCGCAGAACACAACGACAGCGCCGTCGAGTACGCGCAGGGAACGTTCAACTTCAATGGTGAAGTCTACGTGGCCCGGGGTATCGATTACGTTGAAGCGGTGCTCATCTTTGTACTGCTTCTCGGAACCCTTCCAGAAGGCGGTAATAGCAGCAGAAGTAATGGTAATACCACGCTCCTGCTCCTGAACCATCCAGTCTGTGGTCGCGGCGCCATCATGCACCTCGCCCATCTTGTGACTTTTGCCGGTGTAAAACAGTACGCGCTCGGTGGTGGTGGTTTTACCAGCATCCACGTGAGCAACGATACCGATGTTACGGTAGCGGCTAATCGGAGTAGTACGAGCCATAAAGCCCTCGCAAAATTAGTGAAGCTAAGATTAGAAGCGGTAGTGCGAGAAAGCTTTGTTAGCTTCAGCCATACGGTGCACGTCTTCACGCTTCTTAACAGCAGCACCTTTACCTTCAGCAGCGTCCAACAGCTCGCCGGCCAAACGCAGAGCCATAGACTTCTCGCCGCGCTTACGGGCGAAGTCTACCAACCAGCGCATTGCCAGGGCGTTACGACGGGACGGGCGAACTTCGACCGGAACCTGGTAAGTAGCACCGCCTACACGGCGCGACTTCACTTCGACCAGCGGAGCGATGGCGTCGAGAGCTTTCTCGAAGATTTCCAGGGGGTCGCTGTTCTTGCGTTCTTTAACCTTTTCCAGCGCGCCATAAACGATACGCTCGGCAACGGCTTTCTTGCCGCTTTCCATCACGTGGTTCATGAACTTGGCCAGGATTTGGCTTCCGTATTTTGGATCGTCAAGCACTTCGCGCTTGGCTGCTACGCGTCTTCTTGGCATGGATAAGCCCTCAAACGGTCTTCAGGTTCGTTCGGAATCGGTGCCCTTGCGGGACGCCTCCGACCTTACTCTTATCGACTCAGAAAATAAGATGATTCAGTTTACAAAAAGCCGCTACTACTTAGGCTTCTTGGTACCGTACTTCGAACGACCCTGGTTACGACCTTTAACGCCGGAAGTATCCAAGGAGCCGCGTACGGTGTGGTAACGAACACCTGGCAAGTCTTTTACACGACCGCCGCGGATCAGTACCACGCTGTGCTCTTGCAGGTTGTGGCCTTCACCGCCGATGTACGAGGAAACCTCGAAACCGTTGGTCAGGCGCACACGGCATACTTTACGCAGTGCCGAGTTAGGTTTTTTCGGCGTGGTGGTATACACACGGGTGCATACGCCACGACGTTGCGGGCAGTTCTGCAGCGCAGGCACGTCGGATTTCTCGACGATACGCTTACGCGGCTGACGTACCAGCTGGTTGATAGTTGCCATCTACTAGCTCCACTGTTGTCTTGCGACGCTATTGTCTTGCAAGAAAAGCAAAATGGCAGGAACGAATTCCCGCCAAATTTAGGGGTACAAGAGTCTAAAGAGGATCTTGCCCCCAGTCAAGGCAAGGCCCCGACCTCCCCCTCCATCGAAACCCGACAAAACTGTCTTGTTCCGACGAACGGGGCTGCCAGGGCCCGGTCTTATTTATCGCAGAACTCAGTTACCGCTAGAGTTCAGCGCTTCGGTCAGTGCAGCTTCCACTTCACTGGCGCTTACGCGCAGCGGCTTGTCGAGTTCACGGCGACGCTTGCGCTCGCTGTGGTAGGCCAAGCCGGTACCGGCTGGGATCAGACGACCCACAACCACGTTTTCTTTCAGGCCGCGCAGGTAATCGCGCTTGCCGGTTACCGCCGCTTCGGTCAGTACGCGAGTGGTTTCCTGGAAGGAAGCCGCCGAGATGAACGATTCGGTGGACAACGACGCCTTGGTGATACCCAGCAGAACACGAGTGAACTTGGAGACAAACTTGTCTTCCGCGCCCAGACGCTCGTTCTCTACCAGTACGTGAGTCAGTTCCATCTGGTCGCCCTTGATGAAACTCGAATCGCCGGATTCAGCGATTTCAACTTTACGCAGCATCTGACGCAGGATGGTCTCGATGTGCTTATCGTTGATCTTCACGCCCTGCAGACGGTAAACGTCCTGGATCTCGTTAACGATGTACTTGGCCAGCGCACTCACACCCAGCAGACGCAGGATGTCGTGTGGATCGCTCGGGCCGTCAGAGATAACTTCGCCGCGGTTTACCTGTTCGCCTTCGAAGACGTTCAGGTGACGCCACTTCGGAATCAGCTCTTCGTACGGATCGGTACCGTCGTTCGGGGTAATGACCAGACGGCGCTTGCCCTTGGTTTCTTTACCGAACGCGATGGTGCCGCTGACTTCAGCCAGAATCGACGCTTCTTTCGGACGACGAGCTTCGAACAAGTCGGCAACACGCGGCAGACCACCGGTGATGTCGCGGGTCTTCGAAGTTTCTTGCGGGATACGCGCGATAACATCACCGATCGCGATCTTCGCACCATCCGCCACACCGACCAGGGCGTTGGCTGGCAGGAAGTACTGAGCGATAACGTCAGTGCCTGGCAGCAACAGATCCTTGCCGTTGTCATCGACCATCTTCACGGCAGGACGGATGTCTTTACCGGCAGCTGGACGATCTTTGGCGTCGAGTACTTCAATGTTGGTCATACCGGTCAATTCGTCAGTCTGACGCTTGATCGTGATGCCTTCTTCCATGCCCACGTAGGTCACGGTACCTTTCATTTCGGTAACGATTGGGTGAGTGTGCGGATCCCACTTGGCCACGATTGCGCCAGCGTCGACCTTGTCACCTTCTTTAACCGAAATCACAGCACCGTACGGCAGCTTGTAACGCTCACGCTCACGACCGAAGTCATCAGCGATTGCCAGCTCACCGGAACGGGACACAGCAACCAGGTGGCCATCCACTCGCTCAACGTGTTTCAGGTTGTGCAGACGGACAGTACCGCCATTCTTCACCTGAACGCTGTCAGCCGCGGAGGTCCGGCTTGCCGCACCACCGATGTGGAACGTACGCATGGTCAGCTGGGTACCCGGCTCACCGATGGACTGGGCAGCGATAACGCCAACCGCTTCACCGATGTTCACCTGGTGACCACGAGCCAAGTCACGACCGTAGCACTTGGCGCAGATGCCGTAGCGGGTTTCGCAGCTGATCGGCGAGCGAACAATCACTTCGTCGATGCTGTTGAGTTCGATGAACTCGACCCACTTCTCATCTACCAGGGTGCCGGCAGGAACGATAACTTCCTCGGTACCTGGCTTGAATACGTCACGGGCAATAACACGACCCAATACGCGCTCACCCAGCGGCTCTACAACGTCACCGCCTTCAATGTGCGGAGTCATCAGCAGGCCATGCTCGGTGCCGCAATCGATCTCGGTTACAACCAGATCTTGTGCAACGTCTACCAGACGACGAGTCAGGTAACCGGAGTTAGCGGTTTTCAACGCGGTATCCGCCAGACCTTTACGAGCACCGTGCGTGGAGATGAAGTACTGAAGTACGCTCAAACCTTCACGGAAGTTCGCAGTAATCGGCGTTTCGATGATGGAACCGTCCGGCTTGGCCATCAGGCCACGCATACCGGCGAGCTGACGGATCTGCGCAGCAGAACCCCGTGCGCCCGAGTCGGCCATCATGTACATCGAGTTGAAAGACTCTTGATCGACTTCGACACCATGACGGTCGATGACTTTCTCTTTCGAGAGGTTGGCCATCATCGCCTTGGACACTTCGTCGTTGGCCTTGGACCAAAGGTCGATCACTTTGTTGTACTTCTCGCCCTGGGTTACCAGGCCGGAGGCGTACTGGCTCTCGATCTCTTTCACTTCGTCAGTGGCGGCACTGATGATGCGGGCTTTTTCATCCGGGATAACGAAGTCGTTAACACCGATGGAAACGCCGGAAATGGTCGAGTAAGCAAAACCGGTGTACATCAACTGGTCAGCGAAGATCACGGTCTCTTTCAGACCAACCACGCGGTAGCACTGGTTGATCAGCTTGGAGATCGCCTTTTTCTTCATCGGCAGGTTGACGACGTCGTACGACAGGCCTTTTGGCACAACCTGGTACAACAGCGCACGGCCGACAGTGGTGTCGACGATACGAACGTTGCTCACGCTGCCGCCGTCACGGTCGTTGACGGTTTCGTGGATCCGCACCTTGACCTTGGCGTGCAGTGCGGCTTCGCCGGCACGGAACACACGGTCAACTTCTTGCAGGTCAGCGAACACACGACCTTCGCCCTTGGCGTTGATCGCTTCACGGGTCATGTAGTACAGACCCAATACAACGTCCTGCGACGGAACGATGATTGGCTCACCGTTGGCTGGCGACAGAATGTTGTTGGTCGACATCATCAACGCACGCGCTTCCAACTGGGCTTCCAGTGTCAGCGGTACGTGCACGGCCATTTGGTCGCCGTCGAAGTCGGCGTTGTACGCAGCACAGACCAGAGGGTGCAGCTGGATAGCCTTACCTTCGATCAGTACCGGTTCAAACGCCTGGATACCCAGACGGTGAAGGGTCGGTGCACGGTTGAGGAGAACCGGGTGTTCACGGATCACTTCAGCGAGAACGTCCCAAACCTCTGGCAGTTCGCGCTCGACCATTTTCTTGGCCGCTTTGATGGTGGTCGCGAGACCGCGCATTTCCAGCTTGCCGAAGATGAACGGCTTGAACAGCTCCAGCGCCATCTTCTTAGGCAGACCGCACTGGTGCAGACGCAGGGTCGGGCCTACGGTAATTACCGAACGACCGGAGTAGTCAACACGCTTACCGAGCAAGTTCTGACGGAAACGACCTTGCTTACCCTTGATCATGTCAGCCAGGGATTTCAGAGGACGCTTGTTGGAACCGGTGATAGCGCGGCCACGACGACCGTTGTCGAGCAAGGCGTCGACAGCTTCCTGCAACATACGCTTTTCGTTGCGCACGATGATGTCCGGAGCGGACAGATCAAGCAGGCGCTTCAAGCGGTTGTTACGGTTGATCACGCGGCGGTACAGGTCGTTGAGGTCGGACGTCGCGAAACGACCACCGTCCAACGGTACCAGCGGACGCAGGTCTGGCGGCAGAACCGGCAGAACGGTCAGCACCATCCACTCTGGGAGGTTGCCGGAACCCTGGAAGGCTTCCATCAACTTCAGACGCTTGGACAGCTTCTTGATCTTGGTTTCGGAATTGGTTTGCGGAATTTCTTCGCGCAGACGGCCAATCTCGTGCTCCAGGTCGATAGCGTGCAGCAGTTCGCGGACAGCTTCGGCACCCATGCGGGCATCGAAATCGTCGCCGAACTCTTCCAGCGCTTCGAAGTACTGCTCGTCGTTCAGCAACTGACCCTTTTCAAGGGTGGTCATGCCTGGATCGATAACGACATAGCTCTCGAAGTAGAGAACGCGTTCGATATCACGCAGGGTCATGTCCATCAGCAAGCCGATACGGGACGGCAGCGATTTCAGGAACCAGATGTGGGCAACCGGCGAAGCCAGCTCGATGTGCGCCATGCGCTCACGACGAACCTTGGCCAGTGCAACTTCAACGCCGCACTTCTCGCAGATCACACCACGGTGCTTCAAGCGCTTGTACTTACCGCACAGGCACTCGTAATCCTTTACCGGGCCAAAGATCTTGGCGCAGAACAGGCCGTCACGCTCAGGTTTGAACGTACGGTAGTTGATGGTTTCCGGCTTTTTAACTTCACCGAACGACCACGAACGGATCATCTCAGGCGATGCCAGTCCAATACGGATGGCGTCGAACTCTTCGACTTGACCCTGGTTTTTCAGCAAATTCAGTAGGTCTTTCAAGGCCTTTCCTCCTGGCGGAGCAGAGAGCGGGCTAAATAGCCCCGCTCTCGATTCGCGTCACGTGTTATTCGGTTTCCAGATCGATATCGATGCCGAGGGAACGAATTTCTTTGATCAACACGTTGAAGGACTCGGGCATGCCCGGCTCCATACGGTGATCGCCGTCCACGATGTTTTTGTACATCTTGGTACGACCGTTCACATCGTCCGACTTCACTGTGAGCATTTCTTGCAGAGTGTATGCAGCACCGTATGCTTCCAGTGCCCAGACCTCCATCTCCCCGAAACGCTGACCACCGAACTGAGCCTTACCACCCAGCGGCTGCTGGGTAACCAGGCTGTACGAACCGGTAGAACGAGCGTGCATCTTGTCGTCTACCAAGTGGTTCAGCTTCAGCATGTACATGTAGCCAACAGTAACCGGGCGCTCGAACTTGTTGCCGGTACGGCCGTCGAACAGCTGCATCTGGCCGCTTTCTGGCAAGTCTGCCAGTTTCAGCATGGCCTTGATTTCGCTTTCCTTGGCACCGTCGAACACTGGGGTAGCCATTGGAACGCCGCCGCGCAGGTTCTTCGCCAGATCCAGGATTTCCTGGTCGGTAAAGGTGTCCAGCTCTTCGTTGCGACCGCCGATCTCGTTGTAGATCTCGTGCAGGAACTTACGCAGGTCAGCGACCTTGCGCTGCTCTTCGATCATACGGTTGATCTTTTCGCCCAGACCTTTGGCCGCGAGGCCCAGGTGGGTTTCAAGGATCTGACCAACGTTCATACGCGAAGGTACGCCCAACGGGTTGAGGACGACGTCGACCGGGGTGCCATTGGCATCGTGCGGCATGTCTTCAACCGGCATGATCACGGAGACCACACCTTTGTTACCGTGACGACCGGCCATCTTGTCGCCCGGCTGGATGCGACGACGGATTGCCAGGTAAACCTTGACGATTTTCAGCACGCCTGGAGCCAGGTCATCGCCCTGCTGCAGTTTGCGCTTCTTGTCTTCGAACTTGTCGTCCAGCAGACGGCGGCGATCAACGATGTAGGCCTGGGCCTTCTCAAGCTGCTCGTTCAGAGCATCTTCAGCCATGCGCAGTTTGAACCACTGGCCGTGCTCAAGACCGTCGAGTACTTCGTCGGTGATGTCCTGACCTTTCTTCAAGCCGGCGCCGCCTTCGGCCTTGTGGCCTACCAGGGCGGAACGCAGACGTTCGAAGGTCGCGCCTTCAACGATACGGAACTCTTCGTTCAGGTCCTTGCGGATCTCGTCGAGCTGGGTCTTCTCGATGGACAGTGCACGAGCATCACGCTCAACGCCGTCACGGGTGAAGACCTGTACGTCGATGACAGTACCCTTGGTACCGGTAGGTACACGCAGGGAGGTGTCTTTAACGTCGCTGGCTTTTTCACCGAAGATGGCACGCAACAGCTTCTCTTCTGGCGTCAGTTGGGTCTCGCCTTTCGGAGTAACCTTACCTACCAGAATGTCGCCAGCGCCAACTTCAGCACCTACGTAAACGATACCGGCTTCGTCCAGCTTGTTCAGTGCAGCTTCACCCACGTTCGGGATGTCTGCAGTGATCTCTTCAGGCCCAAGCTTGGTGTCACGCGCCACACAGGTCAGTTCCTGAATGTGGATCGTGGTGAAGCGATCTTCCTGAACCACACGCTCGGACAGGCAGATGGAGTCTTCGAAGTTGTAACCGTTCCAGGCCATGAACGCGATGCGCATGTTCTGGCCCAGTGCCAGCTCACCCATATCGGTGGACGGACCGTCTGCCATGATGTCGCTGCGCTGAACCCGATCACCCTTACGCACCAGCGGACGCTGGTTGATGCAGGTGTTCTGGTTGGAGCGGGTGTACTTGGTCAGGTTGTAGATGTCGACACCGGCTTCGCCAGTTTCAACTTCGTCATCGGCAACACGAACCACGATACGGCTGGCATCAACAGAGTCGATCACGCCGCCACGACGAGCCACGACGCAAACGCCGGAGTCACGAGCTACGTTACGCTCCATGCCGGTACCTACCAGCGGCTTGTCGGCACGCAGGGTGGGTACAGCCTGACGCTGCATGTTGGAACCCATCAACGCACGGTTGGCGTCATCGTGCTCCAGGAACGGGATCAGCGACGCTGCGACCGAAACTACCTGCTTGGGCGACACGTCCATCAAGGTGACGTCTTCCGGCGCCTTGACGGTGAACTCGTTCAGGTGACGAACAGCTACCAGCTCATCGATCAGGACTTTCTTGTCGTTCATCGTGGCCGAAGCCTGAGCGATCACGTGATCAGCTTCTTCGATGGCGGACAGGAAGACGATCTCGTCGGTGACCAACGCGTCTTTCACCACACGGTACGGGCTTTCCAGGAAGCCGTACTGGTTGGTGCGCGCATAGGCCGCCAGGGAGTTGATCAGGCCGATGTTCGGACCTTCCGGCGTTTCGATCGGGCATACACGACCGTAGTGCGTCGGGTGTACGTCACGAACTTCAAAGCCAGCACGCTCACGCGTCAGACCGCCTGGGCCCAGTGCAGAAACACGGCGCTTGTGGGTGATCTCGGAGAGCGGGTTGTTCTGGTCCATGAACTGCGAGAGCTGGCTGGAACCGAAGAACTCTTTCACCGCCGCAGCCACTGGCTTGGCGTTGATCAGGTCTTGCGGCATCAGGCCTTCGCTTTCAGCCATCGACAGACGCTCTTTGACCGCACGCTCAACACGTACCAGGCCAACGCGGAACTGGTTCTCGGCCATTTCGCCTACGCAGCGAACACGACGGTTACCCAGGTGGTCGATGTCATCGACGATGCCTTTGCCGTTACGGATGTCGACCAGAGTCTTCAGGACCGCAACGATGTCTTCCTTGCACAACACGCCCGAACCTTCGATCTCGGTACGACCGATACGACGGTTGAACTTCATCCGGCCTACAGCAGACAGGTCATAGCGCTCTGGGCTGAAGAACAGGTTGTTGAACAGGGTTTCGGCAGCGTCTTTGGTTGGTGGCTCGCCAGGACGCATCATGCGATAGATCTCGACCAGCGCTTCCAATTGGTTGCTGGTGGAGTCGATCTTCAGGGTGTCGGAGACGAACGGACCGCAGTCGATGTCGTTGGTGTACAGGGTCTCGATGCGAACAACCTGGGCCTTGGCGATTTTTGCCAGGATCTCGGTGTTCAGCTCGGTGTTGCACTCAGCCAGGATTTCGCCTGTAGCCGGGTGAACGATGACCTTGGCGGTGGTGCGACCCAGGACGTAGTCCAGAGGCACGTCCAGCGACTTGATACCGGCTTTTTCGATCTGGTTGATGTGGCGCGCAGTAATACGACGGCCAGCTTCAACAATGACCTTGCCCTTCTCGTCCTGAATGTCCAGGACCGCAATTTCACCACGCAGACGCGAAGCAATCAGCTCCAGGCTGAGGGTTTCATCCTTCAGGCTGAATACGTTGGTGGTGTAGAAGGCGTCCAGCACTTGCTCAGTGGTATAGCCGAGCGCGCGCAGCAGTACCGAGGCCGGCAGCTTGCGACGACGGTCGATACGCACGAACACGCAGTCTTTCGGGTCGAACTCGAAGTCCAACCACGAACCACGGTACGGAATGATCCGCGCGGAGTACAGGAGCTTGCCGGAGCTGTGCGTCTTACCGCGATCGTGGTCGAAGAACACGCCCGGGGAACGGTGCAGCTGGGAAACAATTACACGCTCGGTACCGTTGATAACGAAGGTACCGTTCTCAGTCATCAATGGGATTTCGCCCATGTAGACTTCTTGCTCTTTGATGTCCTTGATCGCTTTGTTCGACGATTCTTTGTCGAAAATGATCAGACGGACTTTTACCCGCAAAGGTACGGCGTACGTAACACCGCGCAACACGCATTCTTTGACATCAAATGCCGGTTCGCCCAGGCGATAACCGACGTACTCCAGCGCAGCATTGCCGGAGTAGCTGATGATCGGGAAAACGGATTTGAAGGCCGCATGCAGGCCCACGTCGCGGAACTGATCTTTGGTCGCTCCCGCCTGCAAGAATTCACGATACGAATCCAGCTGGATAGCCAGAAGGTACGGGACATCCATGACGTCCGGCAACTTGCTAAAGTCCTTGCGGATACGTTTTTTCTCAGTATATGAGTAAGCCATCAGCGTTCCCCAGCTTGGTCACCTGCTTGTTTGGCCCTCCCGACGGGAGCAGCCAGAAAATCTTGCAAACCCCATGGTTTGCACCACCGCATCGGGTGGCTACAGCGCGTTAGTGGCGGCGACCGAGTCGACAGCCAAGAACGGAAAAAGGCCGGTGGCAAGAGCCACCAGCCATCAGCCTTCAGCTTAACGCTTGGGCTGGAGACGCAAGGTCGATGCTTACTTCAGCTCGACTTTAGCGCCTGCTTCTTCCAGAGTAGCTTTGGCTTTGTCAGCGGCGTCTTTCGACACAGCTTCCAGAACCTGGGCAGGAGCGCCGTCAACTACAGCCTTGGCTTCTTTCAGGCCCAGACCGGTCAGTTCACGTACTGCCTTGATCACGTTTACTTTCTTCTCGCCAGCTTCCAGCAGCATGACGTTGAATTCGGTTTGCTCTTCAGCAGCAACAGCAGCAACAGCTGGGCCAGCGGAAGCAGCGGCAGCGGAAACGCCGAATTTTTCTTCGAAAGCTTTGATCAGCTCAACAACCTGCAGAACCGACATTTCAGCTACGGCGTTGAGGATATCGTCTTGGGAGATAGACATTGCTGTATTTCCTGAATTGGGGGACGGCCTACGCGGCCATCGAAATAAACAAAAAAACGCGAGAGAGGTCGCTCAGCCTTAGGCTGCGGCAGCTTCTTTTTGCTCGCGAACTGCGGCCAGAGTACGAGCCAACTTGCTGGTAGCGCCTTGAATCACGCTCATCAGCTGAGAAATAGCTTCGTTACGGGTCGGCAGTGTTGCCAGTACGTCGATTTGGTTAGCTGCGAGGAACTTGCCCTCGAACGCAGCTGCCTTGATCTCGAACTTATCCTGACCCTTGGCGAATTCCTTGAACAAACGAGCAGCAGCGCCCGGGTGATCTTTGGAGAACGCAATCAGGGTCGGGCCGGTGAACACGTCGTTGAGGACACTGTATTCAGTGTCAGCAACAGCGCGCTTGAGCAGGGTGTTACGTACAACACGTACGTATACGCCAGCTTCACGAGCCTCTTTACGGAGTCCGGTCATAGCGCTTACTGTCACACCACGGGCATCAGCCACGACAGCGGACAGAGCAGCTTTGGCAGCCTCGTTGACTTCAGCGACGATGGCCTTCTTGTCTTCGAGATTAATTGCCACGGGTTTAACTCCTGCTTGTTACCGTTTCATCTGGCCTAGGCCGGATGTCGTTTTGGTGTCTGATTCGGTAAGGAACCGGGAGCACCATCTGCGTAGGCTTGATGGTTTAAGACTTGCGTCGCCTACGGTCTTGGATAGCCCCCGCCAGGCAGGGACCCCAATCTTTCAATTGGCGCGATCACTCACGCCAATGTGTGTCTTATACGTCCAGCGAGCCTTGGTCGATGACCAGACCTGGGCCCATAGTGGTGCTCAGGGTAACGCGCTTGACGTAGATACCTTTCGAGGAAGCTGGCTTGATACGCTTCAGATCAGCGATCAGGGCTTCAACGTTTTCCTTCAGCTTGACGGCGTCGAAGCCGACCTTGCCAACGGAGGTGTGAATGATGCCGTTTTTGTCGGTGCGATAACGAACCTGACCAGCCTTGGCGTTTTTAACCGCGGTGGCTACGTCTGGCGTTACGGTACCGACTTTCGGGTTAGGCATCAGGCCACGTGGGCCCAGGATCTGACCCAACTGACCTACAACGCGCATTGCATCCGGGGAGGCAATAACGACGTCATAGTTCAGGTCGCCGCCTTTCATTTCGGCAGCCAGGTCGTCCATGCCAACGCGATCGGCGCCAGCGGCCAGAGCAGCTTCAGCTGCCGGGCCCTGGGTGAAGACAGCAACACGTACAGTCTTGCCAGTACCGTGTGGCAGCACAGTAGCGCTACGAACGACCTGGTCGGATTTACGTGGGTCAACACCCAGGTTTACAGCAACGTCAACGGACTCGCTGAACTTGACAGTCGACAGCTCGGTCAGCAGGGCAGCAGCGTCTACAAAGTTGTAGGACTTGCCCGCTTCGATTTTGCCGGCGATAGCCTTTTGGCGCTTGGTCAGCTTAGCCATTACACACCCTCCACGTTAAGGCCCATGCTACGAGCAGAACCGGCGATGGTACGCACGGCTGCATCCATATCAGCTGCAGTCAGATCCGCGTTTTTGGTTTTCGCGATTTCTTCCAGCTGAGCACGAGTTACAGTGCCAACCTTAACGGTGTTCGGACGAGCGGAACCGCTAGTCAGACCAGCAGCTTTCTTCAACAAAACCGAAGCCGGGGTCGACTTGGTTTCGAAAGTGAAGCTACGGTCGCTGTATACAGTGATGATCACTGGAGTCGGCAGACCTGGCTCAATACCCTGAGTACGGGCGTTGAAGGCCTTGCAGAATTCCATGATGTTCACGCCGTGCTGACCCAGAGCTGGACCGACGGGTGGGCTAGGGTTGGCCTGAGCGGCCTTCACTTGCAGCTTGATGTAAGCGGTAATCTTCTTGGCCATGAGGCACTCCAATTACGGGTTCAAGCGCCTCGAAAGGCTCCCCGGTTACTTGCGCGTTTATCCCAGTGACGACAAAACCCCACAGCCTAAGGCTGCGGGGTTGGGATGCTTTGTCAGCTAGACCTTCTCGACCTGGCTGAACTCCAACTCTACCGGAGTAGAGCGACCGAAAATGAGCACTGCCACTTGGATCCGGCTCTTTTCGTAGTTAACTTCTTCGACAGTGCCGTTAAAATCAGCAAACGGACCATCAGTGACACGAACAACTTCGCCCGGCTCGAACAATGTCTTCGGCTTCGGCTTGTCGCTACCATCAGCAACACGACGCAGAATCGCTTCCGCCTCTTTGTCGGTGATCGGCGCAGGCTTGTCAGCGGTACCGCCGATAAAGCCCATCACGCGAGGAGTGTCCTTGACCAAGTGCCAAGTACCCTCATTCATGTCCATCTGTACCAGCACGTAGCCAGGGAAGAACTTGCGTTCGCTTTTGCGCTTCTGGCCATTGCGCATCTCTACCACTTCTTCAGTGGGAACCAGAATTTCGCCGAAGCCATCTTCCATGCCTGCCAGCTTTACGCGCTCTAGCAAAGAGCGCATGACATGCTTCTCGTAACCCGAGTAAGCATGCACAACGTACCAACGCTTAGCCACGGGACACCCTTAGCCAACAATCAAGGAAACAAGCCAGCCGAGCAGGGAATCAAGACCCCACAACAGCAACGCCATAACCAGAACAACAGCCACAACAATTAGCGTGGTCTGCGTGGTTTCTTGGCGAGTTGGCCAAACGACTTTACGTATTTCGGTGCGAGCTTCCTTAACCAGTACGGCGAAAGACTTACCCTTTACAGTCTGCAGACCGATAAACACAGCCACAGCAGCAAGAGCAAGCAATACGAGTACGCGGTACAGGATCGGCGAAGCAGAATAATACTGATTGCCAACAACGCCTACGACCACCAAAGCGACGACAGCGAGCCACTTAACCAGATCGAAACGAGAGCTTTGAGCTTCAGCCTTAGGAGTCATCTATGAAGATCCTGTGAAAAGAAAGCCAGATACACCACGTGAATCTGGCAGGTCAGGAGGGAATCGAACCCCCAACCTACGGTTTTGGAGACCGTCGCTCTGCCAATTGAGCTACTGACCTAAAACAAAATCAGGCCGACCATTATGCAGGCCTGAAAAAGACTTTACAACAACCAACCCCAAGAGACTTGAAACAACCTGATAACACCAGGTAAAACAGAATCAAGCCGAGACAGCTGTTAAAACAAAGGCAGATATTTTCATATCTGCCTTGTTATATGGAGCTCTTGAGCGGATTTGAACCGCTGACCTCACCCTTACCAAGGGTGTGCTCTACCAACTGAGCTACAAGAGCGAAACATCTTGCACAACCTGCAAACTTGGAGCGGGTAGCGGGAATCGAACCCGCATCATCAGCTTGGAAGGCTGAGGTTCTACCACTAAACTATACCCGCGAAGCTTGCAGCTCACGCTAAAAATGGTGGAGGGGGAAGGATTCGAACCTTCGAAGTCGTAGACGTCAGATTTACAGTCTGATCCCTTTGGCCGCTCGGGAACCCCTCCTAAGCGAGCCGGCATTTTACATTACGCCGACCTTCTGTCAAGCATTTTCTCATTAAAAATATGAGGTTAGCTGCGTGACGATCGCTTCACACCAACTTCCCGAAAGGGTCATCACTGTGGAGCGGGCGCCATTCTATGCAAACTATTCGACAGTTGCAATGCCTTCGCACGGCATTATTTTATGTTTTAACTCATTGAATTCATTAGCAAGGCTTTCAAACGGCAGATCGTCAGCCAGGCGGCGACTTTCAGGTGCTACACGCAACCAGAAAGAAGGCGCGCCCGCCGAGACCAACGACTGGATTCGAGCCTTGATATCCAGGCTGATCAGACGCTGCTCAAGGAACTGGGCTTGCTCCTGGCCTGCGAACCCACCGATATACAAGCAACCTGCAGGCGCCTCTGGAGCCTTGGGCCGATCGCGACGCGCCACAGCGTCAGCCGACTCGCTCAACAACTGAATATCCTGCTGAGAGCCCCGATATAGCGCCAAGGGCGTTACATCCTTTGCACGCAAGGGCGCCTCTTGCTGGTGCCAGACGTAATAAAAGACATTGAGGACCAGCAACAACAGAAACAACCAACGCATAAAAACCTCAAGACAAAGGGCATGCCATCGCCAAGCCGACAAATACCAGGTCCGGAACGAAGCGAGCGCCTGGCAAGGCGTCAGCGACCAACTCAGCATCACCACCCGTAAGGAAAACCGAAAAGTCGCCCCCCCAGTAACTGCGGGCCAGCTCCAGTTGCGACTGCGCGAATCCACGCAGCATGAGCGTACAACCCCGCTCAACGGCCTGGGCAGTGGTACGTCCAGGTACAAGGCTTTCCAATGCACGCTCAGCGGCAACATCGTCATAGCGTATTTTTCGGGTGTGGGTGCGCAGCTGATTTCTCATCAGCGGCATACCAGGGCAGATAAACCCCCCAAGATGCTCGCCATCTGCCGTGATGAAATCAGCAGTGGCCGCCGTACCGAAATCAAGTACCAGGCATGCTCCAGAGGCTAGCTGGAAACCTCCAAGCATCGCCAGCCAACGATCCAGCCCCAAACGGGCGTACTCTTCATACCCATTGCGCACACCCGCCATCTCACGCGCTGGCGCAGCACAGCTTATAGAGACACCAAAGGCTGCAACCAACACGCCTACCAGGCGATTGGTCTCTTCCTGAGCGCGCACACTGACCAATCTGCAGTGCTGCAGTGAAAGACCAGCCAGTGAGTGAAGACCACCCAGCAACGCCACATCCGAATCAACAACACCTTCAGCAAAAACGGCCGCCTGGCTTGCCTCAAGGACACGCCATTTGATGAAGCTATTCCCACAGTCGAGCTCAAGAATCATCACGCAACCTCAGGCTTAACTCACCGCCACTGTAGATTTTCTCAACACCATTCACTTCAAGACGTAGCGCGCCCTGACCGTCGATACCCAGCACAACACCATCTATCTGGTTGACACCGGCGATCAACGACACCGCCCTACCCTGCCATAGATGATTGCGCTCCCACTCCTCTCGGATGACCGCAAAACCGAAGTCCCTATGACGCTCCAGATAAACTTGCAACGCCTGGCCCAGATGAGCGACCAGATGATTTCGATCTACCACTCGCCCCGTTTCTAGCTGTATCGATGTCCACTGCTGATCAACTTCCGCAGCGCCCCGCATGTTTGCGTTGATACCAATACCGAGCACCACGTGGCAAACATCAGCGGGATCCCCTACCAATTCAAGAAGAATGCCCGAAATCTTCTTCGACCCAACAAGAACGTCATTAGGCCATTTCAAACCTGCCCCCTGGACACCAAGATCGCGCAGGGTTTGCATTACTGCCAACCCCACGACGAGGCTCAGGCCTTCAAGCTGTCGTAAACCACCATCGATACGCAGCACAAGGCTGTAGTAAACATTCTGTGCAAATGGACTGACCCACTGACGCCCTCGACGCCCCCTGCCAGCAGTCTGCTGCTCAGAGAGAACCAGGAAGGGTGCCGCTTGCCCCGCATCGATAAGACGTAGAGCCTCGGCATTAGTGGAGTCGATGGTATCGGATATAAAAACCGAACCTGCGCACAGCGGCGACTGCAAGGCGATCTCGTCAGCACTCAGCAGAACCAGCGGGGACGCCAATTGATAGCCTCTACCCCTGACTTTATGAATGGTCAGATCCAGCTCAACCTCCAGATGCTGGAGCTGCTTCCACACAGCACTACGACTGACGCCCAGGGCTGCGCCTAGCGCTTCACCCGAATGGAATCGGCCATCTTTCAGAAGTTTTAACAACGTCAGCATGCAGGTCTCGCCTCACAATGAGGCACGCATGATAGCCATGCGTAGGGCCATTGCATAGAAAGCAAGCTGACAGGTGATAAGGGCGGGCCCTGAGTCTTGCAGCTAAACGCTTGAAGCTTGCCACTGCCCCTTTCCGAGCGCCCAAAACAAAACCCCAACTGCTTTCGCAATTGGGGTTCTGGAATTTAATCTTGACGATGACCTACTCTCACATGGGGAAACCCCACACTACCATCGGCGATGCATCGTTTCACTGCTGAGTTCGG
>NZ_CVTS01000020.1:0-156925 GCF_900004755.1 Pseudomonas sp. 25 R 14 | reverse complement strand
CCCGCCGCACCGGCCTGCGCGAAGATGCCAGCCTGGCTGCGATCTACCCGATTTCCCTGGCCGCCGGCGTGCTGATCCTTGGTCTGGCCGGCAAGCGCCTGGACCTGCTGCACCTGCTGTTCGGCTCGGCGCTGGCGGTAGACGGCCCGACCTTGACCGGCATGCTGTGGGTGTCCGGCTTCAGCCTGATCGCCATGGCACTGATCTACAAACTGCTGGTGCTGGACACCCTCGACCCCCTGTTCCTGCAAACCGTCAGTCGCCTCGGGCCGTTGGCCCATGGTGTGTTCCTGACCCTGGTGGTGTTGAACCTGGTGATCGGTTTCCAGGCCATCGGCGCCTTGATGGTGGTCGGCCTGATGATGTTGCCCGCCGCGGCGTCACGCTTCTGGAGCCGGCGGCTGCCGGTATTGATCGCGATATCGGCGCTGCTCGGATGCGTGTCGGTGTGGCTTGGCTTGTTGCTGTCGTTCTATTACTCGCTGCCCAGCGGCCCGGCGATTGTGCTGGTGGCTGGCGGCTTGTACCTGCTATCCGTGGTGTTCGGGCCGGTACATGGCTTGCTGCGCCGCCCGCCCTTGCTTACATCCCAATGAGGTGTTTTCCGATGCGCGCTCTACTCGTACTGTTCAGCGTCCTGCTACCGCTGTCGTTCGCGACCGCCCAGGATAAGCTCCAGGTGGTCACCAGCTTCAGCATTCTCGCCGACATGACCCAGCAGGTCGGCGGCGAACATATCCAGCTCAGCAACATGGTCGGCCCCGATGCCGATGCACACACCTATGAGCCATCACCCGACGATGCCAAGGCGCTGCTCAAGGCCCGCGTCATCATCAAAAATGGCCTGGGTTTCGAGCCGTGGCTCGATCGCCTGGTTGCCAGCACCGAGACCCCGGCCACGGTGGTCACCGCCAGCAAAGGCGTGATCGCGCGAACGCTGGACGAAGACGGTGAAAAGATCCCCGACCCCCACGCTTGGCATAACCTGGCCAACGCCGAAATCTACATCAGCAATATCACCCAGGCATTGATCACTGCCGACCCGGCCAACAAGGCCGACTACCAACGCAACAGCCAGGCGTACCTGCAAAAGATCTACCGCCTGCTGGCCGAAGCCAAGGCCAAGTTTGCCGCGCTGCCTGCGAGCAATCGACGCATCGTCACTTCCCATGACGCCTTCGGCTACCTGGGCCAGGCCTACGGTATCGACTTCATGGCGCCCCAAGGTTTGTCCACCGAGCGCGAGCCATCGGCCGCCGAAGTCGCCGCGCTGATCACCCAGATCCGCCAGGCCCACGTCAAGGCGGTCTTCATCGAGAACATCAAGGACGCACGCCTGCTCAAGCAGATTGCCGAGGAAAGCGGCGCGCATATCGGCGGCACGTTGTACTCCGATGCCCTGGCTGCCAAAGGCCCGGCCAGTACCTTTATCGGCCTGTTTGAATACAACCTCAACACCTTGTCCGACGCCTTGGGCACGCCATGACACTGTCGATGCTTGAACTGGAAGCCGCCGCCGTGGGCAGCCGCTTTCCCCTGGCCCAGGTACTGGATGCCTTGCCGTGGAACAGCGACGGCCTGATTGCCGCCATCGCCCAGCAACACCGCAGCGGCGAGGTATTGATGCTGGCCTGGATGAACCGCCAGGCCCTCGACGAAACCCTCGCCAGCGGCCAGGTCTGCTACTGGTCACGCTCGCGTCAGCGCTTGTGGCGCAAGGGTGAAAGCTCAGGCCACAGGCAACAGTTGATCGAAGCACGCCTGGACTGCGACGGCGATGCCGTCCTGCTGATCGTCGACCAACAAGGCCCGGCGTGCCACACCGGGCGCCCGACCTGCTTTTACAACGCCATTGAAGACCACCAGGTACACATCCTCACCGCGCCCCTCAAGGAACCTGCTGCATGATCCGCAAGAACCCCTCCGGCGATCTGCCGGTCATTGCCGAGTCAGCCTACGTCGATAAAACCGCGATCATCTGCGGCAAAGTGGTCATCGGCGAAAATGTATTTGTCGGCCCCTATGCGGTGATTCGCGCCGACGAAGTCAACGCCGACGGCGCCATGGATCCGATCACTATCGGCGCCAACTCCAATATCCAGGACGGCGTGGTGATCCACTCCAAATCCGGCGCGGCGGTAACCATCGGCGAATTCACCTCCATTGCTCACCGCTCGATTGTCCACGGCCCCTGCATCGTCGGCGATCGGGTGTTTATCGGTTTCAACAGCGTGCTGTTCAACTGTGTGGTCGGTGATGGCTGTGTGGTGCGGCACAACTCGGTGGTCGATGGTCGCGACTTGCCCGCCGCGTTCTATGTGCCCTCCACCACCCGTATCGGGCCCAACACCGACCTGTCGCAGTTCCCGCCAGTGAGTGTCAGTGCCTCGGAGTTTTCCGAAGACGTGGCCCGTACAAACGTTGATCTGGTACGCGGCTACAAAGCCCTGCAAAACGAGTTCTGACTATGAGCAGCCTGCTGATCCGCAACGCCCGCCTGGTGAATGAAGGCCAGGAATTGGACGCCGACGTGCTGGTCACCAACGGTCGTATCAAAAAAATCGCCAGCAGCATCGAAGGGCAAAACGCCGCTGTCGAGATCGACGCCCAGGGTCAGTGGTTGCTGCCAGGCATGATTGACGACCAGGTGCATTTTCGTGAGCCTGGCGCGCCGGACAAAGGCAGTATCTACAGCGAGTCCCGTGCAGCTGTCGCCGGCGGGATCACCAGTTTCATGGACATGCCCAACACCCAGCCGGCGACCTTGACCCTCGAAGCACTGGCCGACAAAAAACGCCGCGCCGCCCTGCACTCGGTGGCCAACTATGGCTTTCACTTTGGGGTCAGCAACGACAACCTCGATACCGTGGCCGCCCTTGATCCGCGCAAGGTTGCCGGAGTCAAAGTGTTTATGGGGGCCTCCACCGGCAATATGCTGGTGGATGATCCGCAGATTCTGGAGCGGCTATTTTCCGAGGTGCCGACGATTTTGCTCGCGCACTGCGAACATACGCCGAGCATCCAGGCCAACGAGCAACGTTTGCGCAACCGCTTCGGCGAAGCCATTCCTGCCGTCGCGCACCCGCTGATCCGTGATGCCGAAGCCTGCTACCAATCCTCGTCCCTGGCGGTGGACCTGGCCCGTCGCCACGGTACGCGTTTGCATGTGCTGCACCTGACCAGCGCCCGGGAACTGGCACTGTTCGAAGACAAGCCGCTGGCAGAAAAACTCATCACCGCTGAAGTCTGTGTGCATCACTTGCTGTTCGATGATCGTGACTACGCGCGCCTGGGCCATCAGATCAAATGCAACCCGGCGATCAAGACCCGTGCCGACCGCAATGCCCTGCGCCTGGCCTTGCTCAGCAACCGGTTGGATGTGATCGGCACCGACCATGCGCCTCACACCTGGGAACAAAAACAGCGGCCGTACCGCGAGGCACCCGCGGGGTTGCCCCTGGTGCAACATGCACTGCCGGCATTATTGGAGTTGGTGGCTGACGGCCTGCTGCCGCTGACCACGTTGGTGGCCAAGACCAGCCATCGCGTCGCCGACCTCTTCGCCATACCCGACCGGGGTTACCTGCGTGAAGGCTATTGGGCCGATCTGGTACTGATCAAGCCCGAGCCCCACGGCAAACCGGTAAGCAGCCAGCCGATCCTGGCGCGTTGTGGGTGGACGCCGTTTGCCGAGCGTAGCTTTCGCCACAGTGTCAGCACCACGGTGGTATCGGGGCACCTGGCCTGGCATGACGGTCAGGTGATCGACAGTTGCCAGGGGCTGCCCCTGCACTTTTTACGCTGACCCAAATGTGTAGGAGACGGTTTGCCGGCGCCTACAGGGGGATGCTTCAGGCGCGAGGTTTTACCGTACCGCAGTCGCTGCCCAACCACTGGGCTTGAGTGTCGAGGCTGCCGTTCTGCTGGATACCGGTGGCGTTGAAAGTGCCGTTGACCGAGGTGGTGAACGCCTTCTGACTCTGGAACGTCGCCACGCCACTGCCCTGGGCTTTCGGGCAACTGAAGCGGAACTTCCACTGGTTGCCGGTCTTGTCTGTCACCTCTTGCTTGCAACCCGATTGCGGGTCGGTCAGCGGGATCGAATCGGAGGCTACTTGCGCGGGGGTCAGGCACACCTGCACGCCCTTGCCGGCCATGGTAATGCCTTGTTTTTCCAGCATGGCGCGCTGTTCCGGGGTCATCTGTTGCTTCAGTTGACCGAGGATCAACGACAAGTCAGGCAGGTTCTGGTTATCGACCTTCATATTGCTGGTGGTCAATTCCCACAAGCCCGGCGCCAACATCTGCGCCTGCGCTGCCACCGGCAGCGTCAAACCAACAACCATGGCCAAACCAAGCAGACGAGCATTCATCGGGTAACTCCTGGGTAATTGTCGGTGTTAGACGTCGTAAAGTGGTCGGCGTTGCATGCTCAATAAAATAGCGACAATCGCCGCCGAACATGGTCTGTTACGCATTGGATTGTCAGGAGTAATGTTGTCCATGGATTTCTTCGGCCCGCACCTGCTTGGCTACTTCATCGCAACCCTGCATTTTCTCGGCTCCCTCGCCGCCCTGCACGCGGTGCTGACCGTACGCACCGCCCAAGGCTCGATCGCCTGGGCGCTGTCGCTGATGTTCATGCCTTACCTGACACTGATTCCCTACCTGATCTTTGGCCGCAGTAGCTTCGATGCCTATATCCAGGCCCGGCGCCAGGCCAACCAGGAGATGCACAAGGCAATCACCGAACTGAACTGGCGCCCCTGGGTCGAAGAGGCCCTGGCCGCGCGCAACTCCCACGCCTACGCCTCCCTGCGCGCCATGCCCAAGCTGGGACGCATGCCGTGCCTGGCCAATAACCAGGTGCGTTTGCTGGTCAATGGCGACGCGACCTTCAGCGCCATCTTCGAGGCCATCCGCGCGGCCAGGACGGCTGTGCTGGTGCAGTTCTTCATCATTCATGACGATGAACTCGGGCGCCAACTGCACGCCCTGCTCAAGGCCAAGGCCGCCGAGGGCGTGGCCATCTACGTGCTGTATGACCGCATCGGCAGCCACTCCCTGCCCCACCGCTATGTGCAATCGCTGCGCGACGCCGGGGTACAGATCAAGGCGTTTGCCACCCGCAGCGGCTGGCTCAATCGTTTTCAGGTGAATTTCCGCAACCACCGCAAGATTGTCGTGGTGGATGGTCTTAGCGGATTTGTCGGCGGGCATAACGTCGGCGACGAATACATGGGTAAAAAACCGCCGCTCGCGCCCTGGCGCGACACCCACGTGCAAGTCAGCGGCCCGGTGGTGGCGTGCTTGCAGGAGTCGTTTGCCGAAGACTGGTTCTGGGCTGCACGCGAACTGCCGCCACTGATCCTGCCCGACACCTATGCCGATGACGGCGTGCTCTGCCAACTGCTGGCAAGCGGCCCGGCGGACCCGTATGAAACCTGCTCGCTGTTTTTCGTCGAAGCCATTCACGCGGCCACCGAGCGGGTGTGGCTCACCAGCCCGTATTTCATCCCCGATGAAGCGGTATTCGCCGCACTGCGCCTGGCGGTATTGCGTGGTGTGGATGTGCGCTTGCTGTTGCCATCACGCCCCGACCATCGGATTGTCTATGCGGCGTCCAGCCTGTACGCGATTGAAGCAGTACGCGCCGGGGTCCGGGTATTCCGCTACAAACCCGGTTTCTTGCATCAGAAAGTGGTGCTGGTAGACCGCGAAATCAGCGCTATCGGCAGTGCGAATCTGGACAAC
Organism: Pseudomonas sp. 25 R 14; assembly: GCF_900004755.1. Classification (NCBI taxonomy): domain Bacteria; kingdom Pseudomonadati; phylum Pseudomonadota; class Gammaproteobacteria; order Pseudomonadales; family Pseudomonadaceae; genus Pseudomonas; species Pseudomonas sp. 25 R 14. The sequence goes on along the minus strand of NZ_CVTS01000020.1, from coordinate 151,171 downwards.
CGTTCATTCCGCCTCAATTTCGAAGTGATGTTGCTGACGGTCGACAAAGCCTTCGCCAGCGAAGTGGAACACATGCTGCTGGACGACTTTGCCCAGGCCCATGAAATCAGCCAGGAAGAAAGCCTGCAGACCCGCCGCCTGCAACAATTGGGCATGCGGGTGGCGCGGCTGATTTCCCCGATCCTATAGACCAACGCAGAACCAATGTGGGAGCGGGCTTGCTCGCGAAAGCGGAGTGCCAGTCACAATAATTACCGACTGTTACACCGCTATCGCGAGCAAGCCCGCTCCCACATTTAGTATTGCAGCGTACCCAAAGACCTCAGCGGTAAAGGTCTTCCCGCGTCCACGGCAACTCATGGCTGCCATCGGCATGGGGTTTGACTGCCAGGATCTGGTGCAGGTTGATCCAGCCCCTGGCAAACGCATAGGCGCAACCCGCCAGATACAAGCGCCAGATGCGCAGTGCCTGCTCCGGCACCATCTTCGCAGCGGCTTCCAAGTTGTCTTCCAGGCGCTCGCTCCAGTGGTCCAGGGTGCGTGCGTAATGCAGGCGCAGGCTTTCCACGTCGACCACTTCCAGACCCACTTCACTGATTTGGGCGCTGATCATCACCAGGTGCGGCAACTCGCCATTGGGGAACACGTAGCGCTCGATAAACTCGCCGGCGCCACGCCCCACCGGGCGGCCGTCGGTATGTTTGGCAGTGATGCCATGGTTGAGCACCAGGCCACCTTCGCGCACGGCGCCGAACAGGGTCTGGCAGTACTGCGCCAGGTTCGCGTGCCCAACGTGTTCAAACATGCCGACGCTGACCACTTTGTCGAACCGCCCGTCCTGGGGCAGGTCGCGATAGTCGAGCAACGCCAACTCCACCTGGTCTTCCAGACCCTCGGCGAGCACCCGCTCCCTGGCCAGTGCCAGTTGTTCCTTGCTCAGGGTGATGCCGAACACCTTGACCCCAAACTCCCGCGCCGCATAACGCGCCAGCCCGCCCCAGCCGCAACCGACATCCAGCAGATATTCCCCAGGCTGCAGACGCAACTTGCGGCACAGGTGGCGGAATTTGTCTTGCTGGGCCTGGTCCAGGGATTCGCTGCCGGTCTCGAAGTAACCGCAGGAATAGGCCATGTCGCGGTCCAGCCAGAGCTGGTAGAACTCGTTCGACAGGTCGTAATGGTAGGAAATCGCGGCGGCGTCCGTAGCCTTGTCGTGGATCGAACGCACCGGTCCGGCGTGCTCATCTTCCTCGACCAGCGCGTGGCTCAATTCGTCACACACCCGGATCACATCGCTGATGGAGCCTTCCAGCTCCAGTTTGCCCTCAACGAAGGCAGCGCCCAGGGAATCGAGCGTGGGATGGCTCAGTTGCGTCACCATCACCGGGTCCTTGACCACAATCGTGACGCTGGGCTCCGGGCCCAGGTTGAATTCATGGCCATCCCAGAGTCGCAGACGCAGCGGTAGCTGAAGATTCTGTAAGGCCGGTGGAAGTTGCGCGAGCATGAGTAGTCCCCCCTTGTTTCAGACGTCTGAAATGAGGGTAGACCATCCATAAAAAAGTAGCAGGCTATCGATTCAATAGCCCCATTCTATGGTGCCCGACGTTGCAGCAAACCGTCCTGAACCCACTGTTTCAACCACGTGACAGCTTGCAGCGGCGCGCCCTCTTGATAAGTGACTGCCAATTCGGCGCACAGTTCTGAAAACGTCCAACCCCGCTCGGCCATCCCGGCCAGGGCGTACGCCTCGGCGGGCTCCAGGCTGCGGTAGCGGCACACCTGTTGGTCACGCCAGATCAGGCACACCTCGGCCAGCGGCAATGGCTGGCTACCGGGAAACTCAGCCTGCGCCTTGACCGCGCGCCAGATCTGCAGGCTGTTGAAGCGGCACACCACCTGCTGCACTGCTGGGGCCCACTCGACCTGCAGCAACGGCCAGGCCTCGGGGGCCAGTTGCGCCATATCCTGCAGGGTCAGGGGTTGGCCCGCTGGCGCATCAAACGCCAGGGTAAAGGCCCATTCCAGGCGGGCCAGTTCTGCCAGGGGGGCGCTTTGTTCGGCGACCAGATGCTCGCCAATAAAGCCTTCAAACCGCTGCCCCAACCAGCGCAAGCTGAAGTGCGTCGAGGGGTAACGATGCACATAGGCCGCCACCAGCCCAGCAAACTCGTCATCCCCCAGCCAATGCCACAGCCCTGGAAAATCCCCTTGCATCACTTCCAGCAGGCGAGCCCGGTAGGCGTTGTGGTAGATCGCCAGCCCAGTGTCGACATCCAGGGTCGGGCCACCGATCAACGTGCTGCCAAAGCCACTGTTGTCACTGTCTGCCAAGAGATGTCGTTCGAACGCCAGTTGCCACTCGATCAGGCGCATAACGACCTCCTGGCCAAGGCGCCAGCCCCCAACTCACGGGCCTTGCCCAGTTCGTCGAGCAGCTCGGCGAATGGCGGGAAATGGTCATCACGCTCCAGCAATGTCGCCACCGGCCCCAGGTGTTCCAGGGTCTGTTGATACAGCTGCCACACCGGGTCACACACGGGATGGTCATGGGTATCGACCACGTAGTCACCGTAATCCATATGCCCGGCCAGGTGCAGTTGGCGGATGCGCTGCGGCGGCAGGTTACGGATAAAGGTCCAGGCGTCGAAACCGTGATTGCGCGAGCTGACATATACGTTGTTGACGTCCAACAGCAGCTCGCAACCGCTGAGGTGGGTCAAGGCGCTGAGGAATTCCCACTCGGTGAATTCATCGTCCTTGGATCGCACATAGCTGGAGACATTTTCCAGCACCAATGGCCGCTGCAACACGTCTTGTACCTGCCGTACACGGTCGGCGACGTGGCGCAGGCTTTCCCCGGTGTAGGGCAGTGGCAGCAAATCATGCAGTTGATGGGCGTTGCCACGGCTCCAGCACAGGTGATCGGACACCCAGGCCGGCTTGACCCGGTCAGCCAATTGCTTGAGTTGCTTGAGGTAGTCCATATCGAGGGCATGGGGCCCGCCGATGGACAGGGACACGCCATGCATCACCAGCGGATAGCGCTCGGCGATGGCGTCCAGGTAGTACAGGGCTTTACCGCCCTGGACCAGATAATTCTCGGAGACGATTTCAAACCAGTCCACATCGGGCGACTGCTCGATAATCTCCTGATAGTAAGCGCTGCGTAAACCCAGGCCGTAGCCCAGGCAAGGAACCGATACCGACATGACGAACTCCTGGAAAGTGTCCACAGCGGCGTGCACACCGCTGCGGGATCACGTATTCGCGGTTATTCGCCGACTTTGCCACCAGCCGCATCGCAGGCTGCCTTGGTCATAGACTTGAAACCATGGCCCTTGCAGACAGCCTGGCCCTTGCAGGCGTTCTCAGCGGTCTTGCAATCGTTCATGCCTTTGCAGGAGGTCACGCCGTAGCAATGCACATTCGCTTCATCAGCGGCCTGGACCTGGGTCGCGACACCGGCAAACATCGTGGCGGCAGCAATGGCCAGGGCAGCACCGGAAACGGCATTCTTGAAGTTCATTGTTGTATTCCTCATGGGTCTGTAGGGGGTCGGCTGAACGGTTTGTTCCGTCCCGACATAGCACTAGAGTGAGGTGCCGGATGGACGTTACAACGCTGTGAAAATTTTCGTGGTTTCCTGAATCCTTGTAGGAGCCATCACTAGTGCCCGCCGCGATTTGTCGTCACACTCGCAGCAGCTTTTTCGCGGGATCACGGACAAGGAAGCGTCACTCTCATGATTTCGATCTATCAGCTCAAACCGCGTTTTCAAAACCTGCTGCGCCCTCTGGTACAGCGCCTGTATGACAACGGCACCACCGCCAACCAGATCACGGTGCTGGCCGGGATCGTGTCGTTGCTGGTGGGCCTGCTGATCGCCGGTTTCGCCCAGTACACCTGGCTGTTCGCGTTGATCCCGCTGTGGATGATCCTGCGCATGGCCCTCAATGCCATCGACGGCATGCTCGCCCGGGAGTTCGGCCAGCAGTCGCTCCTGGGCGCCTACCTCAATGAACTGTGCGACGTGATCGCCGACAGCGCGCTGATCCTGCCATTTGCCTTGATTCCCGGGGTCAGCCTGGCACCGGTGTTGCTGGTGACACTGCTGGCGGTGTTCAGCGAATACGCTGGCGTGCTCGGGCCCATGGTCGGCGCATCGCGGCGCTATGACGGGCCCATGGGCAAGAGTGACCGTGCGTTTGTCCTCGGCGTACTCGCCACCGGCGTGGCCCTGGGCTGGCTCGGCGCCGGCTGGGTCGACGGGGTGATGTGGCTGATGGCTGCGTTGCTCGCCTACACCCTGGTCAACCGTGTGCGCCAGGGCCTCAAAGAACCACAAGACATCTCCCCGACGGCATAAGGATCTTGCGATGCGCGAACAGCAGCAACACACCTTCAGCACCCATGACGGCGTAGAACTTTTCTATCGGCACTGGCCCGCGACCACAGAGGCAGGCAGCGAGCCGCGCCAGGCGATCCTGCTGTTCCATCGTGGCCACGAGCATTCCGGGCGCATTGCGCACCTAGTGGATGAGCTGGACCTGCCGCACTTCGATTTCTTCGCCTGGGACGCCCGCGGCCACGGCCAATCCCCCGGCGAGCGTGGCGATAGCCCAAGCTTTGCCACCAGCGCGCGGGACGTGCAGACCTTCTGCGACCATATCGGCACAACCTATGGCATTGAGCCCGCCAACCTCGCCGTCATCGCCCAAAGCGTCGGCGCGGTGATCGCCGCCACCTGGGTCCACGACTACGCGCCGAACATCCGCGCCCTGGTGCTTGCCTCCCCGGCGTTCAAGGTCAAGCTCTACGTGCCCTTCGCCCGGCCAGGCCTGGCGCTGATGCGGCGCTTTCGCGGCAACTTTTTCGTCAACAGCTACGTCAAGGCCAAATTTCTTAGCCATGACCCCGAACGCGTGGCGTCCTATGACAGCGACCCGCTGATCACCAAGGCGATCTCGGTGAACGTGCTGCTGGGCCTGTACGAAGCGGCCGACCGCGTGGTCGCCGACGCCCAGGCCATCCAGGTGCCGACCCAACTGCTGATCTCCGGCTCGGACTTTGTGGTGCATCGCAAACCCCAGCAGCAATTCTTCGAACGCCTTGGCAGCCTGAAAAAAGAACTGCACATCCTCCCCGGCTTTTTCCACGACACCCTCGGCGAACGTGACCGCGCCGTGGCACTGGCCAGCGCCAGGCGTTTTATCCTGCAAAACTTCGCACACCCGCTGGACCGCGCCAGCCTGCTGGATGCCGACAAGATCGGCGCGACCTGCGCCGAATCCGAATCCCTCGCCGCGCCGCTGCCACGCAACTCACTGCGTGACCTGTACTGGCGCATGACCCGCGCCAGCATGGGCCTGGGTCGCCAGTTGTCCGAGGGCGTGAAACTGGGCTTTGACACCGGTTTCGATTCCGGCAGCACCCTGGACTATGTCTACCGCAACAAGCCCACCGGCAAAGGTGCGCTGGGGCGGATGATCGACACCAACTACCTGAACTCCATCGGCTGGCGTGGGATTCGCCAGCGCAAACTGCATGTCGAAGAGTTGCTGCGCCTGGCCATGGCCAAACTGCGGGACGACGCTCGTGAAGTGCGTATCGTCGACATCGCCGCCGGGCATGGTCGGTACATTCTGGAAGCCTTGCAGGGCGTTTCTCCACTGCCGGAATCGATCCTGTTGCGCGACTACAGCGATATCAACGTACGCGACGGCGGCGCGCTGATCCGCGAGAAAGGCCTGGGGGATATTGCGCAGTTCGTCAAAGGCGATGCGTTTGACCGGGCCGACCTGGCAGCGCTGGCGCCCAAGCCAACGTTGGCCGTGGTGTCCGGGTTGTATGAACTGTTTGCCGATAACGCCATGGTCGGCGGCTCCCTGGCCGGCCTGGCCGAAGCCGTAGAGCCCGGCGGGTACCTGGTGTACACCGGCCAACCATGGCACCCGCAGCTGGAACTGATCGCCCGCGCCCTCACCAGCCATCGCCAGGGCCAGGCCTGGGTGATGCGGCGTCGCAGCCAGGCGGAAATGGATCAATTGGTGGAGGCGGCGGGCTTTCGCAAGATCACCCAACGCGTGGATGAGTGGGGCATCTTCAGCGTGTCACTGGCGCAGAAGATCTGAGCATGCGCGAACCGGGACTTTTCAAACCAGCGTTGCTGTGGCTGCTGCTGTTGGCACCGCTGTTTTTCAGCACCTACGGCTTCGCCACCTGGGTCACCAGCCAGCGCAGCGACGTCGGCACCCTGGTGTTCGGCTGGGAAACCCATATGCCGTTCTGGGCCTGGACCATCGTGCCCTACTGGTCGATCGACCTGCTCTACGGTTTCTCCCTATTGCTGCCCAACAGCCGCCATGAACTCAAGCAACATGCCCTGCGCCTGCTCAGTGCCCAGGTGATTGCCGTGAGCTGCTTCCTGCTCTGGCCGTTGCGCTTCACCTTCGAACGACCGGAAATGGACGGCGTGTTCGGTTGGCTGTTCGCGGTGCTGGCGGGGTTCGACAAACCGTTCAACCAGGCGCCTTCGCTGCATATCGCCTTGCTGGTAATCCTGTGGGTCATGTACCAGCGCCATACCCAGGGCCTGTGGCGCTGGCTGGTGCATGGCTGGTTCGCCCTGATCGGCATTTCGGTGCTGACCACTTACCAGCATCACTTTATCGACTTACCCACAGGCGTCCTGGCCGGCTGGCTGTGTGTGTGGCTATGGCCGGTGGATCATCCAAGCCCGCTGTTGCATGCACGGCTGACCCAGGACCCGAAACACTGGCGCCTGGGCTTGCGTTACGCCGTGGGCGCCCTGTTGCTGGCGATAGCGGCCTTTACGTTGGGGGGCGCAGGGTTGTGGCTGCTCTGGCCGGCCGTGGCGGTGTTATTGGTGGCGCTCAACTATTGGCTGCTGGGCGCCGCAGGTTTTCAGAAACGCGCGGATGGGCGCCTCAGCCCGGCAGCACGCTGGCTGTATGCGCCTTATCTCGCGGCGGCGTGGCTCAACTCACGGCTCTGGACGCGCAAACATCCACAGCCCGACCAGGTTGTGGATAACGTCTGGCTAGGGCGGATTCCGACAGCAGCACAGTTAAATTCATTCAATGCCGTGGTCGACCTGTGTGCCGAACTGCCGGTTTATCCACAAGGCCGCGCTTACCATGCCCTGCCCATCCTCGACCTGACCGTACCTACACCTGCACAGTGCCTGGAAGCGGCCCAAGCCATTGAGCGCTTGCGCGAACACGGGCCGTTGCTGGTGTGCTGCGCCCTCGGTTATTCGCGCAGTGCCTGCGCCGTGGCTGCATGGCTGCTGCACAGCGGGCGTGCCAACACGGTGGATGAGGCACTGGCTATTATTCGTACAGCACGACCGGATGTGGTCCTGCATGCCAATCACCGCCAAGCCTTGGGAGAACTGCCGCATGCCCGCTGATATGCAACTCCAGGTGGTCGCCAGCCTGCTGCGCCGCGGCCGCTCGCTGGATCAGTTATCCACAGGCCTGACCTTGCTCGGGGTGCTGTTTGGCCTGGCGCAACTGTTGATGGTCAGTATCGCGCCGATCTGCCTGCTGCTCAGCCTGTGGATGATTATCCTTGGGCTGCTGCAAAAGTATTGGGCACTGCGGGTGGCGTTCGATGCCGATCTGTTTGCGCTGCTGGCCAAGGACATAGAGCGCACCGGCGAACTGGACCAGAGCCTGCAAAGCCTGGGCCTGCAACCGGCCAACCGCGCCAGCCGACCCTGGGCCGAGCGCCAGCGCGGCGCCCTCAAATTGCTGCGCAAACAGGCTTACCTGCTGGGCGCGCAAGTCTTACTGACATTGGCCGTCATCCTGGCCAGCCCGTGGCTGCCCTTCTCCGGATAAGGAATCCTCATGTTCGAACCCGTGGTCGCGACCCTGATTACCTCCATGGCCCGCACAGTGACCGGCGCTCGCAGCCTGTGGCTGGGTTGTGCGCCAGAACCGGTGCAGCGCATCTATTTTGCCAACCACAGCAGCCACGGCGACTTTGTGCTGCTCTGGGCATCCTTGCCGCCAAACCTGCGCAAAGCCACACGCCCGGTGGCCGGCACGGACTACTGGAACAAAAGCGCGCTGCGCCGTTACATCATCAACCGCGTCTTCAACGGCGTGCTGATTGACCGCGAACGCAAAGACCCTGTGGATAACCCTTTGCAGCCAATGCTCGAAGCCCTGGAACAGGGCGACTCGCTGATCATCTTCCCCGAGGGTACGCGTAACCTGGAGGATGGCCTGTTGCCGTTCAAAAGTGGCCTGTATCACCTGGCAAAGAGTTATCCACAGGCGCAACTGATCCCGGTGTGGATCGCCAACCTCAACCGCGTAATGCCCAAGGGTCGCGTGCTGCCACTGCCATTGCTATGCACCACCAGCTTCGGCGCCCCCCTGCAATTGGCAGACGGTGAAGACAAGGCCCTATTCCTCGCCCGCAGCCGCGACGCCCTGCTCGCCCTCGCCCCGGAGCATTCCTGACATGGATAGCCAAACCCTGATGTTGTTCGGCGGTATCGGCATGATCCTGGTGCTCGCCTCGCTGATCGGCCTGATCCTCAAGCTACGCACCCGTGGCACGCCTAACGCGGTGATCGACAACCTCAACGCCCGCATCAACGCCTGGTGGGTGATGGTGGTGGTGATCGGCATCGCCTTCTGGCTCGGCACCGGCACGGTGATCCTGCTGTTCTACGCCGTGTCGTTCTACGCCCTGCGCGAATTCCTCACCCTCACCCCCACCCGCCGCAGCGACTACCCGGCGCTGGTCGCCGCGTTCTACCTGGCGCTGCCGCTGCAATACCTGCTGATCTACTTTGACTGGTACGGCCTGTTTTCGATCTTTATCCCGGTCTACGTATTCCTGCTGCTGCCCATCCTGGCCTCGCTGGGCGGCGACAGCACGCACTTCCTGGAGCGGGCGTCGAAAGTGCAGTGGGGCCTGATGATCGCGGTGTTCTGCGTATCCTTCGTCCCCGCCCTGCTGACCCTCGACATCGTCGGCTACGAGGGCCGCAACCTCTTGCTGATCGCCTACCTGGTGATCGTAGTGCAGCTCTCGGACGTGTTGCAGTACGTGTGCGGCAAACTGTTCGGCAAACGCAAGATCGCCCCCAACCTGTCACCGTCGAAAACCGTCGAAGGCTTTGTCGGCGGGATCCTGCTGTCATCCCTGATCGGCGCGGCGCTGTGGTGGATCACACCGTTCAACCCCTGGCAGTCCTTCCTGATAGCACTGTTGATCAACCTGCTGGGCTTTGCCGGCGGGATTGTGATGTCGGCGATCAAGCGCGATCGGGGCGTGAAGGACTGGGGGCATATGATCGAAGGGCACGGCGGGATGCTCGATCGGCTGGATTCGGTGTGTTTCGCGGCGCCGATTTTCTTTCATCTGGTGCGGTATTGGTGGACCTGAGTCACACCTATCCGAAGGCTCGCGACGCTCAAATGTGAGAGCGGGCTTGCGCGCGAAAACGTGATGTCAGGCGCCACCTGTTTGGCCGAGTCTCCAGGCTATTCGGCATTACTCGCGTTATGTCTTAACATAGCCGGTTGCCGAAAGAACCGTCATGGCCATAACCATGGAGGGCTTCCGCCCTTTTCGACTACAAATAAGTGTGCTGAAGATGAACAAGCCTTTCATTTCGCTGTGCCCCGAAATTACTCGGGCGCATGCACTGACGCTGATGGACTGGTTGGAGGATGAGCGCGTCACCTGCTATCTGAGCGATTCGCGTCATGTCTCCCGCTCCATCGAGCACGCCATCGATCGGACTCAATTGCCGATCCTGACCCATCTATTCAACCGGGGCGGGCGATTCTTCATGGCCTATGACCGGCATGACGCGCCGGTGGGCTTTGTCCGTCTCATCAAGACCGGCTCAGATTGCGAGATCGTCCTGGTCATCGGAGACAGCGACAAATGGGGCAAGAACCTTGGCGCCCGTACGATCCGCGAAGGCATGAAACTGGCCTTCCTCGACATGCGGGCCAAGAAGCTCATCGCCAAGATCCACCCGGACAACGCGCGCTCGCTGAAAGCCTTTCTGCGCAGCGGCTTTGTGCTTGAGAGCGAAACACCGACATTGAAGTCGTTTTCCATGACGGTGGGGCGCTATCTCCAGTTCTTGCGCGAAGGTGGCGTTGGCGACTCCACTAGGATCTACATCACTGAAATCGACAAGGCCAGGCTCGAAAGTCTAATCGTGCTCGAACAAGGCCCGGCCGTTGTTGAACTCGAACACGAGCTTGAGCGAGCCATTGTCGTCAAGCCGCAGCAGGTGGCGCGCAATGTCGTCACGATGAACTCCAGGGCCTTGCTGCAACTGGACGACGAAGAGATCGAAGTGGCCCTGGTTTACCCCGAAGACGCGGACAGCAACGCAGGGAAGCATTCCGTGTATTCCGACATCGGCGCCGCCATCCTGGGCTATCAGGAGGGGGACGCCATCGACTGGCGAATTTCTGATCGGACCCGCCGGATTGAGATCAGGAAAGTGCTTTACCAACCGGAAGCTGCGGGCGACTTCCACCTATAGGGATCTGGCCAAGGCTACTTCGTGCAGCCATTGAGGACGGTGGCGCGTCTGTAGCAGGCGCTGATCAGAACGGTCAGCTACCTGCGTCAGATTTAATACACCAGCGGCAGTTTTAATTCTCTAAAACCACCCTTTCTCATTCCCGATAGACGTTACTCAACCGTCACCGACTTGGCCAGGTTACGCGGCTGGTCAACGTCGGTGCCCTTGAGCACGGCCACGTAGTACGACAGCAATTGCAGCGGGATGGTGTAGAGGATCGGTGACAGGGTGTCGTGGATGTGCGGCATGTTGATGACGTGGGTGCCTTCACCATTGGTCATGCCGGCCTTTTCATCGGCGAATACGATCAATTGGCCGCCACGGGCGCGTACTTCCTGCAGGTTGGACTTGAGCTTCTCCAGCAGTTCATTGTTCGGCGCAACGGTGACCACCGGCATGTCGTCGTCCACCAGGGCCAATGGGCCGTGCTTGAGTTCACCGGCCGGGTAGGCTTCGGCGTGGATATAGGAGATTTCCTTGAGTTTCAGGGAGCCTTCCATCGCCACGGGGTACTGTGCGCCACGGCCAAGGAACAGGGTGTGGTTCTTGTCGGCAAACAGCTCCGCGACTTTCTCTACAGTGCTATCCATAGCCAGGGCTTCGCCCAGGCGAGTCGGCAGGCGGCGCAGTTCTTCCACCAGGGTGGCTTCGACGCCTGCGCCCAATGTGCCGCGCACCTGGCCCAGGGACAGGGTCAGCAGCAGCAGGCCCACCAGTTGGGTGGTGAAGGCCTTGGTGGAGGCTACGCCGATTTCGCGGCCGGCCTGGGTCAGCAGGGTCAGGTCGGACTCACGCACCAGGGAGCTGATGCTGACGTTGCAGATCGCCAGGCTCGCCAGGTAGCCCAGCTCCTTGGCATTACGCAGGGCGGCCAACGTGTCGGCGGTCTCGCCGGACTGGGAGATGGTCACGAACAGGGTGTCAGGCTGCACCACCACCTTGCGGTAGCGGAACTCGCTGGCGACTTCGACCTGGCACGGGATGCCGGCCAGCTCTTCCAGCCAGTAACGCGCGACCATGCCGGCGTGGTAGCTGGTGCCACAGGCGACGATCTGCACATTGCGCACTTTGGCGAACAACTCGGCGGCTTGTGGGCCGAAGGCGTTGACCAGCACCTGGTTCTGGCTCAGGCGACCTTCCAGGGTGCGCTGCACCACGGAGGGTTGCTCGTGGATTTCCTTGAGCATGAAGTGGCGGAACTCACCCTTGTCGGCGGCTTCAGCGCCGTCGCGGTACTGCACGGCTTCGCGCTCGACAGAATTGCCGTTGACGTCCCAGATCGCCACGCTTTCACGGCGGATGTCGGCGATATCGCCTTCTTCCAGGTACATGAAGCGGTCGGTGACCTGGCGCAGGGCCAGTTGATCGGACGCCAGGAAGTTCTCTCCCAGGCCCAGGCCGATCACCAATGGGCTGCCACTGCGGGCGGCAACCACACGGTCCGGTTGGCTGGCGCTGATCACGGCCAGGCCGTAGGCGCCATGCAGTTCCTTGACCGTGGCCTTGAGGGCGGTGGTCAGGTCGCTGTGGTCCTTGAGCTTGTGGTTGAGCAGGTGGGCGATGACTTCGGTGTCGGTGTCCGAGGTAAAGACGTAGCCCAGGCCCTTGAGCTGTTCGCGCAGCACTTCGTGGTTCTCGATGATGCCGTTGTGCACCACCGCAATATCACCGGAGAAGTGCGGGTGCGCATTGCGTTCGCACGGCGCACCGTGGGTCGCCCAACGGGTATGGGCGATGCCCAGGCGGCCTGCCAGGGGCTCACCGGCCAGGGCCTGCTCCAGTTCGCTGACCTTGCCTGGGCGGCGCATGCGCTCCAGCTTGCCAGCATTACTGAAGACCGCGACACCGGCACTGTCGTAGCCACGGTATTCCAGGCGCTTGAGGCCTTCGAGCAAAATGGCGGTAACGTTTCGTTCAGCGACTGCGCCTACAATTCCACACATGGTTTCTCTCCTAGATGACTGCCGCGCAAATCAGCGTAATGCCGCGGGCTTGAATCTGGTCGCGGGCCTCAAGCGGCAGGCGATCATCGGTAATAAGGGTATGGACGCTGCTCCAGGGCAGTTCCAGGTTGGGGATCTTGCGGCCAATCTTGTCGGACTCGACCATCACCACCACTTCGCGGGCAACTTCGGCCATCACGCGGCTCAAACCCAGCAATTCATTGAAGGTGGTGGTGCCGCGCTGCAGATCGATGCCGTCGGCGCCGATGAACAGTTGGTCGAAGTCGTAGGAGCGCAGCACTTGTTCAGCGACCTGGCCCTGGAACGAGTCCGAGTGCGGGTCCCAGGTACCGCCAGTCATCAACAGCACAGGCTCATGTTCCAACTCACTCAGGGCACTGGCCACATGCAGGGAGTTGGTCATCACCACCAGGCCGGGCTGATGGCCCAGTTCCGGAATCATCGCGGCGGTGGTGCTGCCGCTGTCGATGATGATCCGTGCATGTTCACGCAGGCGTTTGACCGCCGCCCGCGCGATGGCGCGCTTGTGCACAGAAATCGGTTGGGCAGGATCGCCGACCAGTTCCTGGGGCATGGTGATGGCACCACCGTAGCGACGCAGCAACAGGCCGTTGCTTTCCAGCGCGGCGAGGTCCTTGCGGATGGTCACTTCGGAGGTTTCGAAACGCTTGGCCAATTCGTCCACGCTCACTTCACCCTGCTCGGTGAGCAAAGCCAGGATGTTGTGGCGTCGTTGAGGTGTATTTCGTTTCGACATGGTGATGATAAGTTTCGTTTCGAAAGATAACGAAGGCAATCAAAACCTACTGGCGGGAAATCGTCAAGCGGCGGATGCACTTTTTTGAAAACAACATAGATCCAATGTGGGAGCGGGCTTGCTCGCGAAGGCGGTGCATCAGATACACGTTCAGTGACTGGCACTCCGTCTTCGCGAGCAAGCCCGCTCCCACAATGGAATGGCGTTGCTAATGAGGTTGTGGATAACTCAGGTCTTTTTGATTTTGACCGGGCGTTTCCAGCCGTCGATGTTGCGCTGGCGGGCGCGGGCCACACCTAGTTGCAAGTTATCCACATCCTGATTAATGGTGGAGCCTGCGGCCGTGCTGGCACCATCACCCACCTTCACAGGGGCAACCAGCGAGTTATTGGAGCCGATGAATACATCTTCACCCAGCACGGTCTGGTGCTTGTTGGCGCCATCGTAGTTGCAGGTGATGGTCCCTGCGCCGATGTTGGTGCGCGCACCGATAACGGCGTCGCCCAGGTAAGTCAGGTGACCCGCCTTGGCGCCCTCGCCCAGGTGGGCGTTTTTCAGTTCGACAAAGTTACCCACATGGGCCTTGGCTCCCAGCACGCTACCCGGACGCAACCGCGCGAACGGCCCGGCATCGCTGCCCTCGCCCATCACTGCACCGTCGATATGGCTGTTAGCCTTGATCACCACGCCTTTGCGCAGGGTGCTGTCCTTGATCACGCAGTTCGGGCCGATGACCACGTCATCTTCAATCACCACGCGGCCTTCGAGGATCACGTTGATATCGATCAGCACGTCGCGGCCCACGGTAACCTCACCGCGTACGTCGAAACGCGCCGGATCGCGCAGCGTCACGCCCTGAGCCATCAAGCGGCGGCCTTCACGTAGTTGGTAGTGACGCTCCAGTTCCGCCAGTTGCTTGCGATCGTTGGCGCCCTGCACTTCCATCGGGTCGTGGGGCTGCTCGGTGGCGACCACCAGGCCATCATTGACGGCCATTTCAATCACGTCGGTGAGGTAGTACTCACCCTGGACGTTGTTGTTCGACAGACGACTCATCCAGTCCGCCAAATGAGTCGCCGGCACCGCGAGAATTCCGGTGTTGCCTTCGGTAATTGCCCGTTGGGCCTCAGTGGCGTCCTTGTGCTCGACGATGGCTGTGACCTTGCCGTCGGCATTGCGCACGATACGGCCGTAACCGGTCGGGTCGTCCAGTTCGACGGTCAGCAGCCCCATCTGGCCAGGCACCACGTGTTTGAGCAGGCGCTGCAGGGTTTCTACTTCGATCAGCGGCACATCACCGTAGAGGATCAGCACGGTGTCAGCCTTGATGAACGGTACGGCTTGCGCCGTGGCATGACCGGTACCCAGTTGCTTGTCCTGCAATACGAAATTCAAGTCGTCGGCGGCCAGACGTTCACGCACCGCATCGGCACCGTGGCCAATCACCACGTGGATACGCTGTGGCGCCAGTTGCCGGGCGCTGTGGATAACATGGCCGAGCATGGAGTTGCCAGCAACCGGGTGCAGCACCTTGGGCAGGGCTGAACGCATGCGAGTGCCCTGGCCTGCGGCGAGAATGACGATTTCAAGAGACATGAATGGCTACCAATCCTGGGCGGTCCGGCTTCAGACCAAAGAAGTGTTTTGCTAAAAAAGAAAAAGGGTAGCCGAGGCTACCCTTTTTAATCAATCACACATGAAGCATGACGGCGAGGCCGCTTACTTCTTGCGGATCTGCTGGAGAGTACGCAGCTGAGCTGCGGCCTCGGCCAGACGTACTGCAGCAGCGCTGTAGTCGAAGTCTGCGCCTTTTTCGTGCAGGGCCTTCTCGGCAGCCTTGACGGCTTCCTGAGCGGAGGCTTCATCCAGGTCGCCAGCACGTTGCACAGTGTCGGCAAGCACCTTGACCATGTTCGGCTGAACCTCAAGGAAACCACTGGAGATGTAAAACACCTCACGTTCCCCGCCTTGCTTGGTCAGCGTGATCGGACCTGGCTTCAAGCTGGTAATCAGCGGCGCGTGCCCCATGGCGATACCAAGATCACCCAGAACGCCGTGCGCTGTTACAAACTCGACCAGACCGGAGAAGATTTCCCCTTCCGCACTGACGATATCGCAATGGACTGTCATAGCCATCTGATTGCCTCAACCTAAATTAGCGCCCGTTGCCGGGCGCTGGGATTACAGTTTCTTGGCTTTCTCGATCGCTTCTTCGATGCCGCCGACCATGTAGAACGCTTGTTCTGGCAGGTGGTCGTAGTCACCGTTGAGGATGCCTTTGAAGCCAGCAATGGTGTCTTTCAGGGAAACGTATTTACCCGAGGCACCGGTGAAGACTTCAGCCACGAAGAACGGCTGCGACAAGAAACGCTGGATCTTACGAGCACGGTTTACCAACTGCTTGTCGGCTTCCGACAGCTCGTCCATACCCAGGATCGCAATGATGTCCTTCAGTTCTTTGTAACGCTGCAGCACGTACTGAACGCCGCGAGCGGTGTCGTAGTGCTCCTGGCCGATCACGTTCGGGTCCAGCTGGCGCGAAGTCGAGTCGAGTGGATCGACCGCTGGGTAGATACCCAGGGAAGCGATGTCACGGGACAGTACGACGGTGGCGTCCAAGTGGGCGAAGGTGGTCGCAGGCGATGGGTCGGTCAAGTCATCCGCAGGTACGTATACCGCTTGGATCGAAGTGATCGAACCTTCCTTGGTCGAAGTGATACGTTCTTGCAGAACGCCCATCTCTTCAGCCAGGGTCGGCTGGTAACCTACTGCCGAAGGCATACGGCCCAGCAGTGCGGATACTTCAGTACCGGCCAGGGTGTAACGGTAGATGTTGTCGACGAACAGCAGAACGTCGTTACCTTCGTCACGGAACTTCTCGGCCATGGTCAGGCCAGTCAGTGCTACGCGCAGACGGTTACCCGGCGGCTCGTTCATCTGACCGTAGACCAGTGCCACTTTGTCCAGAACGTTGGAATCCTTCATCTCGTGGTAGAAGTCGTTACCCTCACGAGTACGCTCACCCACACCGGCGAACACGGAATAACCGCTGTGCTCGATGGCGATGTTACGGATCAGTTCCATCATGTTTACGGTCTTGCCTACACCGGCACCACCGAACAGACCGACTTTACCGCCCTTGGCGAACGGGCAAACCAGGTCGATAACCTTGATGCCGGTTTCCAGCAGGTCGTTACCGCCCGCTTGCTCGGCGAACGAAGGTGCTGGACGGTGAATGCCCCAGCGCTCTTCGGTGGCGATCGGGCCAGCTTCGTCAATCGGGTTGCCCAGTACGTCCATGATCCGGCCCAGGGTCGCTTTACCGACCGGTACGGAGATGGCAGCGCCAGTGTCGACAACGTCCAGACCGCGCTTCAAGCCTTCGGTGGAACCCATCGCAATGGTACGAACTACGCCGTCGCCCAGCTGCTGCTGAACTTCCAGGGTAGTTTCCGCGCCTTGTACTTTCAGCGCGTTGTAGATGCTCGGTACGCTGTCGCGTGGGAATTCCACGTCGATAACGGCGCCGATGATTTGAACGATACGTCCGCTACTCATAGCTGGATCCTCTGAATATTTGAACCGTTAAACCGCGGCAGCGCCGCCGACGATTTCCGAGATCTCTTGGGTGATCGCAGCCTGACGCGCCTTGTTGTAGATCAGCTGCAAATCGCTGATCAGATCACCGGCGTTGTCGGTAGCGTTTTTCATCGCGATCATCCGCGCCGCTTGTTCAGCTGCGTTGTTCTCGACCACCGCCTGGTACACCTGCGACTCCACGTAGCGCACCATCAAGCCGTCAAGCAGCTCTTTGGCGTCTGGTTCGTAGAGGTAGTCCCAGTGGTGCTTGAGTTCCTGATCCGGGGTCGCCACCAGTGGAATCAATTGCTCCACGGTTGGCTGCTGGGTCATGGTGTTGATGAACTTGTTGGATACCACGGACAGGCGGTCAATCCGGCCTTCCAGGTACGCATCCAGCATCACCTTCACACTGCCGATCAAGTCATTGATCGACGGCTCTTCACCCAGGTGGCTGATAGCTGCAACGACGTTACCGCCGAAGTTGCGGAAAAAGGCCGCACCCTTGCTACCAACAACACACAGATCGATCTCGACGCCGTTTTCGCGGTTTACCGCCATGTCCTTGACCAGGGCCTTGAACAGGTTGGTATTCAGACCACCGCACAAACCACGGTCACTGCTCACTACCACATAACCCACACGCTTGACTTCGCGGTCGATCATGAACGGGTGGCGGTATTCCGGGTTGGCGTTGGCCAGATGCCCAATTACCTGGCGGATACGCTCCGCATAAGGACGGCTAGCAGCCATGCGCATTTGTGCCTTGCGCATTTTGCTGACCGCCACTTTCTCCATGGCGCTGGTAATTTTTTGCGTGCTTTTGATGCTCGCAATCTTACTGCGAATCTCTTTTGCGCCTGCCATGTAACACCTATCAGGTTAGCAAGCGGGAGCCTTGCGGCTCCCGCTGCGGCTTACCAGGTTTGGGTGGCCTTGAACTTCTCGATACCGGCCTTCAGGCCAGCGTCGATTTCGTCATTGAAGTCACCCTTCACGTTGATCTTGGCCATCAAATCGGCATGATCTCGGTTGAAGTAAGCAATCAGCGCTTGTTCAAAGCTGCCGACCTTGGCGATTTCGACGTCAGTCAGGAACCCACGCTCAGCGGCATACAGCGACAGCGACATGTCAGCGATCGACATTGGCGCGTATTGCTTCTGCTTCATCAGCTCGGTAACGCGCTGACCATGCTCAAGTTGCTTACGGGTCGCTTCGTCCAGGTCAGAAGCGAACTGGGCGAATGCCGCCAGTTCACGGTACTGAGCCAGAGCGGTACGGATACCACCGGAGAGCTTCTTGATGATCTTGGTCTGAGCGGCACCACCCACACGGGATACCGAAACACCGGCGTTCACAGCAGGACGGATCCCGGAGTTGAACATGGCCGATTCCAGGAAGATCTGACCGTCGGTGATGGAAATCACGTTGGTCGGAACGAACGCGGAAACGTCGCCAGCCTGGGTTTCGATGATCGGCAGTGCGGTCAGGGAACCGGTTTTGCCGGTCACTGCGCCGTTGGTGAACTTCTCTACGTACTCTTCGGATACGCGGGATGCGCGCTCCAGCAGACGGGAGTGGAGATAGAACACGTCGCCTGGGTAGGCTTCACGGCCTGGTGGACGGCGCAGCAGCAGGGAAATCTGGCGGTAAGCCACTGCTTGCTTGGACAGATCGTCATAAACGATCAGCGCGTCTTCACCGCGGTCGCGGAAGAATTCACCCATGGTGCAACCGGAGTACGGTGCCAGGAATTGCAGCGCAGGAGATTCCGAAGCACTGGCAGCCACGATGATCGTGTTGGCCAGGGCGCCGTTTTCTTCCAGCTTGCGAACCACGTTGGCGATGGTCGATTGTTTCTGACCGATCGCTACGTAGACGCAGAAAATGCCGCTGTCTTTCTGGTTGATGATCGCGTCGATCGCCAGAGCGGTCTTGCCGATCTGACGGTCACCGATGATCAGCTCACGCTGGCCACGGCCGACAGGGATCATGGCATCGACAGCCTTGTAGCCAGTCTGTACAGGCTGGTCTACCGACTTACGCCAGATCACGCCTGGAGCAACTTTCTCGACCGCGTCGGTCTCGGTGTTGCCCAGTGGACCTTTACCGTCAACAGGGTTACCCAGTGCGTCGACAACGCGACCCAGCAGTTCCTTACCAACCGGAACTTCGAGGATGCGGCCTGTGCACTTGGCGCTCATGCCTTCAGCCAGACTGGTGTACGCGCCCAATACAACGGCACCTACGGAGTCTTGCTCCAGGTTGAGGGCCATACCGTAGACGCCGCCCGGAAACTCGATCATCTCGCCGTACATTACGTCGGCCAGACCGTGAATCCGCACGATGCCGTCAGATACGCTGACGACAGTGCCTTCGTTACGGGCTTGGGAGGTCACATCGAGCTTGTCGATGCGGCCCTTGATAATTTCACTTATTTCGGAAGGATTGAGTTGCTGCATTGCTCTGCTGCCCCTTCAAACTCAAGATTTCAATGCTTCGGCAAGTTTCGCGATTTTGCCGCGAATCGAGCCATCGATAACCAGGTCGCCGGCACGGATAACAACACCACCAATCAGGGATGCGTCCTCCGAAGCTTGCAGGCGCACTTCCCGATTGAGTCGTGCACTGAGAACCTTGGCGAGTTTGTCTTGCTGTTCTTGGTTCAATGCAAAAGCACTGGTCACTTCAACGTCTACCGACTTCTCTTGCTCGGCCTTGTACAGGTCGAACAGAGCGGCGATCTCCGGCAATAGCGGGAGACGGTCGTTTTCGGCAACGACGTGGATGAAGTTCTGTGCCTTCACATCAAACTTGTCGCCGCACACGTCAATAAACGTGGCGGCCTTGTCTGCGCTCGTCAGTCGCGGGGCCTTGAGCACGCGCTGCATGGTGTCGTCTTGCGACACTGCTGCAGCCAGGCCGAGCATGGCTGACCAAGAGGCCAGCTGCTGGTGGGCCTGGGCGTGCTCGAAGGCTGCCTTAGCGTAAGGTCGGGCCAACGTGGTCAATTCTGCCATGATCGCCCTCGCTTAAATTTCAGCAGCCAGTTTGTTTACCAGCTCCGCGTGCGCGTTTTGATCGATTGTGGCACCCAGGATCTTCTCAGCACCGCCGACGGCCAGAGCACCCAGTTGGGCACGCAGCGCATCTTTGACACCGTTCAATTCCTGTTCGATCTCGGCCTGAGCCTGAACCTTCACACGGTCAGCGTCGATACGGGCTTTTTCAACAGCCTCTTCAACAATCTGGTTACCGCGTTTCTTGGCTTGCTCAATGATTTCAGCTGCCTGAGCCTTCGCTTCGCGCAGTTGCTGACCCGCTTTATCTTGGGCCAACTCCAGGTCGCGAGCTGCTCGTGCGGCAGCGTCCAGTCCATCCGCGATCTTCTTCTGACGTTCGTGCAGAGCCGCGATGACCGGAGGCCATACGAACTTCATGCAGAAAACAACAAAAATCAAGAACGCTAAGGACTGACCAATAATGGTTGCATTAATGTTCACGCCAATACCTCGCTCGTTCGTTGCACAACACACCAATCACTCGAAAAAACGAGTGATTAACCGGCGAGTTGACCAACGAAGGGGTTCGCGAAGGTGAAGAACAGAGCGATACCAACACCGATCATGGTCACGGCGTCGAGCAGGCCGGCAACGATGAACATTTTAACTTGCAGCATTGGAACCATTTCTGGCTGACGCGCTGCGCCTTCCAGGAACTTGCCGCCCAACAGGCCGAAACCAATGGCAGTACCCAGGGCGCCCAGGCCGATCAACAGTGCAACAGCGATAGCGGTTAGACCAACTACAGTTTCCATCTTTCCTCCCGACTTTTACGTCGTATGGTTTAGGTTTTTTAGATTTTAAAGCGGTAAAACAAATCGTTTCATAGCCCTTTGGGGCCACCTTCCCGTTTCACCGGGAAGGACATCAGACTAGTCGAGACTGGTCTTAATGGTTCTCTTCGTGCGCCATCGACAGGTAGACGATGGTCAGCATCATGAAGATAAACGCCTGCAGGGTGATGATCAGGATGTGGAACACAGCCCACGCCCACTGCAGAACAATGCCCAGGCCGCTAAGCCAGAGCAGGCCGCTGCCGAACATCACAGCGATCAGAATGAACACCAGTTCGCCGGCATACATGTTGCCGAACAGTCGCAGAGCCAGGGAAATCGGCTTGGCGATCAGGGTCACGAATTCCAGCAGGAAGTTCACCGGGATCAGCAAGGCTTGAACGAAGATGTTCTTGCTGCCGAACGGGTGCAGGGTCAGTTCGCCGATGAAGCCGCCGATGCCCTTGATCTTGATGCTGTAGAAAATGATCAGCGCGAACACCGACAGGGCCATGCCCAGGGTAGCGTTCGGGTCAGTGGTCGATACAGCGCGGAACGGGATGTGCGGGTCGCCGGAGATCGCCATGGCCAACTGAGGAATCCAGTCCACCGGAATCAGGTCGACGGCGTTCATCAGGAACACCCAGACGAAGATGGTCAGTGCCAGCGGTGCAATCACCGGGCTACGGCCATGGAAGCTGTCTTTCACGCTGGTATCGACGAATTCGACCAATACTTCAACGAAGTTCTGCAAAGCACCTGGCTGACCGGAAGTCGCCTTCTTTGCCGCCATGCGGAAAATCAGGACGAAGATCAGACCCAATGCGACCGACCAGCCCAGAGTATCCAGGTGGAAAGCCCAGAAGCCCATTTCTTTGGCTTCTGCTGCGGAGTGGGCAAAGCCCCAGCCGCCGTTGGGAAGCTGACCGAAGGTCAGGTTCTGCAAGTGGTGCTGGATATAGCCCGAAGCGGTTGTTTCTGCCATGGTTGCCTCAAACGCCCTAAGGTTTCGAAAGTCTTGTTTTCATTAGCAGGGGAGCGAACCAGCTGACCAGTTGGGTCAACACGAAGACGCCGAATACAGCTAGCGGCGCCAATGGCTTCACACCTGCAAAGGTCAGTGCAAACAGCACTGCCGTCAAAATCAGTTTCCCTGCCTCGCCGGCATAAAAGGACCGGACGATAGCCTGGGCTGCTCGGGCGCCGGAAAACCGAAAGGCCCTGTGAGCAAAATACATATTGGGCAGCAAGGCTATCAGGCCTCCGCAGAGTCCTGAATATCCGGCTACGACCCCATGCCAATACCAAAGCGCCAATGCGGCGATCAGCAAAATGACAAATTGGGCCAATAAAACCGGAAAAACGGCCAAGCGATGGAACGGCAACGTGTTTGGCGTGCGGGTTTCCATCACTCTTGCTCCTCAATGGTCGGCTGCCGGAAATCAATAACTTGGCATAATTTGTGCCGACAAAATGCGCGCAGAGTATAGGGGCGGTTCAGCCCCTATTCAACTGCCGGGTAGTGATTTCCGACTGCGCGCTACATAAGCAAATGTTTCAGCGGATGTGGGAAAGAACGCCCTGAAGCTCATCAAGGGAGTTATATCCGATAACCAATTGCCCTTTGCCCTTCTTGCCGTGGCGAATTTGCACCGCAGAGCCCAGCCGCTCGGCCAGGCGCTGCTCCAGACGCGCAATATCCGGATCAGTTTTGACTGTTTCGACCGGTGCAGGTTTGCCACTGAGCCACTGGCGAACCAGGGCCTCGGTCTGACGAACGGTGAGACCTCGTGCGACAACGTGTCGCGCCCCTTCAACCTGTTGATTTTCCGGCAAACCGAGCAAAGCCCGGGCATGACCCATTTCCAGGTCGCCGTGGGACAGCATGGTCTTGATCACTTCAGGAAGCGCGATCAGGCGCAGCAGGTTGGAAACCGTGACACGGGATTTGCCCACCGCATCGGCTACTTCCTGCTGGGTCAGCTTGAATTCCTGCTGCAAGCGCTGCAGGGCAATGGCTTCCTCGATGGGATTGAGGTCTTCGCGCTGGATATTCTCGATCAGCGCCATGGCGATGGCCGTTTCATCCGGTACATCGCGCACCATCGCCGGGATGGTTTCCTGGCCGGCCTGCTGGCTGGCGCGCCAGCGGCGTTCGCCGGCGATGATTTCAAAGCGACCGCCGCCAATGGGGCGCACGACAATCGGCTGCATCACGCCCTGGGCCTTGATCGAATTCGCCAACTCCTCCAGCGCCTGCGGGTCCATGTCCCGGCGCGGCTGGTACTTGCCACGCTGGATCAGGTCCAGCGGCAAATGTTGCAACTCACGCGAGTCGGCCTGCACCGCCTGTTCTTCCAGCGAAGTGACAGTCGGACCACTCAGCAGTGCATCCAGTCCACGTCCGAGACCTCGTTTCTTGACGGCCATGGGGATTCCTTAAGTTGGCTGGGCTGCAGCGGTGCGTGAATTGCGACGTTGGCGGCGAACCATCTCGCCGGCCAGCGCCAGGTAGGCAATGGCACCACGCGATGACTTGTCGTACGCCAGCGCGGGCATGCCATAGCTTGGCGCTTCGGCCAGGCGGATGTTGCGTGGAATCACGGTGTCGTAGAGCTGATCGCCAAAGTGCTCCTTGAGCTGCGCCGACACATCGTTCATCAGGCTCAGCCGCGGGTCATACATGGTCCGCAGCAGGCCTTCGACTTTCAGGTTCGGGTTGAGCAGCTCGGCGATGCGCTTGATGTTATCCACAAGGTCGCTCAAGCCTTCGAGGGCGAAGTACTCGCACTGCATGGGGATAATCACCCCATCGGCGGCGACTAACGCGTTGAGCGTGAGCATCGACAGCGACGGCGGGCAGTCGATCAAAATGTAGTCGTAATTCTCGCGGATCGGCGCCAGGGCGCTGCGCAGACGGCTTTCTTTCATCTGCATTTCCAGCAGCACCACTTCCGCCGCGGTCAAATCGCGGTTGGCCGGCAGCAGTTGATAACCGCCGTGCTCGGAATAGTGCATGGCCTGGGCCAGGTCGCACTCGCCAATCAGCAAGTCGTAGACCGAGTTTTCCAGGCCGTGTTTATCCACACCGCTACCCATGGTGGCGTTGCCCTGTGGATCGAGGTCGATCAACAGCACCCGACGCTTGGTAGCGACCAGGGATGCTGCGAGGTTGATGCAGGTGGTGGTTTTGCCCACGCCACCTTTCTGGTTCGCTATCGCGAATACCTTAGCCATTCTTGCTTGTGTTCCCAATCATGCCGTGCGGCGCAGTATCAGCAGATGGCGTTGGCCTTGGCAACCGGGTACGGCCAAGGCGTGTTCGCTATCGAGGTGGAAGTCTGCCGGCAATGCTAACAGCTCGTCGCTTGGATGAACGCCCTTCATTGCCAGCCAACGGGTGTTCAGGTCGCCCAGGTGGCGGGTCCAGTTGCTGAAGTTCTCCATGCTGCTGAAAGCCCGGGAAACAATTCCGTTGAAAGGCAGTTCAGGCGTGAAGGCTTCGACGCGGCTGTGGATAACTTGCAGGTTGTCCAGCTTGAGTTCGAGTTTGACCTGGGTCAGGAAGCGGGTTTTCTTGCCGTTGCTGTCCAGGCAGGTCACTTGCGACTCGGGAAACAGGATCGCCAAGGGGATGCCAGGCATGCCACCGCCACTGCCGACGTCCAGCCAGCGGCCGTTTTCGATAAACGGCATCACGCTCAAGCTGTCGAGCAGATGCCGCGATACCATTTCGTCCGGATCGCGCACCGCAGTGAGGTTGTAGGCCTTGTTCCATTTGATCAACAGGGCCAGGTAACCCAACAGCAACTCGTGCTGGGCTTCGGTCAGGTCCACGCCCAATTGGCGCGCACCTGTGGATAACTCTTCGGCGTGTTGCGAGGTGACCAACGAACTCAAGCGCTTTGCTCCAACTGACGGCCCGCGCCGCGTTTTTTCAAATGAATCATCAACAGCGAAATGGCTGCCGGGGTGACACCCGGGATACGGGAAGCCTGGCCCAGAGTCTCGGGACGAGTTATCCCCAGCTTGCTTTGAATCTCTTTCGACAGGCCGGAAATCCCGGTGTAATCGATATCCACAGGCAGCTTGGTGTCTTCACTGGCGCGCAGCCTGGCGATTTCGTCCTGCTGGCGGTCAATGTAACCGGCATATTTGGTCTTTATTTCGACCTGCTCGGCAACCTGTGGATCTTCTGCACCGCCACCGGTCACTTCGACCAGACCAGCGTAGTCGATTTCCGGACGGGACAGCAGGTTCAACAGATTGTATTCGTGAGTCAGCGGCGTGCCGAATTTTTCGGCAATCGCATCGCCCTGCTCAGTGCCCGGGCGCACCCAGGTACTTTTCAGACGCTGCTCTTCGACTTCGATGCTCTCGCGTTTTTTGCAGAACGCTGCCCAGCGTGCGTCATCGACCAGGCCCAGCTCGCGACCTTTTTCGGTCAGGCGCAGGTCGGCGTTGTCTTCGCGCAGGATCAGGCGATATTCGGCCCGGGACGTGAACATCCGGTACGGTTCCTGGGTACCGAGGGTAATCAGGTCGTCAACCAACACGCCGATGTACGCTTCATCGCGACGCGGGCACCAGCTGTCTTTGCCCTGGGCGCGCAATGCCGCGTTGGTCCCGGCTAGCAAACCCTGGGCGCCGGCTTCTTCGTAACCGGTGGTGCCATTGATTTGCCCGGCGAAGAACAGACCGCCGATCACTTTGGTTTCCAGGCTGTATTTCAAGTCCCGCGGATCGAAGTAGTCGTACTCGATGGCGTAGCCAGGTCGCACGATGTGCGCGTTTTCCATGCCGCGAATCGACTGCACGATCTGGATTTGCACGTCGAATGGCAGGGAAGTGGAAATCCCGTTCGGGTACAGCTCGTGGGTGGTCAAGCCTTCCGGCTCGATGAAGACCTGGTGGCTTTCCTTGTCGGCAAAGCGGTGGATCTTGTCTTCGATCGACGGGCAATAACGTGGGCCAATACCTTCGATCACCCCGGAATACATCGGCGAACGATCAAGATTGGCCGCGATGATTTCGTGGGTCCGCGCATTGGTGTGGGTAATCCAGCAACTCACCTGTTTGGGGTGCTGCTCTTTGGAACCCATGAACGACATCACCGGGATTGGCGTGTCCCCGGCTTGCTCGGTCATCACCGAGAAATCCACAGAACGCCCGTCGATACGCGGCGGGGTCCCGGTTTTCAGACGACCGACACGCAGTGGCAGTTCGCGTAGGCGATGAGCCAGGGCGATGGACGGCGGATCACCGGCACGGCCACCCGAATAGTTCTGCATCCCGATGTGGATAAGTCCACCGAGGAACGTGCCGGTGGTCAGCACCACGGATTCTGCAAAGAAACGCAGGCCCATTTGCGTGACAACGCCGCGCACTTGGTCCTGTTCGACGATCAGGTCGTCAGCAGCCTGCTGAAATATCCACAGGTTGGGCTGGTTTTCCAGGGTTTCGCGCACCGCGGCCTTGTACAGGATGCGGTCGGCTTGTGCCCGGGTAGCACGCACGGCCGGGCCTTTGCGGCTGTTGAGCACGCGAAATTGAATACCACCCTTGTCGGTAGCCATGGCCATCACACCGCCAAGGGCATCGATTTCCTTGACCAGATGGCTTTTGCCAATCCCACCGATGGCGGGGTTGCAACTCATGGCACCGAGGGTTTCCACGTTGTGCGTCAGCAACAGGGTTTTGACCCCCATGCGGGCTGACGCCAGTGCTGCCTCGGTACCGGCATGACCGCCGCCGATGACGATCACTTCAAAACGGGAAGGGAAATCCACCACGCACCTCGTGCCTGCTTATGTAGGTAATCAGGAATTGTTTGTTGAAAGAGTTTTAGAGCTATGGCGGCAAGTATAGGGACTTAGCCCTTCCTAAAGAACCCTTTGCACAAAATTTAACCAGCTGTGGATGAATCAGAGGTAATAGAAATTAAAAGAGAGAAATTTATTAAATCTTTGTTTTTATGTTTATTTCTACTGAGCCTACTTTCTGTGGATAGATCTCTACAGGCCTTTGTTTACATTGTGTACAGAGATTCAAAAGTCTGTGGTTAGGTGCCAATGAGGCCCTTGGATAAGTGCTCTAAGCCTGTGGATTAAACAGGTGCTTATCCACAGGCGGGGTTTTACTCAGGTTTCAAGCCCTGTTATCAACCGGGCACAGGGGCGGTTATTCACAGGGCTTAATCCACAGAAACGGCAAATTTCACCCACGGCAAGGCACCTCGGTGTGAGGTAAATGTCAGGAAATACGAAGGTGTTGCCCTGAAACGGGCAAAACAGACAGGCACGAACGGCCTGTCTGTGAACAACGAAGGGTTATTTACCGATGCAGAAGCTGGAAAAGATCCTGCCGAGCAGATCATCGGAGCTGAATGCCCCGGTAATTTCCCCCAGCAGTTGCTGCGCCTGCCGTAAATCTTCGGCTAGCAGCTCTCCTGCACCCGCCAGCGTCAGCTGTGCCCTACCGTGCTCAAGGGCGGCACTGGCATGGCGTAGGGCTTCAAGGTGCCTGCGACGAGCACTGAAGCTGCTTTCCGAGGTCTGTTCATAACCCATGCACGCCTTGAGATGATCGCGCAGCAGTTCCAGGCCATCGCCGGCAGACTTGGCGCTGAGGCTGATCGTGACATGGCCATCGTCGCTGACTTCCAGGGCAATGGCTTCACCCGTCAGGTCCGCTTTGTTGCGAATCAGCGTGACTTTGGCCGGGTCCGGCCGTTGTTCAAGGAATTCGGGCCACAGCGCAAAAGGATCCACGGCCTCGGGTGCTGTGGCATCCACCACCAACAGCACCCGATCGGCTTCACTGATGGCCTTGAGCGCCCGTTCCACACCGATTTTTTCTACCTGGTCATCGGTATCGCGTAAGCCGGCGGTATCGACCACGTGCAGCGGCATGCCATCAATGTGGATGTGTTCGCGCAGGATATCCCGGGTGGTACCGGCAATCTCGGTGACAATGGCGGCTTCACGACCCGCAAGAGCGTTGAGCAAACTGGACTTGCCGGCGTTGGGCCGACCAGCAATCACCACTGTCATGCCATCGCGCAGCAATGCGCCCTGCCCGGCTTCCTTCAGGACTGTGGATAACTCATCGCGGACCTTATCGAGCATGGCCAGGACATGGCCATCGGCGAGAAAGTCGATTTCCTCTTCCGGGAAATCAATGGCGGCCTCGACATAGATGCGCAAACTGATCAGTTGCTCGGTGAGGTTATGCACACGCAGGGAAAACTCCCCCTGCAGCGAGCGCAACGCATTGCGTGCGGCCTGTGCAGAACTGGCCTCGATCAGGTCGGCAATCGCCTCGGCCTGGGCCAGGTCGAGTTTGTCATTGAGAAACGCGCGCTCGCTGAACTCACCCGGCCGGGCCAGGCGGCAACCCAGCTGCAGGCAGCGTTGCAGCAACATATCCAGGACGACAGGGCCGCCATGGCCTTGCAGTTCCAGCACATCTTCACCGGTGAATGAGTTTGGTCCCGGGAAATACAGGGCCAGGCCCTCATCCAGTACCTCAAGCTCCTCGCCGAAAAAAGGCCCGTAATGCGCATACCGGGGCTTTAGCTCACGCCCGCTGATGGCTTGGGCAGCGATGCCGGCAAGCGGCCCGGAAATACGAACGATACCGACACCGCCCCGGCCTTGAGCAGTGGCGACGGCAGCGATGGTTTCACGAGGAGCGCTCATCAGCGGTTTCCCAGACAAAAGTGACAGAATGCAAAACGCCCCACGAGGGGGCGTCTTGAGTGGTTATCCACAGAGTAAGTTACGCCTCGGCTTTTTTGGCAGCCGCTTCGATCTTACGTGTGATGTACCACTGTTGAGAGATCGACAACACGTTGTTGACCACCCAGTACAGAACCAGACCAGCCGGGAACCACAGGAAGAAGAAGGTGAAAATGATTGGCATCATTTTCATCACCTTGGCCTGCATCGGATCCGGAGGAGTCGGGTTCAGACGCTGCTGGATGAACATGGTCGCGCCCATGATGATCGGCAGGATAAAGAACGGGTCTTTGATCGACAAGTCCGTTATCCACAGCATGAACGGCGCTTGGCGCATTTCCACGCTTTCCAGGAGCACCCAGTACAGCGACAGGAATACCGGCATCTGTACCAGAATCGGCAAGCATCCACCCAACGGGTTGATCTTCTCTTTCTTGTACAGCTCCATCATGGCTTGCGACATTTTCTGCCGGTCGTCGCCATGTTGCTCTTTCAGTGCAGCCAGTTTCGGTGCAACCGCACGCATACGGGCCATCGATTTGTAGCTGGCAGCCGACAGCGGGAAGAAAATCCCTTTGATCAGCATGGTCAGGAAGATGATCGACCAGCCCCAGTTACCAACGATGCTGTGGATATGTTGCAGCAACCAGAAGATTGGCTGGGCAATGAACCACAGAATGCCGTAATCCACAGTCAGTTCCAGACCTGGGGATAACTCCTTGAGTACTGCCTGGCTTTTTGGGCCGGCATACAAGGTGGCGCTGGTTTCAGCCTTGGCACCTGGCGCAACGGTCAACGCCGGGCCAGTGAAACCGATGATGTAGTTGCCCTGGTTGTCCTTACGGGTCTGAACCAGGTTGGCTTCGCCCTTGTTCGGGATCCATGCGGTTACAAAGTAGTGTTGCAGCCAGGCTACCCAACCACCTTGTACCGTCTCTTTCAGCGCGCCCTTGTCGATATCTTTCATCGACACTTTTTTGTACGGCTCGTTACTTGTCCACAGGGCGGCGCCCAGGTAAGTCGCGGTGCCAGTGGCAGTGCTGGAGGAAGGATCGGAGCTGCCATCACGCTTGAGCTGGGCAAACAAGTTGCCCGTCCAGGCTTTTTCGCTGGTGTTGTCGATCAGATAGGTGACTTTCAGATCGTACAAACCGCGAGTGAAGCTGAAACGCTTGATGTAATTGACGCCGTCGTGACTGAATTTCAGGTCGACGTTCAACTGGTTCTGGCCATCAGCCAGTTGATAAGTCTTCTGTTCGGTCGAATAAACCGGACGACCGGTAGCACGAGCATCAGGACCATCAGTCCCAGTCAGGCCGCTTTGTGCCAGATAAACACGTTCGCCACCGTTATCGAACAACTGGAAAGGAACATCCGGGTGGTCTTGGCGACGTGGATACAGTGGCAATTTCAGTTGGGCGATATCGCCACCCTGTGGATCGATCGCCAGGTCCAGTACATCCGTTTTGACGTGGATGAGGTCTTTATTGGTGATGACCGCGTTGTCTACAGGGGTGCTGGTATCGGCATTCGCGCTGGGTACATCGGCACTGGCGGAAGCATTGTTACCCAACGGTGCATCTGCAATAGCAGGAGCAGACTGATTGGTAGCAACATTCTGAGTCGGCAGGGCAGCCTGGCCATAGTCCTGGTTCCATTTCAGAACCATAACGTAGGACACGATTGCCAGGGCGACGATCAGGATCGTGCGTTTAATATCCATGATTACTCGGCCATCGAAGAAGAACGGGAGGTAGGGATAGGCGGAACCGGGTCATAACCACCGGGATTCCACGGATGACAGCGACCTAAACGACGAAAGGTCAGCCAGCCACCGCGCAGAAGGCCATGATTTTCTATGGCTTCATACGCGTAGCAGGAACAACTGGGGTAGAAACGACAGTGGCTGGCCATCAGCGGACTAATGGCATAACGGTAAAACTGGATCGGAACGAGGGCCAGTTTACGCATCAGTGCTGTCTACCCCTACAGTTTCGGGGCTGACTGCTGGGGTTGGCTTGCTGGTGCGAGCCAAACGTTTCCAGAGCTTGCCGAAATGCTGAATCAATTCGGGGTTTTCTACGTCCCCCAAGCCTTTGCGCGCGACGATAACAATATCCCAACCAACCAGAGTGTCCTGGTGGAGGCGAAACGATTCGCGCATCAGACGCTTGAGGCGATTGCGCTCAACGGAGAGCTTTACGCTCTTCTTGCCGATCACCAACCCGAGACGGGGGTGATCCAGATCGTTGTTACGCGCAAGGAGCAGGAGATTTTTCCCCGGAACCTTGCCGGTGGGGGAGTCAAAGACTGCCTTGAAATGCCGGGGGGTTAGCAGACGCTTTTCCCGACTGAAGTCCTGACTCACCACCAGTACCGGATTATCAAACTGCCAGACGCGCACGACCTTTGGCGCGGCGACGCGACAGGACAG
Organism: Pseudomonas sp. 25 R 14; assembly: GCF_900004755.1. NCBI lineage: Bacteria > Pseudomonadati > Pseudomonadota > Gammaproteobacteria > Pseudomonadales > Pseudomonadaceae > Pseudomonas > Pseudomonas sp. 25 R 14. The sequence continues at coordinate 120,266 of NZ_CVTS01000020.1, read as the reverse complement.
CACGGCCGTTCTTGGTAGCCATGCGAGCACGGAAACCGTGGGTACGGGCGCGTTTGATGGTGCTTGGTTGGAAAGTACGTTTCATGGCGTGTTACCTGGTTCGTCCACAACGGGCCGGAATGGCCCCCGTTTTAAGAGACCGGGGATTCTAGAGAAAGCAAGCCTCTAGGTCAATTTCCAACCAGCTATTCCTGCAATTAGATATCTGAAGGCCTTGGGACCGATTCCGTGAGGTTCGACTTTCATGAGCAATGCCATAGATATAAAAATAAAGAAGGAAGTTATTTAAAGCTTTTCTGTAAAGCTTATAAAAGCTAGGGAGCCGATCATCTGTGGATAACTGACTTAAGGCCTTGTTCTACGTGCTGTACAGAGAATGACAACACGGGGGAGAAACGGTGCTCTGCCTGTGCTGCGCTATCGGATAAGCTGTGTGTGGAATGGGTACTTATCCACAGGCTGGTTACCCACAGACTTTCGACCCCACTTGTACAACGAGCTCAGGGGCGTTTATCCACAGAGCTTATGCACAGACCATTGGTCGCCTTTTTTAGGGGTAAGGCATTGATTCTTGGTGGCCTGTGAGCAACCTACATGTGGATAAGTGGCCCGCTCGCCGCTACAATGGCGGCTGTTTTTGCCTCACCGGCTTTCAACTTAGGGGATATCCGTGTCAGTGGAACTTTGGCAGCAGTGCGTGGAGCTTTTGCGCGATGAGCTGCCTGCCCAGCAATTCAACACCTGGATCCGTCCGCTACAGGTCGAAGCCGAAGGCGACGAGTTGCGTGTCTACGCACCCAATCGTTTTGTTCTCGACTGGGTCAACGAGAAGTACCTGAGCCGCGTTCTCGAATTGTTCGACGAGCATGGCAACGGGATGGCTCCAGCCCTCTCCTTACTAATAGGTAGCAAACGCAGCTCGGCACCGCGTGCCGCTCCGAATGCACCCCTGGCTGCCGCTGCATCGCATGCCCAGGCTGCTGCAGCGCCGATCAACCACGCACCAGCACCTGCTGCACCCGCCCCGAGCAAATCCGTGGTGCAAAAAAATGCGCCGGTCAGTGAAGAGCCGTCCCGCGACAGCTTCGACCCGATGGCGGGTGCCAGTTCGCAGCAGGCGCCGGTACGCGCCGAACAGCGCACAGTCCAGGTCGAAGGTGCGCTCAAGCACACCAGCTATCTGAACCGCACCTTTACCTTTGAAAATTTCGTCGAAGGTAAGTCCAACCAACTGGCCCGTGCTGCGGCCTGGCAGGTTGCCGATAATCCCAAGCACGGTTACAACCCGCTCTTCCTTTATGGCGGTGTTGGCTTGGGTAAGACGCACTTGATGCACGCTGTGGGTAACCACCTATTAAAGAAGAACCCGAATGCCAAGGTCGTGTACCTGCACTCGGAGCGCTTCGTGGCCGACATGGTCAAGGCGTTGCAGCTCAATGCGATCAACGAATTCAAGCGCTTCTATCGCTCGGTCGATGCGCTGCTGATCGATGACATTCAATTCTTCGCGCGCAAGGAACGTTCCCAGGAAGAGTTTTTCCACACGTTCAATGCCCTGCTTGAAGGTGGCCAGCAGGTCATTCTCACCAGTGACCGTTACCCGAAGGAAATCGAAGGCCTGGAAGAGCGCTTAAAATCGCGCTTCGGCTGGGGCCTGACCGTTGCGGTAGAGCCGCCGGAACTGGAAACCCGGGTTGCGATCCTGATGAAAAAGGCCGATCAGGCGAAAGTCGATCTGCCTCATGACGCTGCATTCTTCATCGCCCAACGCATTCGCTCCAACGTGCGTGAGCTCGAAGGCGCGCTCAAGCGCGTCATCGCTCACTCGCACTTCATGGGCCGCGATATCACCATCGAGCTGATTCGCGAATCCTTGAAGGACTTGCTGGCACTGCAGGACAAACTGGTGAGTGTGGATAACATCCAGCGCACCGTGGCCGAGTACTACAAGATCAAGATTTCCGACCTGCTGTCCAAGCGCCGTTCGCGCTCGGTAGCCCGTCCCCGGCAGGTGGCCATGGCGCTCTCCAAGGAGCTGACCAACCATAGCCTGCCGGAAATCGGCGATGTGTTTGGTGGTCGCGACCACACCACGGTCTTGCACGCGTGCCGCAAGATCAACGAACTTAAGGAATCCGACGCGGATATTCGCGAGGACTACAAGAACCTGCTGCGTACACTGACCACTTGATGAACACCAGCGCAGCTTATTAAGGCAAGGGACTAGACCATGCATTTCACCATTCAACGCGAAGCCCTGTTGAAACCCCTGCAACTGGTCGCAGGCGTCGTCGAGCGCCGACAGACCTTGCCGGTGCTTTCCAACGTATTGTTGGTTGTCGAAGGCCAGCAGTTGTCCTTGACCGGTACCGACTTGGAAGTCGAACTGGTTGGCCGTGTACAGCTGGAAGAGCCCGCCGAGCCCGGCGAGATCACCGTGCCTGCGCGCAAGCTGATGGATATCTGCAAAAGCCTGCCCAATGACGCGCTGATCGACATCAAGGTTGATGAGCAGAAGCTGGTGGTCAAGGCCGGGCGTAGCCGTTTTACCCTGTCGACCTTGCCGGCCAATGACTTCCCGACGGTGGAAGAAGGTCCGGGCTCGTTGACCTGCAGCCTGGAGCAAAGCCGACTGCGTCGTTTGATCGAACGCACCAGCTTCGCCATGGCCCAGCAGGATGTGCGTTACTACCTCAACGGCATGCTGTTGGAAGTCTCCGAAGGCATCATCCGCGCCGTGGCTACCGACGGTCACCGTCTGGCAATGTGTTCGATGAAGGCCGATATCGGCCAGCCGGACCGCCACCAGGTCATCGTGCCGCGCAAAGGTATCCTGGAACTGGCGCGCCTGCTCACCGAGCCGGATGGCAATGTCAGCATCGTCCTGGGCCAGCATCACATCCGTGCGACCACGGGTGAGTTCACCTTCACATCCAAGCTGGTAGACGGCAAGTTCCCGGACTACGAGCGCGTACTGCCCAAAGGCGGTGACAAGCTGGTGATCGGTGATCGTCAAGCCCTGCGTGAAGCGTTCAGCCGTACCGCGATCCTGTCCAACGAAAAGTACCGCGGTATTCGCCTGCAATTGGCCAATGGTCAATTGAAAATCCAGGCCAACAACCCGGAGCAGGAAGAAGCCGAAGAAGAAATCAGCGTTGATTACAACGGTGGCTCGCTGGAGATTGGCTTCAACGTGAGCTACCTGCTGGATGTGCTGGGTGTGATGACGACCGAACAGGTTCGCCTGATCCTGTCCGACTCCAATAGCAGTGCACTGGTGCAAGAATCCGATAACGACGACTCGGCTTATGTTGTTATGCCGATGCGCCTGTAATCATGCTCAGCAGAAGCTAGATGTCCCTCAGTCGCGTCTCGGTCACCGCGGTGCGCAATCTGCACCCGGTGACCTTCTCTCCCTCCCCCCGCATCAATATCCTCCACGGCGCCAATGGCAGTGGCAAAACCAGCGTGCTGGAAGCCATTCATCTGCTGGGCCTGGCTCGCTCCTTTCGCAGCGCCCGTTTGTTGCCGGTGATTCAATACGAACAATTGGCGTGCACCGTATTTGGCCAGGTTGAACTGGCGCAAGGCGGGCATAGCAGCCTGGGGATATCCCGTGATCGCCAGGGGGAGTTCCAGATCCGTATCGATGGGCAGAATGCGCGCAGTGCGGCGCAACTGGCGGAAATCCTGCCTCTGCAATTGATCAACCCTGACAGCTTCCGCTTGCTGGAGGGCGCACCCAAAATTCGCCGGCAATTCCTCGATTGGGGAGTGTTCCACGTGGAACCGCGGTTCATGGCCACTTGGCAGCGCCTGCAGAAGGCCCTGCGGCAGCGAAACTCATGGCTGCGGCATGGTACACTTGACGCCGCTTCGCAAGCGGCCTGGGACCGTGAACTGTGCCTGGCCAGCGACGAAATAGATGAATACCGCCGCGCCTATATCAAAGCCTTGAAACCAGTCTTTGAACAGACCTTGAGTGAGTTGTTGGAACTTGAGGGGCTGACGTTGAGCTACTACCGCGGTTGGGATAAAGAGCGAGAGCTGAGTGCAGTGCTCGCAACGTCCCTGCAACGGGATCAGCAAATAGGTCATACGCAGGCTGGACCCCAACGAGCTGATCTGCGCCTTAGATTAGGTGCACATAACGCTGCGGACATCTTGTCTCGCGGTCAGCAAAAACTGGTGGTCTGTGCTTTACGTATTGCCCAGGGGCATTTGGTCAGCCAAGCCCGGCGAGGCCAATGTATTTATCTGGTGGATGACTTGCCGTCCGAGTTGGACGAGCAACACCGTCGCGCGCTATGCCGCTTGTTGGAAGACTTACGCTGCCAGGTGTTTATCACCTGTGTAGATCACGAATTATTGAGGGAAGGCTGGCAGACGGAAACGCCAGTCGCTTTGTTCCACGTGGAACAGGGCCGTATCACCCAGACCCACGACCATCGGGAGTGAAGGCATGAGCGAAGAAAACACGTACGACTCGACCAGCATTAAAGTGCTGAAAGGTTTGGATGCCGTACGCAAACGTCCCGGTATGTACATTGGCGACACCGATGATGGTAGCGGTCTGCACCACATGGTGTTCGAGGTGGTCGACAACTCCATCGACGAAGCACTGGCCGGCCACTGCGACGACATCAGCATCATTATCCACCCGGACGAGTCCATCACCGTACGCGACAACGGTCGCGGCATTCCGGTAGATGTGCATAAAGAAGAAGGCGTATCGGCGGCAGAGGTCATCATGACTGTGCTCCACGCCGGCGGTAAGTTCGATGACAACTCCTACAAAGTATCCGGCGGCTTGCACGGTGTAGGTGTGTCGGTGGTAAACGCCCTGTCGGAAGAACTGATCCTGACCGTTCGCCGTAGTGGCAAGATCTGGGAACAGACCTACGTCCATGGTGTGCCTCAGGCTCCTATGGCGATCGTTGGTGACAGCGAAACCACCGGTACCCAGATTCACTTCAAGCCTTCGGCTGACACCTTCAAGAATATCCACTTCAGCTGGGACATCCTGGCCAAGCGGATTCGTGAACTGTCCTTCCTCAACTCCGGTGTGGGTATCGTCCTCAAGGACGAGCGCAGCGGCAAGGAAGAACTGTTCAAGTACGAAGGCGGCCTGCGTGCGTTCGTTGAATACCTGAACACCAACAAAACTGCGGTCAACCAGGTGTTCCACTTCAACATCCAGCGTGAAGACGGCATCGGCGTGGAAATCGCCCTGCAGTGGAACGACAGCTTCAACGAGAACCTGTTGTGCTTCACCAACAACATTCCTCAGCGCGATGGCGGTACTCACCTGGTGGGTTTCCGTTCCGCCCTGACGCGTAACCTGAACACCTACATCGAAGCTGAAGGCCTGGCGAAGAAGCACAAAGTCGCCACCACCGGTGATGATGCGCGTGAAGGCCTGACCGCAATTATTTCGGTCAAGGTTCCGGATCCGAAGTTCAGCTCCCAGACCAAAGACAAGCTGGTTTCTTCCGAAGTGAAGACCGCTGTCGAACAGGAAATGGGTAAGTACTTCTCTGACTTCCTGCTGGAAAACCCCAACGAAGCCAAGCTGGTCGTCGGCAAGATGATCGATGCGGCGCGGGCTCGTGAAGCGGCGCGTAAAGCCCGTGAAATGACTCGTCGTAAAGGCGCGCTGGATATTGCTGGCCTGCCGGGCAAACTTGCGGACTGCCAGGAGAAGGACCCTGCCCTCTCCGAGCTGTACTTGGTGGAAGGTGACTCTGCTGGCGGTTCCGCCAAGCAGGGTCGCAACCGTCGCACCCAGGCGATCCTGCCGTTGAAGGGCAAGATCCTCAACGTCGAGAAAGCCCGTTTCGACAAGATGATTTCCTCCCAGGAAGTCGGCACCTTGATCACCGCCCTGGGCTGTGGCATTGGTCGCGACGAGTACAACATCGACAAGCTGCGCTACCACAACATCATCATCATGACCGATGCTGACGTCGACGGTTCGCACATCCGTACCCTGCTGCTGACCTTCTTCTTCCGTCAGTTGCCAGAGCTGATCGAGCGTGGCTACATCTACATCGCCCAGCCACCGTTGTACAAAGTGAAAAAGGGCAAGCAAGAGCAATACATCAAAGACGACGACGCCATGGAAGAGTACATGACGCAGTCGGCCCTGGAAGATGCCAGCCTGCACTTGAACGACGAAGCCCCGGGCATCTCCGGTGAGGCGCTGGAGCGCCTGGTAAACGACTTCCGTATGGTGATGAAGACTCTCAAGCGTTTGTCGCGCCTGTACCCTCAGGAGCTGACCGAGCACTTCATCTACCTGCCAGCTGTCAGCCTGGAACAGTTGGGCGATCACGCAGCGATGCAGGATTGGCTGGCCCAGTACGAAGTCCGTCTGCGCACTGTCGAGAAGTCCGGCCTGGTCTACAAAGCCAGCCTGCGTGAAGACCGTGAACGTAACGTCTGGTTGCCAGAGGTCGAACTGATCTCCCACGGTCTGTCGAACTACGTCACCTTCAACCGCGACTTCTTCGGCAGCAACGACTACAAGACCGTAGTTACCCTGGGTGCGCAACTGAGCACCCTGCTGGACGACGGCGCTTATATTCAGCGTGGCGAACGCAAGAAGCAGGTCAAAGAGTTCAAGGAAGCACTGGACTGGTTGATGGCTGAAAGCACCAAGCGTCACACCATTCAGCGATACAAAGGTCTGGGCGAGATGAACCCGGATCAGTTGTGGGAAACCACCATGGACCCAAGCCAGCGTCGTATGTTGCGTGTGACCATCGAAGACGCCATTGGCGCGGACCAGATCTTCAACACCCTGATGGGTGATGCGGTCGAACCACGTCGTGACTTCATCGAGAGCAATGCCCTGGCAGTGTCTAACCTGGACTTCTGATAACGCCATTGCGAAACAAAAAAGGCCAACGTCAAACGTTGGCCTTTTTTATTGCCCGGATTTCAGGCCTTTTTAAAATGCTCCACGTGGAACATTAGCTATGCCGTAGCCGCGGTCACGCTCTCCAATCGATAGCCATACCCATAGATCGTCAGTAACTGCCAACCCCGTTCCGGCGTCAGTCCAAGCTTGTTTCGTAGTCGATAGATATGGGTATCCAACGGCCGCGAAGACACCATTTCTTCATGGGTCCAGAACCGTTCATAGAGATATTCCCGGGACAGCGGCCGCGCCAGGTTGGCGAACAGGCAGCGTGCCAGGCGGTATTCCCTTTCGGTCAGGTTGATTGGATCACCGGCGCGGCTGACCGTCAGCTCGGCATCGTCGAAGGTCAGGTCGTTGAAAACCAGCACTTCGGTTGCAGCAGATTTCTGCAGGCCGTGACGACGCAAGACTGCACTCACCCGGGCCTTTAGCTCGTTGGGGCGAAACGGTTTGCTGACATAGTCATCAGCGCCGCTGTTCAGTGCCTGGACGATATCGCTCTCGGCATCGCGGCTGGTCAGCATGATCACGGGAGGGGGCGCCTCCATGTGTTCACGGGTCCAGCGCAGGATCGCGATGCCGCTCAGGTCCGGCAACTGCCAGTCGAGTACCAGCAAATCGAAAGTTTCTCGGCGCAGTTGGCGCAGCAAGTCTTCACCGCGCTCGAAGCAATGTAGCGTCCATGGCTGCTCCGAGGCACTTGGGATTTGTCGCAGTGTCTGTTCCACCCGCCGCAATTCGGCAGGTTCGTCATCCAGTATCGCGACACGCATGGGAGGGTCCTTTCTTCTTGAAGAATGTTGCAGCGGTTGAAGAGAGCGTACTAGTTCACCGTTGAATCTGAACAATTATGGCCAGTTTCTCAAGTCCCCTGAATCTCTCGGTACGCTGATATCAAATAGCCCTAAGGCCGTTAAACATCGTGTACCCAGCTGGAAAGATACCGGCTCAAGCCCCTCAGGAAAAGGATCAATGGCAATCAGGTTTTATGCGCTGTCGGGACGAGTGAGTCTCGTGCAGAAGGTCAGTGTGTGGGGAAAGATGTTGATCTTGGTGGTGGCCACAGGTTTGGGGACGGAAATGGTGGATGCCCGTAGTGCTCCTGCCGAGCCAGTTCAAGTGTACAGCGAGTCTGTAGACGCCCTTGGTTACGCTGGATTCTGGGAAGTTGATGCCCCGCAAGGTGTTCAACAAGGCAGCGTGCTTGACCAGGACCAACGCTGGATCTTTTAAATCTGAACAAATGTTGCGATGCCGCCCTATGCACCTTGCTTGTAGGTAAATTCTCTATTGCTGAGTGACCACAGGGAGGGCGCACGCGGGAAGCGCGCTCGATACAGGGACGTATCATCCGTAGTCCGGAGCTTGTTCGGGCTGCTGTCGGAGGGATGTGAGGGACAGTATTTCTTCGATGTATACCCGGTTCGGCCTTGCCGATTCGGCAGACACAGGGATGTGTCACCTTTCCCGTAAAACCCGTCATGCCTTCTACGGCTATCGAGTGCGATACGTCATCGGGTATCGTAGGCATCATTCAAGGTCCTGCCACTGCAAGACGCTTTCTGAACGTGCAGTCTGATGAACCTTTAGAACTAGACCCTTGATGAGCACCATGACTCTCTCTCCCCGTCACTATCGCTCTGCCCTTTCCTCGCTGCTGGGCTCAGGCCTGGTCCTGGCGCTCTGTATCAACAGTCCCTTGGCCTTGGCCAAAAAATCTGCACCTGTGCGTGCGCCCTACATTGATGACAACCTGCTGTGCAGGGCGCAACCGCTGCCTGCTGTAGTCCAGCACCTCAACGGTGAAGCCTGGAAGCTGGATGCCAAGGGGCGCCCCAGTGTGTTGGAAGAAGGCATGCTGATCGATGAGCAGGAAAGTGTAAAAACCTCGCCATCGGCGTTTGTCAGCTTGTTGCTGGGTGATGGCTCGCGGATTGTCCTGCCCTCCAGCTCCGAGGTGCGTTTGCACCTGGTGGAGGAGCAGGCTATCCCCCAGGTAATCCTGCAACAAGGGCAAGTGGAAGCCTACGTACTCAAGCGTGCCAGCGACTATGACCGTTTTCAGATCGTGACCCCGGTGGGCGTACTGGGTGTGCGCGGTACGCACTTTCGTGTGCGTAACGACGATCAGCAATCGGTCGTCGAGGTGCTCAACGGTCAGGTAGCCGCCAGCCGTACCGAACCGCATCCGGTGGGCAAACAGCTCAAGAAAAAACCGCAGACGGGCCCGGTGGAAGGTGAGTTGAAGGTCGGTGCCCGACAAGGGGTGCTGCTCAAGACACAGGGTGAGTTGAAGACGGTCGACCTATTGCCCGCTCCGCGCCTGATGGGCCAGGACGGCCAGAAAGGCGACGCGCCGGTCTGGACGTTGATCCTGCATCCGCAACCGGGTGCCCGGCGCTATCGTGCGCAAGTGGCTACCGATACAACGTTCATGAACATCAAGCAGGAAAACTTCTCCAGTGAGCCGCGCTTGAGCTTCACTGGACTGAAGGCCTCGTTCTATCACGTTCGCGTGTCGGCCTTCGATGACCAGGGACTGGAAGGAGAAGCAGGCGTTTATGACATTTTCTATTACCCACCTGCCACCCGTGTGCAGTAGCACCGCGGCGTTCGGACGGTGAAGTGGTGGCGTCGGGCTGAACAGCGCCAGCCGACCCAGGCCCAGCGCCTGTTCAATGGCCTGGTCAGGGAATGGCTGTGGATCAGCCTGCTCCTGCTGCCGCTGACGGCCTTTCTCTCCCTGAGCCCCGGGCTTTCCCTGAATAACCTGTTGTATGACAGCCTGCGGCGCCTGGCGCCGTTACCCGTGGACTCGCGGATTCTGTTGGTGACCATTGACGACATGAGTCTCAAGGAACTCGGCCAATGGCCCTGGTCACGCCGCCTGCACGCTGATCTGCTTGACCATTTAAGTGCCGCCAAGCCTGCGGGGATCCTGTTCGATGTGATCTTCAGCGAGCCGGCGCGCGAGCCTGCCAACGACCAACGCCTGGCTCAGGCCATCTGCAATGCCGGCAATGTGTTGTTGCCTTTGATTCGTGAAGGCACGCAGCGCCTGGGGCAACCTGTGACACAGATCCTGCCCGTGCAGCCCTTGCGTGATTGCGCCAGGAGCGTTGGCCATATCAACGTTGAAGCTGACAGCGACGGCATTGTGCGTAGCCTGTACCTGCGTGAGGGGCCTCCTGGGCAACTGGTACCGCAATTGGCCTGGCTGGCGTTCGAACTGACTGGCCAGCAAACCGATATGCCCGGGTTGTCAGTGGCGTCTGGCGATACTGATTGGCAGCGGGACAATGCCATCCGTATTCCGTTTATCGCTGCCGATGAGGGCTTTCCCAGCGTCCCTTATGTCAGCGTCCTGCGCGGTGAAGTCCCGGCTCAACTGTTGCGTGATCGTGTGATTCTGGTGGGGGCTATCGCGCCCGGCATGGGTGATCGTTATGTAACGCCGCTGTCGGCCAGCGTCGGTACTACACCGGGTGTGGAGATTCAGGCCAATATCCTCAACGGGCTGCTGCAAGACCGCAGTATTACGGTGTTTCCAACGTGGCTGGCCACGCTGTTGTCCACCTCGATGGTGGCATTGCTGATGGGCTTGTTGCTGTTGCGCCCACGCTACGCGCTGTGGCTGACCCTGGCCTGCATGAGCACTGCCCTCCTCGCCTCCTGGGGCTTGTTGCGCCTGGGCCACTGGTGGTCGCCAGCCGCCACGCTGATCGGCATGCTGCTGGGCTACCTGATCTGGAACTGGCGCCGCCTGAGCGTGATCCTGGCCTATTTCGGCTGGGAACTGGCGCGTCTCGACAGCGAACCCAAGGTGTTGCCGGAACGCCGCCGTGTCCCCGTCAGTAGTGGCGACGTGTTGCAGGGCCGCATTGTGGCTTTGGAGCAAGCCGTCAGCCGTACCCGCGACACCCGGCGCTTCATGGCTGATGGCCTGGAATGCCTGGCGGTCGCTACGCTGATCACCGATCCGCAGGGCGATATCCTGCTGGCCAACCGCATTGCCCGCGATGTGTTTGGCAACGAACTGATTTCCGAAAACCTGCTGGAGCAGCTGGCGGCGCTGGGTTATCCACCGTTGCAAGGCAAGCTCGATACACCGCTGTCAGCCCTGGAAATCGTCGAATTCCGAGATATCCAGCAACGCAGCCTGCGCCTGGAGCTTGCCCCGTTGCTACCGGCTGACGGGGACATTGCACTGGGCTGGTTGCTGAGCCTGACCGACCTGAGCGTCGAACGTGACGCCCAACAGCAACGTGAAACCCTGCTGCAGTTCCTGTCCCATGACCTGCGGGCACCCCACTCGGCAATCCTGGCGTTGCTGGACGTGCAGCGGCATGAGGCCACAGACGTCACGCAGGTGTTTACCCAGATCGAGCAGCAAGTGCGCCGCGCGTTGAACTTGACCGAGTCGTTCGTGCAACTGGCCAAGGCTGAGTCCGACGGCTACCAATTCCAGCCCAGCCTGTTTGCGATGCTGGTACTCGATGCGTTTGACCAGGTGGCGTTGTTGGCCCAATTGAAAAATATCCAATTGGTCCATGACCTGGACGAGGCCGGTGAAGACATGGTCCTGGCGGATCAATCGCTGTTGACCCGTGCCTTGTTCAACCTGATCCAGAACGCGATCAAATACAGCCCATCCGGCACCACGGTTACGGTGAGGCTCGAACGTAACGACCAAGGGTTGGTGTGCCATATCCAGGATCAAGGCCCAGGTATTGCGGCTGAAGAACTACCTGAGTTGTTCAGCCAGTACCGACGCTTTGCCTCGTCTCAGGGCAGTGAAGGCTTGGGCTTGGGGCTGACGATGGTCAAGGCGGTAATGGATCGCCACGGTGGCCGTATCGGCTGTGAGAGTGTGGTGGGGCAAGGTACGGTTTTCAGCCTGCAATTGCAGGTGTGGGAAGAGTAAAAAGTTGTGCATAAAAAACCGGCCACAAGGGCCGGTCTTTAAGTGCCTGCAAAACTTATGCACGTTTTTCGCTGTTTTATTAGCTTAAGAAATATGTAATAAAATCATAAGCCTACAAGCTAAAAACTGCATTTCGCCAACAAACCGTACACAGGTTATCCACAGAACGTCAGATCACTGCCTGGTCTTCTGCAACCGGTAGTGGCGGCAGCGAACCCATGGCCCGCTGTTGCGCTTCATTCCAGGCCGCCGCGCGGTCATTGAGCGCTGCAATTGCACGCGGTCCTTCCCCTTCGGCATACATCGGCTCGCCGATCACCACGGTGATGGTGCCTTTACGCTTGGCCCAGCCTTCCTTGGGCCAGAACTTGCCAGCATTGTGAGCAATCGGCAGCACCGGCAGGTTGGCGTTGACGGCCAATGCCGTACCACCTCGTGAGAACTTGCCTACAGTGCCAAAGGGCACGCGGGTGCCTTCAGGGAAGATCAGTACCCAAACACCGTCCTTGAGCAACTCGTCACCCTTCTTCGCCACATGCTTGAGTGCGGCCTTGGGGTTGTCCCGGTCGATAGCAATCGGGCGCAACATGGCCATGGCCCAGCCAAAGAACGGTACGAACAGCAACTCACGCTTGAGCACCTGGCTCAGGGGCGAGAAGTAGGCAGAAAGGAAAAAGGTTTCCCAGGTGCTCTGGTGGTTCGACAGGATCACGCACGGCTGGTCCGGGACATTCTCGGCGCCCTTGACCTCGAAACGAATACCCAGGAACACCTTGGACAGCCACAACGCGCAGCGGCACCAATAGACGTTGATAAAGCGATAGCGCGCCTTGAATGGCAAAAAGGGCGCAATAAAAAAGCTCAGGGTGCACCAGAGAAACGAACTGGTGCCCAGTAGCAGGTAAAAGAAGAAGGTTCTGATGGCCTGCAAAATCGACATGGCAGCATTTACCGTTGCGGGACAACGCCCGCCTGTTAAAAGTGCACTCCCGAACAGTCCTTGGTCAGGAAGTCGAGGGCGACTAGTTGTTGATAAGTTCTGCGGCAACCGCCGCCAGATCGTCAAAAATCAAGGTGCCTACCGGCAGGTTTTTCGCCTGGGTCTTTTCGCCTTTTCCGGTTTTTACCAAAACTGGCTGAGAGTCGACGGCTTTGGCCGCCTCCAGGTCACCGAGACTGTCCCCGACGAACCATATCCCAGCCAGGGGCACCTTGTAATGTTCTGAAATGATTTTCAACATGCCAGGCTTGGGTTTGCGGCAATCGCAGCCCTCGTCCGGTCCATGGGGGCAGTACACAACCAGCCCCACCTCACCGCCCTGCTCTGCCACCAACGTGCGCAGGCGCGCGTGCATGGCGTCCAGGGTGGCGATGTCGTAGTAGCCGCGAGCGATGCCGGACTGGTTGGTAGCAATGGCTACCGTCCAGCCGGCCTTGCTCAACTGCGCGATGGCCTCGATCGAGCCGGGCAGCGGGATCCACTCCTCCACCGACTTGATGTAAGCGTCGGAGTCATAGTTGATCACCCCGTCCCGATCGAGAATCAGCAGTTTCAACATGATCAGCTCAGCGTCGAAATGTCAGCGATGTTGACGAACAAGCCGCGCAGGCGCGCCAACATGGCGTAGCGGTTTTTGCGCACGCCAGCATCTTCGGCATTGATCATCACCGCTTCGAAGAACGCATCCACCGGCTCACGCAAGGTGGCCAGGCGCGCCAGGGCTTCGGCGTAGTTGCGTTCGGCGATCAGCGGTTTCACTGCGTTCTCTGCCTTGGCAATGGCCGAGTTCAGCGAGAACTCCTTGGCATCGGCAAACAGGCCAGGGTCGACCTCGACAGAACCGGCGTTGTCGGCCTTGCTCAGCAGGTTCGACACACGCTTGTTCACGGCGGCCAGGGCATCGGCTTCTGGCAACTTGCGGAACGCTTGTACGGCTTGTACGCGTTGGTCGAAGTCCAGCGCCGAACCCGGTTGCAGGGCACGTACCGACAGGTAGACGGAAACGTCCACGCCTTCGTCTTCGTAGCGCGCACGCAGGCGGTCGAACACGAACTCCAGCACTTGCTCGGCCAAACCGGCTTGCTTGACCTTGCCACCGAACTGGCCAACCGCGAACACCACGGCCTGGGTCAGGTCGAGGTCCAGTTTCTTGTCGATCAGGATGCGCAGCACGCCCAGGGCCGCACGGCGCAGGGCATACGGGTCTTTGCTGCCGGTAGGCAACATGCCGATACCGAAGATACCGACCAGGGTGTCCAGCTTGTCGGCGATGGCTACGGCCGCACCGGTGAGGGTGCTTGGCAGCTCGGCACCGGCACCACGTGGCATGTACTGCTCGTTCAAGGCCAGGGCGACGTCTTCAGGCTCGCCGTCATTGAGCGCGTAGTAGTAACCGGCAACGCCTTGCATTTCCGGGAACTCGCCGACCATCTCGGTGGCCAGGTCGCATTTGCACAGCAGGCCGGCGCGCGCGGCCAGGGCAGCATCGCCGCCAATGCGTGGCGCGATGTAGGCCGCCAGCTTGGAAACCCGCACAGCCTTGTCGTAGACGCTGCCCAGCTTCTCTTGGAACACCACGTTCTGCAGGCGCAGGTTGAAGTCTTCGAGCTTTTGCTTCTTGTCTTGCTTGAAGAAGAACTCGGCGTCGGTCAGGCGCGGGCGCACGACTTTTTCGTTACCGGCGATGATCTGCTGCGGGTCCTTGCTTTCGATGTTGGCCACGGTGATAAAGCGCGGCAGCAACTTGCCATCCACGTCCAGCAGGCAGAAGTACTTCTGGTTGTCCTGCATGGTGGTGATCAGGGCTTCTTGCGGTACATCGAGGAAGCGCTCTTCAAACGAGCACACCAGCGGCACAGGCCACTCGACCAGCGCGGTCACTTCGTCGAGCAGGCTTGGCGGCACGATGGCGGTGCCTTCCTGCAGGCGGGCCAGCTCTTCGGTGCGCTTGCTGATCAGCTCGCGACGCTCGTTGGCATCGGCCAGCACATAGGCAGCGCGCAGGTCATTGAGGTAGTTGGCGGGTGCGCTGATACGCACGCTGTGCGGATGGTGGAAGCGATGACCACGGGAATCGCGGCCGGCCTTCTGGGCGAGGATGGTGCAATCGATGACGTCATCACCGAGCAGCATCACCAGCCATTGGGTCGGGCGTACGAATTCTTCTTTGCGCGCACCCCAGCGCATGCGCTTGGGAATCGGCAGGTCGTTCAGCGAGTCTTCAACGATGGTCGGCAGCAGGCTGGCGGTCGGCTTGCCGGTGATGACCTGGCTGAAACGCAGTTTCGGGCCGCTCTGGTCGATCTCGCTCAGCTCTACACCACACTTCTTGGCAAAACCCAGGGCGGCCTGGGTCGGGTTGCCGTCGGCATCGAAGGCAGCCTGGCGTGGCGGGCCGTCGAGGTTGATGCTGCGGTCCGGCTGCTGGGTTTGCAGCGCGGTCAGCAACACCGCCAGACGACGTGGCGCGGCGTAGACCTTCTTGGCTTCAAACGTCAGGCCGGCAGCCAGCAGACCTTTTTCGATACCGGCCAAAAATGCATCGGCCAGGGTGTTCAGGGCCTTGGGTGGCAGCTCTTCGGTGCCCAGTTCAACCAGGAAATCTTGAGCACTCATTGTGCAGCCTCCAGCTTAGCCAACACTTCATCACGCAAATCCGGGGTGGCCATCGGGAAGCCCAGCTTGGCGCGAGCCAGCAGGTAGGCTTGGGCGACGGCACGCGCCAGGGTGCGTACACGCAGGATGTATTGCTGGCGCGCGGTTACCGAGATGGCACGGCGGGCGTCCAGCAGGTTGAAGGTATGGGACGCCTTCAACACCATTTCATAGCTTGGCAACGGCAGCGGCTGGTCGAGTTCGATCAGGCGCTTGGCTTCGCTTTCATAGAAGTCGAACAGTTCGAACAGCTTCTCGACGTTGGCGTGTTCGAAGTTGTAGGTCGATTGCTCCACTTCGTTCTGGTGGAACACATCGCCGTAGGTCACTTTGCCGAACGGGCCGTCAGCCCACACCAGGTCGTAGACCGAGTCCACGCCTTGCAGGTACATGGCCAGGCGCTCAAGGCCGTAGGTGATCTCGCCGGTCACCGGGTAGCACTCGATGCCACCGGCTTGCTGGAAGTAAGTGAACTGCGTCACTTCCATGCCATTGAGCCAGACTTCCCAGCCCAGGCCCCAGGCGCCCAGGGTTGGCGACTCCCAGTTGTCTTCGACGAAACGGATGTCGTGGACCAGCGGGTCCAGGCCGACATGCTTCAACGAGCCCAGGTACAACTCCTGGAAGTTGTCCGGGTTCGGCTTGAGGACGACCTGGAACTGATAGTAGTGCTGCAGGCGGTTGGGGTTTTCGCCGTAGCGGCCGTCAGTCGGGCGACGACTGGGCTGCACATAAGCGGCGTTCCAGGTTTCCGGGCCGATGGCCCGCAGGAATGTTGCGGTGTGGAAAGTGCCGGCGCCTACTTCCATATCGTAGGGCTGAAGTACCACACAACCTTGCTCGGCCCAGTATTGCTGGAGGGCGAGGATCAAGTCTTGGAAGGTACGCACGGCTGGCGTAGGCTGGCTCACAAAATTCACCTGTTACTTGGGCTGCGATTTAAAGGGCGGCAGTATACCCGATTCGGCCCTGCCACCACTCCCTGGAGCCTTATGCCACGCTGCTTTTGGTGTTCTGAAGATCCGCTGTACATGGCTTATCACGATCAGGAGTGGGGAACGCCGCTGCGCGATGCGCAGGGTTTGTTTGAACTGCTTTTGCTCGAAGGGTTCCAGGCGGGCCTGTCCTGGATCACCGTTTTACGCAAACGCGAGCATTATCGGAAGGTCTTGTTTGGTTTTGATGCACAGCGTCTGGCGCAACTGACTGACGCCGAGATCGAAGCATTGATGCTCGATCCGGGCATCGTGCGCAACCGTCTCAAGCTCAACGCCACCCGGCGCAATGCCGCGGCCTGGCTGGCGCTAGAGGACCCGGTGGGGTTGCTCTGGTCGTTTGTCGGCGGCGTGCCCAAGGTCAACCATTTCAAGGACCGCAGCGAAGTCCCGGCGATTACGCCACAGGCCGAGGCCATGAGCAAAGCCCTCAAGAAAGCCGGCTTCACGTTCGTCGGGCCGACCATCTGCTACGCGTTCATGCAGGCCTCGGGCATGGTCATGGACCACACTCAGGACTGCGACCGTTACGCGGACTTGGTCAACGCCGGGTAGAATGGCGTACTTTGCGCACCGCACAACATCAGGAGTGACCTGTGGAAAAGTTAAAAGGCGCCTTGCTGGTAGGCGCTCTTCGGTTGTTTGCCTTGCTGCCCTGGCGCGCCGTCCAGGCGGTTGGCACGGCCATCGGCTGGATCATGTGGAAAACCCCCAACCGCTCCCGCGACACGGTGCGGATCAACCTCTCCAAGTGTTTCCCGGACATGGACCCGGCCGAGCGCGAGCGCCTGGTGGGCCAGAGCCTGATGGATATCGGTAAGTCCCTGACCGAAAGTGCCTGCGCCTGGATCTGGCCGGCCCAGCGCTCCATCGACCTGGTGCGCGAAGTCGAAGGCCTGGAGGTCCTGCATGAGGCGTTGGCTTCGGGCAAAGGTGTGGTGGGCATCACCAGTCACCTGGGCAACTGGGAAGTGTTGAACCACTTCTATTGCAGCCAGTGCAAACCGATCATTTTCTATCGTCCGCCCAAGCTCAAGGCGGTGGACGAACTGTTGCGCAAACAGCGTGTGCAATTGGGCAACCGTGTGGCGGCGTCCACCAAGGAAGGCATCCTCAGTGTGATCAAGGAAGTCCGCAAGGGCGGCCAGGTGGGGATCCCCGCTGACCCGGAACCGGCAGAGTCGGCCGGAATCTTCGTACCGTTCTTTGCCACCCAGGCGCTGACCAGCAAATTCGTGCCGAACATGCTCGCGGGTCATAAGGCGGTGGGTGTGTTCCTGCATGCCCTGCGGCTGCCGGATGGCTCGGGCTACAAAGTGATCCTGGAAGCGGCGCCGGAAGATATGTACAGCACCGACACGGCCACGTCCTGCGCGGCGATGAGCAAGGTGGTGGAACGTTATGTCGGGGCGTACCCGAGCCAGTACATGTGGAGCATGAAACGCTTCAAGAAACGCCCGCCGGGCGAGGCGCGCTGGTACTGATTCAAGGTCGACACAAAACCAATGTGGGAGCGAGCAAGCCCGCTCCCACATTTTGATTTTGGTTAAGCCAGGCGATCGAGTTTTTTCAGGAACACCGTCATCTCTTTTTCGGCCTGCTTGTCGCCATGGGCCAGGGCCGCTGCAATCCCCTGCTCCCACGCCAGCCGCGCCGCAGCGTTATCACCCAAACCCGCATGCGCCTTGCCCAACAGCTTCCACGCCGCCGAATACTTCGGATCGAACTCGACGCATTTTTGCAAATGCTCAGCCGCTTTGGCGTTGTCTTTCAGGTCCAGGTAACCCTTGCCCAAACCAAAGCGCAGCAGTGAGTTATCCACACCCTTGGCGAGCATTTTTTCCAGGGATTCGAGCATTTCAATCACTCCGTTTGATCAGAAGAAGCTCAACCCCACGTGGAACAGCTTCTCCACATCGCGGATATGTTTCTTATCCACCAGGAACAGAATCACATGGTCCCCTGTGGCGATTACCGTGTCGTCATGGGCGATGATCACTTCTTCATCCCGAATGATCGCGCCAATGGTGGTGCCCGGTGGCAAGCCGATATCGCGAATCGCCCGGCCGATCACCTTGCTCGACTTCGAGTCGCCATGGGCAATCGCTTCGATGGCTTCCGCCGCGCCTCGGCGCAGTGAGTGCACGCTGACGATATCGCCGCGCCGCACGTGGGCCAGCAAGGTGCCGATGGTCGCCAATTGCGGGCTGATGGCGATGTCGATGTCACCGCCCTGGATCAGGTCCACATAGGCCGGGTTGTTGATGATGGTCATCACTTTCTTGGCCCCCAGCCGCTTGGCCAGCAGCGACGACATGATGTTGGCTTCGTCGTCGTTGGTCAGGGCCAGGAAGATATCGGCGTCGGCGATGTTTTCTTCCATCAGCAGGTCGCGGTCCGAGGCGCTGCCTTGCAGGACCACGGTGCTGTCGAGGGTATCGGACAGATAGCGGCAGCGTGCAGGGTTCATCTCGATGATCTTCACCTGGTAGCGGCTTTCGATGGCCTCGGCCAGGCGCTCGCCAATCTGCCCGCCGCCCGCGATGACGATGCGCTTGTAGCTCTCGTCGAGCCGGCGCATTTCACTCATCACTGCACGAATATTGGCCTTGGCGGCGATGAAGAATACTTCGTCGTCGGCTTCGATCACCGTGTCGCCCTGGGGCAGGATCGGCCGGTCGCGGCGGAAAATCGCGGCCACGCGGGTATCTACGTTGGGCATGTGTTCGCGCAGTTGGCGCAATTGCTGGCCGACCAGCGGGCCGCCGTAGTAAGCCTTGACCGCGACCAGTTGCGCCTTGCCTTCGGCGAAATCGATCACCTGTAGCGCGCCGGGGATTTCGATCAGGCGCTTGATGTAGTGAGTGACCACTTGCTCCGGGCTGATCAGCACGTCTACCGGAATCGCGTCGTTGTCGAACAGGCCGGCGCGGGTCAGGTAGGCCGCTTCACGCACCCGGGCGATCTTGGTCGGGGTGTGGAACAGTGTATGGGCGACCTGGCAGGCGACCATGTTGGTCTCGTCGCTGTTGGTTACCGCCACCAGCATGTCGGCGTCATCGGCGCCGGCCTGGCGCAATACGGTCGGAAACGAGGCCCGCCCCTGCACCGTACGGATATCCAGGCGATCGCCCAGGCTTCGCAGGCGTTCGGCATCGGTGTCGACCACGGTAATGTCGTTGGCTTCACCGGCCAAGTGCTCGGCCAGCGTGCCGCCAACCTGCCCTGCTCCGAGGATGATGATCTTCATCCGTTCACTCCCTTAAAAACCATTCAACCGCGTGCAGCGGCAATCTTGATCAGCTTGGCGTAATAGAAGCCATCGTGCCCGCCTTCCTGCGCCAGCAACTGGCGGCCATGGGGCTGCTTGATGCCGGCTGTGGTGGCGATGTCCAACTCCCGTGCGCCGCTGGTGCGGGCGAGGAAGGCTTGGATCACCTCGGTGTTCTCGGTCGGCAACGTCGAACAGGTGGCGTAGAGCAGGATGCCACCGACTTCCAGCGTCGGCCACAACGCGTCCAGCAACTCGCCTTGCAGTACGGCCAGGGCGGCGATGTCATCGGGTTGGCGGGTCAGTTTGATATCCGGGTGGCGGCGGATCACGCCGGTGGCAGAGCACGGTGCGTCGAGCAGGATGCGCTGGAACGGTTTGCCATCCCACCAGGTGGCGGTGTCGCGACCGTCGGCGGCAATCAACTCGGCTTCCAGGCCCAGGCGTGCGAGGTTTTCGCGCACACGCACCAGGCGCTTGGCTTCCAGATCCACGGCAACCACGCCGGCCAGGCCCGGCTGGACTTCCATGATGTGGCAGGTCTTGCCGCCAGGCGCGCAGCAGGCGTCCAGCACCCGTTGGCCCGGCGCCAGGTCGAGCAGGTCGGCGGCCAGTTGCGCGGCTTCGTCCTGCACGCTTATCCAGCCTTCGGCAAAGCCTGGCAGGCTGCGTACATCACCTGCCGTTTCGAGCACGATACCGTCCTGGCTGTACACACAGGCGCTGGCATTGATGCCGGCATTTACCAGCAGCGTGAGATAGGTATCGCGGCTGTTGTGGCGGCGATTGACCCGCAGAATCATTGGCGGGTGGGCGTTGTTGGCAGCGCAGATGGCTTCCCACTGCTCTGGCCAGAACGCCTTGAGGGATTTTTGCAGCCAGCGTGGGTGCGCGGTGCGCACTACCGGGTCGTGCTCCAGTTCGGCCAGCAGGGCTTCGCTTTCACGCTGGGCGCGGCGTAACACAGCGTTGAGCAGGGCCTTGGCCCAGGGCTTTTTCAGCTTGTCGGCGCAGCCCACGGTTTCACCGATGGCGGCGTGGGCCGGCACGCGGCTGTAGAGCAGTTGGTAAAGCCCCACCAGCAGCAACGCCTCGACGTCGGCATCGGCGGCCTTGAACGGCTTTTGCAGCAACTTGGCGGCCAGGGCCGACAAACGCGGCTGCCAACGCGCGGTGCCAAATGCCAGGTCCTGGGTGAAACCGCGATCACGGTCTTCGACTTTATCCAGTTGCACCGGCAGCGAACTGTTCAGGGAAGCCTTGCCATTGAGCACGGCGGCCAGGGCCTTGGCGGCGGCCAAACGCGGGTTCATCAAGCGTCCACTCCAAGGATGATGCCGGGGGCAAATTTCTCACGACGGCTGTTGAGCAAATCGCTGAAGTTCAGCGCCTTGCCGCCAGGCAATTGCAGACGGGTCAGACACAAGGCCTGCTCCCCGCACGCTACCAGCAGGCCATCCTTGCTGGCACCGATGATTTCACCGGGCGCGCCATGGCCTTCGGCCAGGTTGGCGGCGAGGACTTTCAGCGCTTCGCCATTGAGGGTGCTGTGGCAGATCGGCCACGGGTTGAAGGCACGTACCAGGCGCTCCAGCTCAACGGCCGGGCGGCGCCAGTCGATGCGCGCTTCGTCCTTGTTCAGCTTGTGGGCGTAGGTGGCGAGGCTGTCGTCCTGCACTTGGCCTTCCAAGGTGCCGGCAGCGAGGCCGGCAATCGCCTGGATCACCGCAGGCGGGCCCATCTCGGCCAGGCGGTCATGCAGGCTGCCGCCGGTGTCTTGAGCCGTGATTGGCGTGGTGACTTTAAGCAGCATCGGGCCCGTGTCCAGGCCGGCCTCCATGCGCATTACCGTCACGCCGCTTTCGGCGTCACCGGCTTGCACCGCACGTTGGATCGGTGCGGCGCCGCGCCAGCGTGGCAGCAGCGAGGCGTGGCTGTTGATGCAGCCCAGGCGTGGAATATCCAGCACCGCTTGCGGCAGGATCAGGCCGTACGCCACCACTACCAGCAAGTCAGGCTTCAGCGCGGCCAGTTCAGCCTGGGCCTCTGCATTACGCAGTGTCGGCGGCTGCAGCACGGTAATGCCGTTCTCCAAGGCCAGTTGCTTGACCGGGCTGGGCATCAGTTTTTGCCCACGGCCGGCCGGCCGATCCGGCTGGGTGTACACCGCGACGATTTCATAAGGGCTGGCAAGCAGGGCCTTGAGGTGTTCGGCGGCAAATTCGGGGGTGCCGGCAAAAACGATGCGCAGTGGCTCGGTCATGGGAAACGTCTCACAAAAGAAAAAGGCTTGCCGGAGCAAGCCTTTGAAAGAAGGGAATCAAGCTTGCTGGCGATGCTTCTTTTCCAGTTTCTTCTTGATCCGGTCGCGTTTGAGCGTGGACAGGTAATCGACAAACAGCTTGCCGTTGAGGTGGTCACACTCATGCTGGATACACACCGCCAGCAGGCCTTCGGCAATCAGCTCGAATGGCTTGCCGTCGCGGTCCAGGGCCTTGATCTTGACGCGCAGCGGGCGTTCGACGTTCTCGTAGAACTCCGGCACCGACAGGCAACCTTCCTGGTACTCGCCCATCTCTTCGGTCAACGGCTCGAACTCGGGGTTGATGTACACCATCGGTTCGCTGCGGTCTTCGGACAGGTCCATGACCACCACGCGCAGGTGCACGTTGACCTGGGTCGCGGCAAGGCCGATGCCCGGGGCTTCATACATTGTTTCAAACATGTCATCGACCAACTGACGAACCTTGTCGTCCACTACGGCCACCGGTTTGGCGATAGTGCGCAGGCGCGAGTCCGGGAATTCGAGGATGTTCAAAATAGCCATAAGCGTAATTGCTGCACATGTGAGGTAAAGGCAAATCGGCGTCGGGGTACAACCCGCATGGCCGGTGTGAAACGCTCGCAAGCCGCGAAGGCCAAGGCATTTCACGCGAACGCACATAATAAAGGAGATTGCCCCCGTGAGGAAATCGCTACTCGTCTTCAAAACGTGCCGCCAGGTTGGGCGGCAATAACCAGTTGCAATAATTAGCCTGCTAAAGAAGTTACCAACAGAGTTATCCACAGCTTGTTCCTGATCAAGGATGATCATATGTCAGTAATCCAGACCCCGGATATTTCCCCTGCCGAGCTCGAAGCCCGCCTGCGTTTGCACCGCATGCCGGAGCTGGGTCCCAGGCGTTTCAAAACATTGATCGAAGCCTTTGGCTGCGCCTCGAAAGCCATCGGCGCCCCAGCCAGTGCCTGGCGTTCGCTGGGGTTGCCGGCAGCCTGCGCCGAGGCCCGGCGCAGTGCGCAAGTGCGCGATGGCGCCAGCGTTGCATTGGCCTGGCTAGAGCGTCCGGCCCAACATTTGCTGATGTGGGACCAGCCCGACTACCCGGCGTTGCTGGCCGAGTTGGACGACGCGCCACCGTTGTTATTCGTGGCCGGAACCCCTGCCATCCTGGAAAAACCGCAGTTGGCCATGGTTGGCAGCCGACGTGCGTCCAGGCCCGGAATGGATACGGCGGCGGCCTTTTCCCGCAGCCTGGCGAGTGCCGGTTTTGTCATCACCAGCGGCCTGGCCCTGGGCATTGATGGGGCGGCCCACCAAGCGGCATTAGATGTCGGTGGTCAGACAATCGGGGTGTTGGGCACTGGCCTGGAAAATTTTTATCCACAGCGTCACCGACGGCTTGCCGAGGCGATGATTGCCCAGGGCAGCGCGGTGGTTTCCGAGTTCCCACTGGACGCCGGTCCCCAGGCCGGCAACTTCCCACGGCGCAACCGCATTATCAGTGGCCTGTCCCTGGGCGTGCTGGTGGTAGAGGCCAGTGTTGCCAGTGGTTCGCTGATCACCGCACGGCTGGCTGCCGAACAGGGGCGCGAGGTGTATGCAATACCGGGGTCGATTCATCATCCCGGCGCCAGAGGCTGCCATCAATTGATCCGCGATGGCGCAGTGCTGGTGGAAACCATCGAACACATCCTTGAAGGCTTGCGCGGTTGGCAGGCGTTATCGCGGCCTGCGCCAATGGCGGTAACCCATCCGCTGGTGGCGCTGTTGCACGCCGCGCCCCAGACCAGCGAAGGCTTGGCCATTGCCAGTGGCCAGACCTTGTCCCAGGTGTTGGCGAGCCTCACCGAACTGGAGCTTGCGGGCCGGGTGATCTGCGAAAGTGGTCGCTGGTTTGCGCGCAGTTAGGTTTTGTAACGAAGATCGGTAAACTGCGCAGAGCTTTAGTCCGGAGAGTAAGTAATGGTCAACAGGTGGCGTGTGCAACAAGCCGCACGAGAGATTCGCGCAGGCGCGGTGATTGCCTATCCGACCGAGGCCGTGTGGGGCCTGGGCTGCGATCCGTGGAACGAGGACGCGGTGGATCGTTTGCTGGCGATCAAGGGTCGCTCGGTGGACAAGGGCTTGATCCTGATCGCTGACAATATCCGGCAATTCGACTTTCTGTTCGAAGACTTCCCGGACACCTGGATCGACCGCATGGCCAGTACCTGGCCTGGGCCCAATACCTGGCTGGTGCCTCACCAGGACTTATTGCCTGAATGGATTACCGGTGTGCATGACACGGTGGCATTGCGGGTCAGTGATCATCCGCTGGTGCGCGATTTGTGCTCGCTGGTGGGGCCGCTGATTTCCACCTCTGCCAACCCACAAGGCCGACCGGCGGCGCGTTCGCGGATCCGGGTGGAGCAGTATTTCCGTGGTCAGGTGGATCTGGTGTTGGGTGGCAGCCTGGGTGGGCGCAAGAACCCGAGTTTGATTCGGGATCTGGCAACGGGCGAGGTGCGGCGCCCGTCTTGAGACCGCGGTGCAGCCATCGCGGGCAAGCCCGCTCCCACATTCGAGCGCATTCCCATGTTGGAAATCGGGCGAATGTGGGAGCGGTCTGCCAAACAACCGAGATCTTATGGCAAGAGAATGGTCGACCCAGTGGTCCGCCGCCCCGACAACTCCACCTGCGCCTTCGCCGCCTCTGCCAACGAATAACGCTGGTTGATATCAATCCGCACCTTGCCACTTTCGATCATGGCAAACAGGTCATCGGCCATGGCCTGCAGGTTCTGCGGATTGTTGGCGTAGGTCGCCAGCGTCGGCCGGGTCACGTACAGCGAGCCTTTCGCCGCCAGAATCCCCAGGTTAACCCCGTCCACCGCGCCCGACGCATTGCCGAAACTCACCAGCAGGCCACGGGGCGCGACGCTGTCCAGTGAGGCGAGCCAGGTGTCCTTGCCCACGCCGTCATACACCACCGGGCACTTCTTGCCGTCGGTCAGCTCCAGCACGCGCTGCGGGACATTTTCATGGCTGTAGTCGATGGTTTCCCAGGCGCCGAGGGATTTGGCCAAGGCGGCTTTTTCCGGCGAACTGACCGTGCCGATCAGCTTCACGCCCAGGGCCTTGGCCCATTGGCAGGCCAGGGAGCCGACGCCACCGGCAGCGGCGTGGAACAGAATGGTTTCACCGCCTTTGAGTTCATAGGTCTGGCGCAACAGGTATTGCACCGTCAGGCCCTTGAGCATGGCGCCAGCGGCCTGTTCGAAGCTGATCGCGTCTGGCAGATGCACCAGGTTGGCCGCGGGTAGCACATGCAGTTCGCTATAGGCACCCAGTGGGCCGCTGCCGTAGGCCACGCGGTCGCCGACCTTGAACTGCGTGACTTCGCTGCCCACCGCATCCACCACGCCAGCACCTTCGGCGCCCAGGCCCGAGGGCAAGGCCGGTGGTGCATACAGGCCGCTGCGGTAATAGGTGTCGATAAAATTCAGGCCAATGGCCTTGTTGCGCACACGGACCTGTTGCGGGCCCGGTTCTGCCGGCGTGTAGTCCACATACTCAAGTACTTCGGGGCCGCCGTGGGCGCTGAACTGGATACGTCTGGCCATCTGCTCTGTCCTCAAGTCAATTTCGTGAAGGGCTCCTATCGGACTCCTATGCTTGATCTTCGTCAACTGTGGCAGCGCCCGGCGCGGTGGTATCCTGTGCGCCCCTTTGCCGCCGACGCCCAATGGCCTCGCGTAGCTTTGCCCGATTCAAGGTGATGCCATGACTACCCGCACCGAGGCTGTAAAAGCCTACCTGCTCGACCTGCAAGACCGCATTTGCAGCGCCCTGGAAACCTTCGAGACGCATACCCGCTTTATCGAAGACGCCTGGACCCGGCCTGCCGGTGGCGGCGGTCGCACCCGTGTGATCGAAAATGGCGCGGTGATTGAGAAAGGCGGCGTCAACTTTTCCCACGTGTTCGGCAGCGGTCTGCCACCGTCCGCCAGCGCCCACCGCCCGGAACTCGCCGGACGCGGTTTTGAAGCCCTCGGCGTATCGCTGGTGATCCACCCGCATAACCCACATGTGCCGACGTCCCACGCCAATGTGCGATTTTTCATCGCCGAGAAGGAAGGTGAAGAACCTGTGTGGTGGTTCGGTGGTGGCTTCGACCTGACGCCCTACTACGGCAACGAAGAGGACTGCATCCACTGGCACCGCGTGGCCGAGCAGGCCTGCGCGCCGTTCGGTGCAGACGTTTACCCACGCTACAAGGCCTGGTGCGACAGCTACTTCCACATCAAGCATCGCAACGAGCCCCGTGGTATCGGCGGCCTGTTCTTCGATGACTTGAACGAATGGGACTTCGACACCTGCTTCGCCTTCATACGTGCCATTGGCGATGCCTACATCGACGCCTACCTGCCGATCGTCCAGCGCCGTCAAGCGATGGCCTACACCGAGGAGCAGCGCCAGTTCCAGGAGTTCCGCCGGGGTCGCTATGTGGAATTCAACCTGGTCTACGACCGTGGCACGCTGTTTGGCCTGCAGTCGGGTGGGCGTACCGAGTCGATCCTGATGTCGCTGCCACCGCAAGTGCGCTGGAGCTATGACTGGAAGGCTACCGCCGGCAGCGAAGAAGCCCGCCTGACCGACTACTTCCTGCAAGACCGTGACTGGCTCGGCCTTGCTGCGCCCCAGGTGGCCAGCTGATGGATCGTTATGTGGTGTTCGGCAACCCCATCGGTCACAGCAAGTCGCCGCTGATTCATCGCCTGTTTGCCGAGCAGACCGGTGAGGCGTTGGACTACAGCACGTTGCTGGCGCCACTGGAGGATTTCACCGGCTGCGCTCGCGAATTTTTCCAGCAAGGGCGCGGCGCCAACGTCACCGTACCGTTCAAGGAAGAAGCCTATCGCCTGGCCAATGCCCTGACCGAGCGCGCCCAGCGTGCCGGCGCGGTGAACACCCTGAGCAAGCTGGCCGATGGCAGCCTGTTGGGCGATAACACCGATGGCGCCGGCCTGGTACGCGACCTGACCGTCAACGCCGGCCTGAGCCTGACGGGCAAGCGCATCCTGTTGCTCGGCGCCGGTGGCGCGGTGCGCGGTGCACTGGAGCCACTGCTGGCGCAACAACCCGCTTCGCTGATCATCGCCAACCGCACCGTGGAAAAAGCCGAGTTGCTGGCCGAGCTGTTCGACGACCTGGGGCCGGTGTCCGCCAGCGGTTTTGATTGGCTGAGTGAGCCGGTGGACCTGATCATCAATGCCACCTCGGCCAGTCTGTCAGGCGATGTACCGCCGATTGCCAGTAGCTTGATCGAACCAGGCAAGACCTTTTGCTACGACATGATGTACGCCAAGGAGCCGACCGCATTCTGCCGCTGGGCCACAGGGCACGGCGCCGTGGTGGCGATGGACGGCTTGGGCATGCTGGTGGAGCAGGCGGCGGAAGCCTTCTACCTGTGGCGTGGCGTGCGGCCGGATTCGGCGCCGGTGCTGGCTGAACTGCGCAAACTACTGGCGGCTAACTAATTCTAATGTGGGAGCTGGCTTGCCTGCGATAGCGGTGGGTCAGCGCCGGATGTGCCAACTGATACACCGCTATCGCAGGCAAGCCAGCTCCTACAGTGTTTGACCGTGTCAGTCTTCGAAATGGATCGGGCACTTGTCGGCCCCTTCCAGTTTCTTCAACTCCTCGACCACCTGCGGCCGCGCCCGGCGCAACGTCAGGCTACGCCCCAACCCGCGCAACCGGCGTGCTTCCTGGTGCAGCATCTCCACCCCGGAATAGTCGATAAAGTTGATCTGCTGCGCCTCGATCACCACCCGCTGGCCTTGCAGGCGCTGCAAGCGCACTTGCAGGTAATGGCTGGCGCCAAAGAAAATCGAGCCGCCGACCCGCAACACATCGTCTTCACCGTCACGCAACTGCTGGACCCGCGGCTGCGACGTCCGCTTGAGGTAGAAAAACAGCGACGCCAGCACCCCGGCATAGATCGCCGTTTGCAACTCCAGCAGCAGCGTGGCCAGGCAGGTCAGGCCCATCACCACACACTCTGCCCGGCTGACCCGCCACAACGCGCGGATGCCGCGATGATCCACCAGGCCCCAGCAGATCAACAGGATGCTGGCGGCCATGCTCGGGATTGGAATGTGCGTAATCAACGTCGCGCCGAACAGCGCAAACAGCGCGACCCACAATGCCGAAAATACCCCCGCCAGCGGCGAACAGGCGCCCGCCTCATAACTCAGGCCCGAGCGGGTGAAGGAACCGGCCGACAGGTAGCCCGAGAAAAATCCGCCGACGATGTTGGATAAGCCTTGGGCACGCACTTCCTGATTGGCGTCGAGCAATTGCTGCGAACGCGCCGACAGCGAGCGGGCAATCGACAGGCTGGTCACCAGCCCCAGCATGCCCACCGCCACGGCACTGGGCAGCAGGCGCAGGATCATGTCCACATCCAGCGGCAATGGGCTGAACGGCGGCAGTTGGCCGACAAACGCACTGACCCGCGCCACATGCCCGAACATCGCCGGCCACAACCACGCCGCCAGGCTGCCCAGGACCAGCGCAATCAGCAGGCTCGGCCAGCGCGGCGCCCAGTATTTGAGCAGCACGCCCACCAGCAAGGTGCCGAGCCCAAGGGCCAGTGAGGGGCGATCCCACTCGCCGCCGTGGTCGATCAACGCCAGCAGGCTGTTGAACGCCGTGCCCTGGCTGGGCAGGTCCAGCCCCATCAGGTTGGGTAATTGGCCCAGGGCAATGACCACCGCAGCGCCGAGGGTGAAGCCGAGCACGACGGAATGGGAGACGAAATTGACCAATGCGCCAAAGCGCAGCATGCCCAATAGCCATTGGAAGACCCCGGCCAGAAACGTCAGCAGCAGGATCAGGGTGATGTAGTCCTGGGAGCCGGGCACCGCCAGCGGACTGATACTGGCGTAGAGCACAATGGAAATCGCTGCCGTCGGGCCGCAGATCAGATGCCAGGACGAGCCCCACAGGCAGGCAATCAGCACCGGGATGATCGCTGCATACAGGCCGTATTCGGGAGGCAGGCCGGCGATCAGGGCATAGGCGATCGATTGCGGCAAGGCCAGCACCGCGCCGCTGAGGCCGACCAGCGCATCCCGGCTGACGCTGGCGCGGGTCTGGCGTGGTAGCCAGCGCAGGAATGGGAGCAGAGTGTGGGGCCGGGACATGGATCGCTCGAAATACTGTAGGAGCGAGCTTGCTCGCGAAGATGGGTAACGATAACGCGGGTTGTCTGAAAAAACGCGGCGTTTTCGAGTGCTTCGCCGGCAAGCCGGCCCCTACAGGGGATGGGTTTTAGAGTTTGGCTTTGACCGCCGCCAATGCGTCCTGGCCATCGAGGGTTTGAACCCCCTCCAGCCACGTGTCCAATACCGCCGGGTTGGCCTTGATCCACGCCTTCGCCGCTTCGCTATTGCTGACCTTGTTGTTCACCACCTCGGCCATGATGCTGTTCTCCATGTCCTGGGTAAATTTAAGGTTGGTCAGCAGTCTGGCCACATTCGGGCAGGTCTGTGCATAACCTTTGCGCGTCAGGGTGTACACGCTGCCGGTGTCGCCGAAGTATTTTTCCCCGCCCTTGAGGTAACGCATCTTCAGTTGCACGTTCATTGGGTGCGGTGTCCAGCCGAGGAAGGTGACGAAGCGCTCGCGCTTCACCGCCCGGGAGACTTCGGCGAGCATCGCCTGTTCGCTGGACTCGATCAGTTTCCACTGCCCCAGCTCAAAGTCGTTTTTCTTGATGATTTCGTGCAGCGAGAGATTGGCCGGCGCGCCGGAGCCAATGCCATAGATCTTCTTGTCGAACTTGTCGGCAAATTTACTCAGGTCGGCAAAGTCATGCACTCCGGCTTCCCACACATAGTCCGGCACCGCGAGGGTGAACTCTGTGCCTTCGAGGTTCTTGGCCAGTTGCACCACATCGCCATTGGCCACGAACTTGTCGTAGAAACCCTGCTGCGCCGGCATCCAGTTGCCCATAAACACATCCACCTGGCCGTCCTTGAGCCCACCAAAGGTAATCGGCACCGCCAGGGTGTCGACCTTGGCCTTGTAACCCATGCCGTTCAATAAAAAGCCGGTAATGGCATTGGTGGCGGCAATGTCGCTCCAACCCGGATCGGCCATCTTCACCGTCTCGCAATGGGCGTCGGCATACACCTGGGTAGCACTTAACAACAGTACGGCACTCACGGCTGTGGATAACTTTTGCATGGCCTTCCCCTCATTGGTTTTATTGGTTTTGGCAGGGTTGTGGATAACGTGCCTTGCGCTCCAGATCATCGAGGTCGATGTGGTTGCGCATGTATTGCTGGCTGGCGTCGACCAGTGGCTGGTGGTCCCAGCTCTTGAGTTTGCCCACCGCCAGCGCCTGGCTGACCAGGCGACGGCGGCGTTGGCTGGCGAGCACCTGCTGGTGGATCGCCGGGATGTCCCATTTGGCCCGTGCTTCAGCCAGGAACGCCTCAAACAGAGGGCGATGCTGTGCTGACTGGCTGAGTTCTTCCTGTTCACGCGGGTCGTTATGCACATCGAACAGCAGGCACGGATCATCCTCGCTGTAGATGAATTTGTAGGCGCCCCGGCGAATCATCATCAGCGGCCCGATGGTGCCTTCGGCCATGTATTCGCCGAACACTTCGTCATGCCCGCCCTGCCCCAGCAAGTGCGGGACCAGCGAGCGGCCGTCCAGGGGCAGGTGGGCGTCCAGTTCGCCGCCGGCCAGTTCCACCAGGGTCGGCAGCAGGTCGGCGGTGGACACGGCCGCACTCACCCGCCCGGCCGAAAATTGCCCCGGCGCACTGACCAGCAGCGGCACCCGCGCGGCCATTTCAAACCAGTGCATTTTGTACCAGAGCCCGCGTTCGCCGAGCATGTCGCCGTGGTCGCCGGAGAACACAATGATGGTGTCTTCCGCCAGGCCAGTGTCCTGCAGGGTTTGCAAGAGTTTGCCGACGTTGCTGTCGATATAGCTGCATGCCCCGAAGTAGGCACGCCGCGCATCGCGGATCTTATCCACAGGCAGCGGTTTGTCCCACAGGTCGTAGACTTTGAGCAGGCGCTGGGAATGCGGGTCCAGGTCCGCCTGGGCCGGCGTTGTAGGCATCGGGATGTCGTCATCGTCGTACAGATCCCAGAACGGCTTGGGAATGGTGTACGGGTCGTGGGGATGAGTCATGGAAACTGTAAGGCAGAACGGCTGGTCGCCGTCCTCGCGAATATGGTCGAACAGGTACTGCTGGGCCTTGAACACCACCTCTTCGTCGAAATCCAGCTGGTTGGTGCGCACGCACGGGCCGGCTTGCAGCACCGACGACATGTTGTGATACCAGGTGGGGCGCACATCCGGCTCGTCCCAGTTCACCGCCCAGCCATAGTCGGCGGGGTAGATATCGCTGGTGAGGCGCTCTTCATAGCCGTGCAGCTGGTCCGGCCCGCAGAAATGCATCTTGCCCGACAGCGCCGTGCGATAGCCGAGGCGACGCAGGTAGTGGGCGTAGGTCGGTACATCGGCGGGGAAATCCGCCGCATTGTCGTAGGCACCGATCTTGCTCGGCAACTGGCCGCTGACCAGGGTAAAACGCGACGGCGCACACAGTGGGCTGTTGCAGTACGCGGCATCGAACACCACGCCTTGGGCGGCGAGGCGGCTCAGGTTCGGCAGCTTGATCGGCGAAGGACCGTAGAAGGGCAGCAACGGCGCGGCCATTTGATCGGCCATGATGAAAAGAATGTTCTTGCGCTTCATGGTTTCGCAGCATTCCATAGTCAATGTTTATGCGATTGAGCATGCGGGCCATGGAAAACGTGGTAAAGCCCATGAAAAGCAATGTCTAGGATAAGTGCCGCTTATGTATGAAGCCCTGGGAAACCTGTCGCTGGACCTGCTGCGGGCCTTTGAAGCCGCCGCCCGCCATCGCAGCTTCACGGCGGCGGCGATGGAGTTGGGCACCACCCAGCCGGCCGTCAGCCAGCAGATCAAGCGCCTGGAGGAACAACTGGCGGTGCGTCTGTTTGACCGTATCTACCGAGGCATCGAATTGACGGATGCAGGCGTGTTGCTGTTCGAACACGTCCAGGCCGGCTTGCAGAGCATCAACACGGGCCTGAGCACGATCACCCAACAGGATCAGCACGAAGTGCTGCAAGTGGCCACCGACTTTGCCTTCGCCGCCTATTGGTTGATGCCGCGCCTGCATCGCTTTCACGAAGCCAACCCGCAGGTGGATGTGAGCCTGGTCACCAGCGAGCGCAATCACGCGACCTTGCGCAGCGATATCGACGTGGCGGTGCTGTTTGGTGACGGTCGCTTCAAGCAGGGCGACAGCCAGTGGCTGTTCAACGAAGAAGTGTTTCCGGTGTGCAGCCCGCAACTGCTCAAGGGCCGCACCGCGCCGTTGTCGTTGCAGAGCCTGCAAGCGTTGCCGTTGCTGCACCTGCGCCAGGAGAACAACAGTCAGTGGTTCGACTGGAGCGGCGTATTTCGCGAACTGGGGATCAGCGCCGCGCCGACCCCGGGGCCGCTGCGCTTCGACAATTACACGCTGCTGATCCAGGCGGCGATTGCCGGCCAGGGCGTGGCCATCGGCTGGCGCCACCTGGTGGATAACCTGTTGGAGCAAAAGTGGCTGTGCCGCCCGATTGGCGACACGGTGATCTCGCGCTTTGGGTATTACGTGGTATTGCCCCAGCGTAAGCGGCGCGGACAGTTGATCGAGCGGTTTGTCGACTGGCTGGTGGCCGAGCAGGCCAGCAGCGCGCAATCGCTGGCCGGGCTGGCCCTGCCGTCGATTGCGGTCTAGGATCGGCCGATCAACGAGCCCGGAGCCAGTCATGCAACGTATCAAGGGCTATCACGCCCACATCTACTTCGACGCCAGCACGATCGACCAGGCGCGCAAGCTTTGTGAAAGCGCGGCGGCCATCTTCCCGGTGCGCATGGGGCGCATGCATGAGCGTCCGGTGGGCCCGCATCCGGACTGGAGCTGCCAGCTGGCGTTCGATCCCCAATACATCGGCGTGGCGCTGCCGTGGCTGGCGCTCAATCGCAACGGGCTGGTGGTGTTCTTGCACCCCGATACCGGTGATGACCTGAAGGACCACACCGACTACGCGATCTGGATGGGCGCGATGCGGCCCTTGGATCTGTCGATTTTTTAAGCCGTTTCTGTCAGCGAATCCCCACGTTCATGTGCGATGAAAAGCACGATGGCGTGGGGATTTTCTTTGTGTTGTTCCAGTATATGGGATTGATATTTATATATTGAGATATTTCTGGCCTTAGGTTTATAGTCGGCCCTCTGCAACATTTCAGGTGAAGCGATGCCGGCGCAATTGATCGCGCTCGATTGGGGAACCAGTTCCCTTCGTGCCTACAAACTCGGCTCTGGTGGCCAGGTCCTCGAACAGCGTTCGCTGGCGTCGGGGATCATGCATTTACCCAGTGAACCGCGGCTGATTGCCGGTGTTCACAGCAGCAACGGTTTTGAACTGGCCTTCGATGCGGCCTGCGGCGACTGGCTCGACGCCCAGCCCGATCTGCCGGTGATTGCCTGCGGCATGGTCGGCAGCGCCCAGGGTTGGAGCGAAGCGGCTTATCGCAATACGCCTGTCGACGTCTCCAGCCTGGGCCAGGCGCTGCACAAGGTGCGCAGCCTGCGCGGTGTCGATGTGCATATCGTGCCCGGCGTGATCGAGCAGGTCGGTTTGCCCAACGTGATGCGCGGCGAAGAAACCCAGGTGCTCGGCGTGCTGCAAAACCTGCCGGCCAGCGGTGAGTTATTGATCGGCTTGCCCGGCAGCCATTCCAAGTGGGTCGAGGTGGTCGACGGCTGCATCACCCACTTCGACACGTTTATGACTGGTGAGCTGTTCGCGGTGTTGGGCAAGCACAGCATTCTCGGACGTACGCAAAAGATTGCCGGGCAGTTCCAGGCCGACGCCTTTGATCGAGGCGTGCGTGTGGCGCTGTCACAGGATGGCCAGCGCGGTGTGCTGTCGACGCTATTCAGCGCGCGCACCCTGGGACTGACCGCCGAACTGGCCCCCGAGCAGCAGCCGGATTACCTCTCCGGCTTGCTGATCGGCCATGAACTGGCCGGCTTGCCCGACCGTTCCCGCAACACGCCGATCATTTTGGTAGGCGCCAGCGCCCTCTGTGCCCGTTATCAACGCGCCCTCGCCCTGTGTGGTTTCAGCCAAGTCAGCCTCGCGCAAGAAGCGACCGAGCGCGGCCTCTGGCAATTGGCGCTGGCCGCCGGGCTCACTCAACCTGCAATCGAGGCCTGACATGCTCAAGCAAGCACTCACACACAACGGTTTGATCGCAATCCTGCGGGGCCTGCGCCCGGATGAGGCCGCAGCTGTCGGCCAAGTGTTGTACCAGGCCGGGTTCCGGGTGATCGAAGTGCCGCTCAACTCGCCCGATCCCTACACCAGCATCCGCATCTTGCGTGAGACCTTGCCCGCCGATTGCCTGATCGGGGCCGGCACCGTGCTGACGCCGGAACAGGTCGGGCAGGTGAAGGCGGCCGGTGGCCAGGTCATCGTCATGCCGCACAGCGATGCCAAGGTGTTGCGTGCCGCGAAAGCCGCGGGCCTGTACCTGTCGCCCGGTGTTGCGACGCCGACCGAAGCCTTTGCCGCCCTGGCCGAAGGTGCCGATGTGCTGAAGCTGTTCCCGGCCGAGCAAATGGGCCCGGCGGTGATCAAGGCCTGGCTGGCGGTGTTGCCGGCCGGCACGGTGTTGCTGCCGGTAGGCGGGATAACCCCGGACAACATGCAGGTCTTCGTCGACGCCGGGGCCAAGGGTTTTGGCTTGGGCTCCGGGCTGTTCAAGCCTGGCATGACGGTCGATCAGGTGGCGAGCCGTGCCCAGGCTTATGTCGCTGCCTGGAACGCCTTGAACTGAGTGTGCCTGGCACCCAGGCGCTGCATCCGACAAGAGAGACAAGAAGATGAAAATCACCAAACTGACCACCTTTATCGTGCCGCCGCGCTGGTGCTTCCTCAAAGTGGAAACCGACCAGGGCGTGACCGGTTGGGGTGAGCCTGTGGTTGAAGGCCGCGCCCACACCGTAGCGGCGGCGGTCGAGGAACTGTCCGACTACTTGATCGGCAAAGACCCACGCAATATCGAAGATATCTGGACGGTGCTCTATCGCGGCGGCTTCTACCGTGGCGGCGCGATTCATATGAGTGCTCTCGCTGGCATCGACCAGGCGCTGTGGGACATCAAGGGCAAGGCCCTCGGTGTGTCGGTCAGCGACCTGCTGGGCGGCCAGGTGCGGGACAAGATCCGCGTCTATTCGTGGATCGGCGGCGACCGTCCGGCCGACACTGCCCGCGCGGCCAAGGAAGCCGTGGCCCGTGGGTTTACGGCGGTGAAGATGAACGGCACCGAAGAGCTGCAGTTTCTCGACACCTTTGACAAGGTTGACCAAGCCCTGGCCAATGTCGCCGCCGTGCGCGATGCGGTCGGCCCGAATGTCGGCATCGGCGTGGACTTCCACGGCCGGGTCCACAAGCCTATGGCCAAGGTGCTGATGAAAGAGCTGGACCCGTACAAGCTGATGTTTATCGAAGAACCGGTACTGAGCGAAAACTACGAAGCGCTCAAGGAGCTGGCACCTTTGACCAGCACCCCGATTGCCCTGGGTGAGCGATTGTTCTCACGCTGGGATTTCAAGCGCGTGCTCAGCGAAGGTTACGTCGACATCATCCAGCCGGATGCGTCCCACGCCGGGGGCATCACCGAAACCCGCAAGATCGCCAACATGGCCGAGGCCTACGACGTGGCCCTGGCCCTGCACTGCCCGCTGGGGCCGATTGCCCTGGCGGCGTGCCTGCAACTGGACGCGGTTTGCTACAACGCGTTTATCCAGGAACAAAGCCTGGGCATTCACTACAACGAGAGCAACGACTTGCTCGATTACGTACGCGACCCCGGTGTTTTCGACTACGACCAGGGCTTTGTGAAGATCCCCAACGGGCCGGGGCTGGGGATTGAGATCAACGAGGAATATGTGATTGAACGGGCCGCCATCGGCCATCGCTGGCGCAACCCGATCTGGCGGCATGCCGATGGCAGCTTCGCCGAATGGTGATTTTTGCCTAATGGAACGCGGTCCGTGTGGGAGCGAGCAAGCCCGCTCCCACACGGAATACGGTTTCTTCAGTCAAATTGTTCAGACCTCAATAAACATAATAAGAGGCTCCCCCCATGCAACCTGAAACCCTCACCGGCCAGGCGTCTTTAGTCACGCCCAGCCGCAAGCGTTACTTCATCATGGTCCTGCTGTTTATCACGGTGGTGATCAACTACCTGGACCGCAGCAACCTGTCGATTGCCGCGCCGGCCCTGACCAGCGAGCTGGGCATCGACCCGGTGCATGTGGGGCTGATCTTCTCGGCGTTCGGCTGGACCTACGCCGCCATGCAAATCCCCGGCGGCTGGCTGGTGGACCGGGTGCCGCCGCGCATTCTCTACACCGTCGCCCTGCTGTTGTGGTCCATCGCCACAGTGATGCTGGGATTTGCCGCCAGCTTTATCGCCCTGTTCGTGCTGCGCATGGCAGTAGGTGCCCTGGAGGCGCCGGCCTATCCGATCAACAGCCGGGTGGTCACCAGTTGGTTTCCCGAGCGTGAGCGCGCGACGGCCATTGGCTTCTATACCTCCGGGCAGTTTGTCGGACTGGCGTTCCTCACCCCCGTCCTGGCCTGGTTGCAGCACCACTATGGCTGGCACATGGTGTTTATCAGCACGGGGGCGGTGGGCATCTTGTGGGCGGTGGTCTGGTACGCGGTCTACCGTGAGCCTCGGGACTTCAAGGGCATCAACAGTGCGGAAATCGAGCTGATCCGCGACGGCGGCGGGCTGGTGGACCTCAGCGCTCAAGTGGCCAAGCGCAAGACGCCGTTCAGTTGGGTCGACCTGGGCATCGTTCTGACTAAACGCAAGCTGTGGGGCATCTACCTGGGCCAGTTCTGCCTGAACTCGACCCTGTGGTTTTTCCTGACATGGTTCCCGACCTACCTGGTGAAATATCGCGGCATGGACTTCATCAAGTCCGGCCTGCTCGCCTCGTTGCCGTTCCTTGCGGCGTTTGTCGGTGTGTTGTGTTCCGGGCTGTTTTCCGACTGGCTGATCCGCCGTGGTGCCTCGGTAGGTTTTGCGCGCAAGTTGCCGATCATCAGCGGCTTGCTGATCTCCACGGCGATCATCGGCGCCAACTTCGTCGACTCGACGCCGTTGGTGATTGCGTTCCTCGCGGTGGCGTTTTTCGGCAACGGCCTGGCCTCGATCACCTGGTCGCTGGTCTCGACCCTGGCGCCGGCGCGGTTGTTGGGATTAACGGGTGGGGTGTTCAACTTCATCGGCAATCTGGCGGCGATCACCACGCCCATCGTGATTGGCTTTCTGGCCACGGGCGATTCGTTTGCGCCGGCGATTACCTACATTGCAGTGCTGGCGCTGCTGGGGGCGCTGTCCTACATATTGCTGGTGGGTAAGGTCGAACGTATCGAACTGAAGGAATAAAGCTGTTGTAGGAGCGAGCTTGCTCGCGAAAAACGTCAAGACACCGCGTTCATCCAGGATGCCCGCGTTATCGTTGACGGTCTTCGCGAGCAAGCTCGCTCCTACAAGGGGTGGGGATTATTTACGGGCGTTGCGTACACCTTCCGACAAGGCTGCGCACAGGCTCAGCACCCCATCAATTGCTTGCTGGTCGTTGCTGGCATTGGCGATATGGTCGATCAGCGCTGAACCCACCACCACACCGTCCGCCAGGCGGGCGATGGCGGCGGCCTGTTCCGGGGTGCGGATGCCGAAGCCGATGCTGATCGGCAGGTCGGTATGGCGACGCAGACGGCCGACGGCCTCTTCCACGTGTTCCAGAGTGGCGGCACCGGCACCGGTCACACCGGCCACCGAGACGTAGTACACAAACCCCGAGCTGCCGTTGAGCACCGTGGGCAGGCGTGCATCGTCGGTGGTCGGCGTGGTCAGGCGGATAAAGTCGATACCGGCGGCCTGGGCCGGGTCGCACAGTTCGCTGTTATGTTCCGGCGGCATATCGACCACGATCAGGCCATCGACGCCGGCTTCTTTTGCGTCAGCGATAAAACGTGGCACGCCGTACATGTGGATCGGGTTGAAGTAGCCCATCAGCACCAGCGGCGTATCGTTGTTGCCCTGGCGGAACTCGCGGACCATCTGCAGGGTTTTCACCAGGTTCTGCTTGGCGGTCAGCGCGCGGATGTTGGCCAGTTGGATGGCCGGGCCATCGGCCATCGGATCGGTGAAGGGCATGCCCAGCTCGATCACATCGGCGCCGGCTGCCGGCAAGCCCTTGAGGATCGCCAGGGAGGTGTCATAACCCGGGTCGCCGGCAGTGACGAAGGTCACCAGGGCGGCGCGGTTTTGTTCCTTGAGTTGGGCAAAGCGGGTTTGCAGGCGGCTCATCAGTGTTTCTCCTGCTTGGCGGTTTCCATATGGTGCATCACGGTCTGCATGTCTTTGTCGCCACGACCCGACAGGTTGACCACCATCAGGTGATCCTTGGGCAGGGTGGGTGCGCGCTTGAACACTTCAGCCAGGGCGTGGGCGCTTTCCAGTGCAGGAATGATCCCTTCCAGGCGGCAGCATTTGTGAAAGGCGTCGAGGGCTTCGTCATCCGTCACCGAGGTGTACTGGACGCGGCCGATATCGTGCAACCAGGCGTGCTCCGGGCCGATGCCGGGGTAATCGAGGCCGGCGGAAATCGAGTGGGCGTCGATGATCTGGCCGTCGTCGTCCTGCAACAGGAAGGTACGGTTGCCGTGCAGCACACCCGGTACGCCGCCGTTGAGGCTGGCCGCGTGCTTGCCGGTTTCAATACCGTAGCCGGCCGCTTCGACGCCGATGATTTCGACACTGGTGTCATCGAGGAACGGGTGGAACAGGCCCATGGCGTTCGAGCCACCGCCGATGCACGCCACCAGGCTGTCCGGCAGGCGGCCTTCCTGGGCTTGCAACTGGTCGCGGGTTTCCTTGCCGATCACCGCCTGGAAATCGCGCACCATCGCAGGGTATGGGTGTGGCCCGGCCACGGTGCCAATCAGGTAGAAGGTGCTGTCGACGTTGGTCACCCAGTCGCGCAGGGCTTCGTTCATCGCATCCTTGAGGGTGCCGGTGCCGGCGACTACCGGGATCACTTCGGCGCCCAGCAGCTTCATGCGAAATACGTTGGCCTGTTGGCGCTCGATATCGGTGGTGCCCATGTAGATCACACATTGCAGGCCAAACCGCGCGGCGACGGTGGCGGTGGCCACGCCGTGCATGCCGGCGCCGGTCTCGGCGATGATGCGTTTCTTGCCCATGCGCCGTGCCAGCAGGATCTGGCCGATGCAGTTGTTGATCTTGTGCGCGCCGGTGTGGTTCAGCTCTTCGCGCTTGAGGTAGATCTTGGCGCCGCCGCAGAATTCGGTCAGGCGTTCGGCGAAGTACAGCGGGCTTGGGCGTCCGACGTAATCGCGCTGGAAGTAGGCCAGCTCTTCGTTGAATGCCGGATCGATCTTCGCCGCTTCGTATTCGCGGGCCAGGTCGAGGATCAACGGCATCAGGGTTTCCGCCACGTAGCGGCCGCCGAACGCGCCAAACAGGCCGTTGGCGTCAGGGCCGTTGCGTAAATCGGTCTGGGACTGAGTCATGGGACGCTCCAGGAAGAAAGTGTGGGGGAGGCAATGACGGTCACTCTACCTCTGACGCTTGACCGTGAAAACCGATAAGATCGCCACAACCTGTCAGGAAAACTCACGGATGAACCGAAACCTTCCCCCGCTTAATGCCCTGCGCGCATTCGAAGCCACTGCCCGCCTCAACAGCGTCAGCCAGGCTGCCGAGCAATTGCACGTGACCCACGGCGCCGTCAGCCGACAACTGAAAGTGTTGGAAGAGCATCTTGGGTTGAGTCTTTTCGTCAAGGATGGGCGCGGCATTAAACTCACAGATGCAGGCGTGCGGCTGCGCGATGCCAGTTTCGAGGCGTTCGAGCGCCTGCGGGATGTGTGCGGGGAGTTGACCCAAAGCAGCGCCGACGCACCGTTCGTCCTCGGTTGTTCCGGCAGCCTGCTGGCGCGCTGGTTTATTCCGCGCCTGGGTCGCCTTAACGCCGATCTGCCGGATTTGCGCCTGCACCTGTCGGCGGGTGAAGGCGATCTTGACCCACGGCGTCCGGGCCTGGATGCCTTGCTGGTGTTCGCCGAGCCGCCATGGCCGGCGGATATGCAGGTCTACGAACTGGCCAGCGAGCGTATCGGCCCGGTAATGAGCCCACGTTTTGCTCATTACGAGGCGCTGCGCGAGGCGCCTGCGCAGGCGTTGCTGGGCGAGGCCTTGTTGCACACCACCTCACGCCCGCAAGCCTGGCCCAACTGGGCCCAGCACCATGGCATCGAGGCCGGCGCGTTGAAATACGGCCAGGGGTTTGAGCATTTGTATTATTTGCTGGAGGCGGCCGTGGCGGGCCTGGGGGTGGCGATTGCGCCGCAACCGCTGGTGGCGGAGGACTTGCGCGGCGGTCGCCTGGTGGCGCCGTGGGGATTCAGTGAAACCCCGGCGCACCTGGCGTTGTGGCTACCCAAGCGCGCCGCGGATGGGCGCGCCCGGCAACTGGCGCAGTGGCTCAAGACTGAGCTTGAGCGCCAGCCGGTTTAGTCACCGCGTTTGCACAGCAGGTAGGCCGCCAGCAGGCCCAGGGCGCCCACGGCAACGCCGGCGGTGGTCCAAGGGTGCTCCTGCGCATAGTCACGGGTGGCAACTCCGGTCTCGCGGATTTTCACTTTGCTTTCTTCGTAGGCATCGCTGATCAGGTGGCGGGAGTGCTTGAGGGCATTCTCGGCATTGCTTTTGAGGGCCTTCAGGGTTTTGCGCGACTCGTCCGATGCATCGTCCTTGAGGCTCTCAAGGGATTTGAGCAGGCTCGAAATCTCGGCTTCCATGCTTTCCAATGACGCTTTGCGTAAAGAGGTGTTGGCCATGTGGGCTCTCCTGGAGTGATTGAGTGGCATGTGTTGATTCCGACTCCGGGGCTTTCAGAAAGTGCAGTAAATCTGAACTTTCAAGTGAGAAGGGTCGCCAGAAGCAGTACGAAGAATCACTGCTAGGCTTTATTCAACGACCCAGGAGAACGCTCATGTCTGATCATCACACCTACAAGAAAGTCGAATTGGTGGGCTCCTCGCCTACCAGCATCGAGGACGCCATCAACAATGCCCTGGCCGAGGCCAGCAAGAGCATCAAGCACCTGGAATGGTTTGAGGTGACCGAAACCCGTGGCC
Organism: Pseudomonas sp. 25 R 14; assembly: GCF_900004755.1. NCBI lineage: Bacteria > Pseudomonadati > Pseudomonadota > Gammaproteobacteria > Pseudomonadales > Pseudomonadaceae > Pseudomonas > Pseudomonas sp. 25 R 14. The sequence goes on along the minus strand of NZ_CVTS01000020.1, from coordinate 78,874 downwards.
ACATCAAGGATGGCAAGGCCGCGCACTTTCAGGTGACCCTCAAGGTGGGCTTTCGTATTGCCAATAGTTGATAGGCTCGGTTGAACTTGCACGCTGGCCGATTGCCATAACCTGCGCTACACCTGTGGGCGCCGATGCCAAATGCGTCGGCGTACATTTTTTGATCAGCGCAAGGAAAGTAACGGATGAAAAAGCTTCTGTTAGCGGTAGGTTTGTTGAGCCTGGCGGGTACGGCCCTGGCGGCGGGCAAACCGTGTGGCGAACTGAAAAGCGAAATCGACGCCAAGATCCAGGCCAATGGCGCCTCCGGGTACACCCTGGAAATCGTGGATAAAGGCACTGCAACCAATGGCGAAGTGGTCGGCAGTTGCGAAGGTGGTACCAAGGAAATCGTCTACAACCGCGGGTGATCCCGTGTGCCAGACATAAAAACCGACGCCAGAGCGTCGGTTTTTTTGTGCCTGTGGGTCAGCCTTTCATCACTTGCGCCAGCAGCTCGTAGGAATGAATCCGATCAGCATGCTCGTACAAGTCACAGGTAAAGATCAGCTCATCGGCACCGGTCTGCTCGATCAGTACCTGCAGCTTGGCGCGAATCTTCGCCGGGCTTCCCACCATCGCCAAGCCCAGGAAACTGCCTACGGCATCTTTCTCATGGGGCAGCCACAGGCCGTCCATGCTGTCGACCGGCGGGCGCTGCACCAGGCTCTGCCCACGCATCAGCGCGAGAATTCGTTGGTAGACCGAGGTGGCCAGGTAATTGGCCTGCTCATCGGTATCGGCGGCCACCAGTGGTACACCGAGCATCACGTAGGGCTTGTCGAGGACAGCCGAAGGCTTGAAGTGATTGCGATAGACGCGAATCGCCTCATGCATCATGCGCGGTGCGAAATGGGAGGCGAAGGCGTAGGGCAAACCGCGCTCACCGGCCAGTTGGGCGCTGAACAGGCTTGAGCCGAGCAGCCACACCGGGACGTTGGTATCGGTGCCAGGCATCGCGATCACCCGTTGCTCGGGCGTGCGTGGACCCAGGTACGCCATGAGTTCGGCCACGTCTTCGGGGAAGTCATCGGCGCTGCCGGAGCGCTCGCGTCGCAGGGCGCGGGCGGTCATCTGGTCGGAGCCGGGCGCGCGCCCCAGGCCCAGGTCGATACGGCCAGGATAGAGGCTTTCCAGGGTGCCGAATTGCTCCGCAATCACCAGTGGCGCGTGGTTGGGCAGCATCACGCCGCCTGCACCGACGCGAATGGTCGAGGTGCCGCCGGCCAGGTAGCCGAGCAGTACCGAGGTCGCGGAGCTGGCGATGCCATCCATATTGTGGTGTTCGGCCACCCAGAAGCGGGTGTAGCCGAGTTTTTCCACGTGCTGGGCCAGGTCCAGGGAATTGCGCAGCGACTGCGCCGGGCTGCCATTGGCGCGCACCGGCACCAGGTCGAGGGTCGAGAACTTCACATCGGACAGTGGTTTCATAAGCCTGCTTCTCCTAAGGGCGCAGGCTTGTGACGAACCAAAACCTGCCGCTTCATGTGCATGCTCTATGCAATGAGGGCATATACCCGAGATTCAATAGCACTCGTGAAATTTCCTACTGAGCCACTAGGTTTTTCTGATGAGGTGAACTTTGCCAGAGCTTCTATCCTCAGAACCTTACTGATGCAAAACCACTGCTTGGGAGATTGCTATGAGTATCGTGAAAAAAGCCTCCGCTCACTGGGAAGGCGACCTGAAGACCGGCTTGGGTTCTATCTCGACCGAAACCGGCGTACTGCGTGAAGCGCCCTACGGCTTCAAGGCGCGTTTCGAAGGTGGCAAGGGCACCAACCCTGAAGAATTGATCGGCGCGGCCCATGCCGGCTGTTTCTCCATGGCCTTTTCCATGATTCTCGGCGAGGCCGGGCTCAAGGCCGACAGCATCGACACTCAGGCCGAAGTCACCCTGGACCAGGTGGACGGTGGTTTTGCGATCACCGCGGTGCACCTGATCCTCAAGGCCAAGATCCCGGGCGCGAGCCAGGCGCAGTTCGATGAGCTGAGCAAAAAAGCCAAGGAAGGATGCCCGGTGTCTAAGGTCCTGAATGCGACCATCACCCTGGATGGCACCCTCATCAACTGATCTGCGCAGGTCCACTGTGGGAGCAAGCCAGCTCCCACATTTTGTTGTGCGTTAAATCAGAACTCGCGTTTCGCAAATGTGGTCTCATATCCATGCAGCCTTTGGCGCACACCCGTGCGCGATGCATTTAGGGAGCTTCACACATGAAACGTTTTGCCTTGGCGATTATCTGCGGTGCTTTGGCCACGTCGGCAATGGCCGCACCGAAAGACTGTGAAGAGCTCAGGAAAGAGATTGAAGTTGGCCTGCAGGCCAAGGCGATTCCGTCCTACACCCTGGAAATCATCACTGCCGAAGAAGCCAAGAATCATGACGAAGCCATGATCGTCGGCTCTTGCGAAAACGGCACCAAACGCATCATCTACCAGCGCAATGACGACTGATCAGGGAATACAGTTGACGCTGCGTTCCTCTGCCAGCAACTGACGCTGTGCGTTATACAGCCGGATATTCGGGGTGAAGCCCAGCGAGCGCCCTTCCAGGCGATAGCGCTGGCCGGCTTCGAATTGGTCGTATTGCACGGTGATAAAACAGGTACGGTCCTGGGGCTGGCTCAGTCCGCTGCCCAGGCCACCGCCGGCATACACCTCGAAATCAAAACGCACCATCAATTCGTGGCTACCCGGTGGCACCTGGAAGTAGCGCCCGTCGTTGAGATTTTTGCCATCCAGGCGCTGCGCCATGACCAACTTGGCGCCCGGCGTCGGGGTGGCGAAATCGACCCAGGCCTGTTGCGGGTCGGCTGGCGGGATTGGTGTGGAAGCGCAAGCGCTGAGAAAAATCGCCACCAGGGCAGGCAAGAGCTGACGCATGTTGGGCACTCTACGGTAGGAATGGTGTGAGCATAGCGCCAACAAGCCAGATAGTCTGGCAGGCCCATCACCCTGGAGCAGTTTGAAATGGCATGGCGTTTATTGGCGGGGCTGATGTGTGTAGTGCTCGGCGGCTGCTCCAGTGTCAGCTATTACAGCCAACTGGCCAGCGGCCAATGGCAGTTGCTGCGCTCGCGCGAACCGGTGGCCGAGGTCATTGCTGACCCGGCGCGGCCACAAGTGCTGCGCGATCACCTGGCGCAATCCCAGAAGGCGCGTAGCTTCGCCAGCCAGCAACTGCATCTGCCGGACAACCAGAGTTACCGCTTGTATGCCGATATCGGTCGGCCGTACGTCGTCTGGAATGTCTTCGCTACTTCAGAGTTTTCCTTGTTGCCCCAGAACCATTGCTTCCCAATTGCCGGGTGCGTGGCCTATCGCGGTTATTACAGCCAGGGCGCGGCGCGTGGCGAGGCGGCGTTGCTGCAACTGCGCGGCATGGATGTGTCGATTGGCGGGGTCGAGGCCTATTCCACTTTGGGCTGGTTCGACGACCCGATCATGAGTTCGATGATGCGCTGGGGCGAAGAGCGCTTGGCCACGGTGATTTTTCACGAGTTGGCTCACCAGCGTTTTTATGTGAAGGACGACACCGAGTTCAATGAGTCGTTTGCCACCTTTGTCGAGCAGGAAGGCACCCGGCAATGGCGCGCGGCCCGTGGCCTTGCGCCTGCCAGCGAGTCGAGCCTGAAACAGCGCGACCAGTTTATCCAGTTGATTCTCGACACCCGCACCCGCCTGGAACGCCTGTATGCGCAGCCCTTGGCAGCGGATGCGATGCGTCAGGCCAAGGCGGCCGAATTCGAGCGTTTGCGCAATGATTATCGACAGATGCGCGACAACCAGTGGGCCGGCGACAAGCGTTATGACGCCTGGATCAACCAGCCGATGAACAATGCGCGGTTGTTGCCGTTTGGTTTGTACGACCAGTGGGTGCCGGCGTTTGCGGCATTGTTTGCGCAGGAAGGTGGGGATTGGCTGAAGTTCTACAGGGCTGTGGAACAGTTGGGGCGCTTGCCGGTGGAGCCGCGCAAAGTGGCGTTGCGGCAGTTGGTAGGCGGCCTTTAGGGCCTCATCGCAGGCAAGCCAGCTCCCACATTTTGATGTGTGAACACCGGCCAATGTGGGAACGGGCTTGCCCGCGATAGCGAGCTCAAACCCGCCGCAAAAACGCCTGATGCATCTCGGCCAACGTCTCAAAATGCCAGCGCGGCGCCTCGGCATTCAACTCTTCAAAACTACCAAACCCATACCCCACCGCCGCCGCATCCAGCCCATTGCTGCGCGCGCCGATCAGGTCATGCTTGCGGTCGCCGATCATCAAGGTGCTGGCCGGGTCCAGCCCTTCTTCGCGCATCAAATGGGCGATCAATTCGACCTTGTTGGTGCGCGTACCGTCCAGCTCGCTGCCGTAGATCACCTTGAAGTGCTTGGCGAAATCGAAATGCCGGGCGATCTCCCGGGCAAATTCCCACGGCTTGGAGGTGGCCACATACAGCTGGCGCCCCTGGCCATTCAACGCTTCGAGCAATGGCATGACCCCCTCGAACACGCGGTTTTCATAGAGCCCGGTGACTTTGAAGCGCTCGCGATAGAAATTCACGGCCTCCCAGGCGCGGGCCTCGTCGAAGTCATAGAACTGCATAAAGGCCTGCAGCAGCGGCGGGCCGATAAAGTGTTCGAGCTTGGTCAGGTCAGGCTCATCGATGCCCAGCTTGCTCAAGGCGTACTGGATCGAACGGGTGATGCCTTCCCGTGGGTCGGTCAGGGTGCCGTCCAGGTCGAATAGAACTGTCTGGTAATCCAGGGTCATCGGTCGAATCCTTCTGCCAGGTGCAGGTCCTTGAGCTTCACGTAGTTCGCGGCGCTGTAGGTGAAAAAGGCGCGTTCCTTGTCAGTCAGCGCACGGATCTGTTTAATCGGGCTGCCCACGTACAAAAAACCGCTTTCAAGTTTCTTGCCCGGCGGTACCAGGCTGCCGGCGCCGATGATCACATCGTCTGCAACCACGGCGCCATCCATCACGATGCTGCCCATGCCGATCAGGATCCGGCTGCCCACGGTGCAGCCATGCAGCATGACTTTGTGGGCGATGGTCACGTCGTCGCCGATCAGCAGCGGGAAACCGTCAGGGTTGAAGGGGCCGGCGTGGGTAATGTGCAGCACACAGCCGTCCTGCACGCTGGTGCGTGCGCCGATGCGGATGCGGTGCATGTCGCCGCGAATCACCGTCAGCGGCCAGACCGAACTGTCTGCGCCAATTTCAACATCGCCGATCACCACCGCCGAAGCGTCGACAAAAGCCCCGGCGCCGAGGGTTGGCGCGTGATTCTGATAGGTGCGAAGGGTCACGATAGCCTCTCTCTGTTTGGTTGATAGCTGCGGTGGGCATTGATTGTAATTAAGATGGCCCCATCTTTGTCTTATCTGTTTCTTCAGCCAAGGTGCCAACCGTGAGCGCGAACAACCCTCTTTTGCAGTCCTACGACCTGCCGCCGTTCTCGGCGATCCGTGCCGAGCACGTCCAACCGGCGATCGAACAGATCCTGGCCGACAACCGGGTCGCCATCGACGGCATCCTGCAAAGCCAGGGAAAAAATCCTACCTGGGCCGGCCTGATCCTGGCCATGGACGAACTCAACGACCGCCTGGGCGCCGCCTGGAGCCCGGTCAGCCACCTCAATGCCGTGTGCAACAGCGCTGAACTGCGCGAAGCCTACGAGGCCTGCCTGCCGGCATTGAGCGCCTACTCTACCGAGATGGGCCAGAACCGTGAGCTGTTCCAGGCGTTCGAAGCCCTGGCCAGCAGCCCCGAAGCCGCCGGTTTCGATGTGGCGCAAAAAACCATTCTGGAACACGCCCTGCGCGACTTCCGCCTGTCGGGTATCGACCTGCCGCCGGAACAGCAAAAGCGCTACGCCGAAGTGCAAAGCAAGCTTTCCGAGTTGGGCAGCAAGTTTTCCAACCAGTTGCTGGACGCCACACAGGCCTGGACCAAACACGTTACCGACGAAGCGACCCTGGCCGGCCTGACCGATTCCGCCAAGGCACAAATGGCTGCCGCAGCCCAGGCCAAAGAGCTGGATGGCTGGCTGATCACTTTGGAATTCCCCAGCTACTACGCGGTGATGACCTACGCCCAGGACCGCGCCCTGCGTGAGGAAATTTACGCCGCCTACTGCACTCGTGCGTCGGACCAGGGCCCGAATGCCGGTCAGAACGATAACGGCCCGGTGATGGAACAGATCCTCGACCTGCGTCAGGAGTTGGCCCAACTGCTCGGCTTCGCCTCCTTCTCCGAGCTGAGCCTGGCCACCAAAATGGCCGAGTCCAGCGATCAGGTCCTGAGTTTCCTGCGCGACCTGGCCAAGCGCAGCAAGCCATTCGCCACCCAGGACCTGCAGCAGCTCAAGGCCTATGCCGCCGAACAGGGCTGCACCGACCTGCAAAGTTGGGACAGCGGTTTCTACGGCGAAAAATTGCGTGAGCAACGCTACAGCGTGTCCCAGGAAGCCCTGCGCGCCTACTTCCCGATCGACAAAGTGCTGGGCGGCCTGTTTGCCATCGTCCAGCGCCTGTACGGCATCGAGATCGCCGAGCAGAAAGGCTTCGACACCTGGCACCCGGATGTCCGCCTGTTTGAAATCAAGGAAAACGGCCAGCACGTCGGCCGCTTTTTCTTCGACCTGTACGCCCGCGCCAATAAGCGTGGTGGGGCCTGGATGGACGGCGCGCGCGACCGTCGCCGCACCGTTGACGGTGTGCTGCAAAGCCCGGTGGCTAACCTTGTGTGTAACTTCACGCCGGCCGACAGCGGCAAACCTGCCCTGCTGACCCACGATGAAGTCACTACCCTGTTCCACGAGTTCGGCCATGGCCTGCACCACCTGCTGACCCGGGTTGAACACGCGGGCGTGTCTGGCATCAACGGCGTGGCCTGGGATGCAGTGGAGTTGCCGAGCCAGTTCATGGAGAACTGGTGCTGGGAGCCGGAAGGCCTGGCACTGATCTCCGGCCATTATGAAAGCGGCGAAGCACTGCCTCAGGACCTGCTGGAGAAAATGCTCGCGGCGAAGAACTTCCAGTCCGGCCTGATGATGGTGCGCCAGCTGGAATTCTCGCTGTTCGACTTTGAGCTGCACGCCACCCACGGCGATGGCCGCAGTGCGGCGCAGGTGCTTGAAGGCGTGCGTGACGAAGTCTCGGTGATGCGCCCTCCAGCCTACAACCGCTTCCCCAACAGCTTTGCGCACATCTTCGCCGGTGGTTACGCGGCGGGTTACTACAGCTACAAGTGGGCCGAAGTGCTGTCGGCGGATGCCTTTTCCAAGTTTGAAGAGGACGGTGTGCTTAACCCTGAAACCGGGCGTGCCTTCCGCGAGGCGATCCTGGCCCGTGGTGGTTCCCAGGCGCCGATGGTGCTGTTCGTCGACTTCCGCGGACGTGCACCGTCGATTGACGCACTCTTGCGCCACAGCGGCCTGAGTGAGGACGCGGCAGCATGAGTGACGGACCTGTGATCACCAAGAAGCAATTTATCGCCGGCGCCGTGTGCCCGGCGTGCAGCGAGCCGGACAAGTTGAAGATGTGGACCGAGGACAGCGTGCCGCATCGCGAATGCGTGGCCTGTGGGTATACCGACACGCTCAATGACCAGGGGTTGTCGGTGCCCAGGGAGCTGGGTACTCGGGTTAACACCTCGGCGTTGAAAGTACCGGATGCCAAAGTGCAGGCGGTGCAGTTCTTTCCCAACCCCAAGTTGAAAAAACACTGATTGACTGAAACACCCCATCGCCTTTCGCCCCTCTGCGGCGTAAGGCGATGTACATAGGTATTGCTTGGCCCGGATTGGTTTTTTTTAGACTTTCGAGTTCCACTCGAAGGACAAAAAGGAACGAACCCATGCTTGGCCACAACCCCTTGCTACAGACCGGTGACCTACCACTGTTCTCGCAGGTCCACACCGAACACCTCGCGCCGGCGGCACAGGCATTGATTGCCGACAGCCGCCGTCAGGTGGACGAAACCCTACAAACCCAAGCGCTATTCCCTACATGGGATGACGTGGTGCTGGCCATGAGTGATCTCTACGCCCGCCTCGATGCGGCCCAGCGCATAGTCATGGTGCTGGACTCTGTAGCCATCGATGATGACTGGAGGCGCGCCGCCAGCGACTTCCATGATCAGTTGAATGCTTATAGAGCAGAACTGGCCGCCAGCCCGCAACTGCATGCTCTCTACGCAAGCCTTGGCGCGAGCCCGATAGCGCGGCTTTTCGACCCGTCGCGTCAACGCGTACTGGAAAAAACCGTGGCGCGGTATCGAAGGTCAGGCGCCATGTTGCCGGCCACGTCCCGTGAACGTCTGGCTTACCTGACAGCGGTCAATCAGCAGCTTGAAGCCGACTTTTCCTACCAACTCATTCAAGCAACTGCTGCGTGGAGCAAGCATATCCAGGATGAGACATTGCTTGAGGGCGTGCCCGCCAGCCTCAAGCACTCGATGGCGGCCAAGGCCCGCGCGCAGGGATTGACCGGCTGGTTGGTCACATTGGAGGGTGAGACGGTTCGACGTTTGCTCGCGCAAGCCGCGAACCGGGGGCTACGCCAGGAGGTATGCAGTGCATTTTATAGTCGTGCTTCTGATATCGGTCCGCACGCGGGCTTGTACGATAACAGCGACCACCTGAGGGTGGTGATGGATGGGCGCCATGAGATCGCCAAACTATTGGGTTACGACAACTTTGCCCAGTTGGCGCTGGAAAACCAAATGGCTACGTCCACCGACCAAGTGCTGGCGTTTTTGCAAAAACAACTGGCAAGTGAGCAATCCACCTTTGCCAGTGACCTACTGCAACTCCAGGCAATGGCCGCTAGCCATGGGGTCTTTGATCTGAAACTGTGGGACTACGCGTTCTTCGCGCAAAGGATTCGCCAGCAAGTTGCCGGTGTTTCTGCGCAACAGTTACGTGAGTATTTTACGTTGGATGACACGCTCTTTCGGTTGTGCGAACTCTTCCAGCAATTGTTTGGCGTGCAGTTCGTTGAGCGCACGGATTTTGATCGGTGGAGTGCGTCTGTTCGTCTGTTCGAGGTGCAGGAGTTCAACGAAGTCCTTGGCTATGTGTTCTTTGAACCATTTTTGCGCGCGGGGCGGATGAGGCTCCAAACAGCTTTGCCTTGCGCGATCGGCACAAGGATGCCGAGGGTTTACTGACGCGTCCGAGCGTTGTCTTGCAGTGTAATTTCATGCAGGAGGAGCCTGGGCAACCCTATTTGCTTGACCACGCCCAACTGAGAGTTCTATTCCATGAGTTTGGGCACTGCTTGCAACAAGTACTGACAAGCGCCGAGCACCGTGAGGTTTCGAGTTCGTCTGGCTACGGGCGCGACACTTCGGAGTTTATTGGCGAGTTCCTTGAGCAGTGGTGCTTCCAGCCAGAAGTACTCACTTGGCTGTCCCGCCATCATCAGACGGGTGAGCGTCTGTCGGACGGCTTGGCGCATAGGCAAGTGAGCCATCTCTCCATTCAAACGTGCTGGGACACGGCCGAGTTATTGATGGCTGCCCTATTCGATTTCGAATTGCACAGGACCTGGGGCGACGGGCGCAGCATTGAGCAGGTCTTCGACGATGCCGCCGTGCAAGTCGGGTATTTGACCGAGCTGTCCGGCCTGCGCCCGGTCAATCAGCTGACCCATATCATGCAAGGCTATGAGGCCAACCTATATTCCTACCGGTGGTCCGGTGTCCTCGCAAAAGAAGCTTTTTCAAGGTTTCTGCGTGAGGGGGTGTTCAGCCCGCAAGCGGGGCGTGCTTTTCGGGAGACCGTATTGGCCCCAGGTAATTCGCGGCCATTGTGCGAGTCATTGCAGGTGTTTCTCGGTGTGACGCCGGGCATCTTGCTCCAGGGGCAGGAGCCACTTGCTCATTAGGCCCTTGGTCAGCGTTGTGTGCTATTTCTGGATATTTTGTGGCTGAAACGATTCGTCTGATGCTTAGGCTGCTATCATTTCGTAACTATTTATTACCGCTGCGTTCTATTTCCTAGGGTCCTTTTGGCCCAATTCGCTGCCCAAACCACAAGCCACTCCCAGAAGTGGCTAAAAAACCGTGACCACATGATGAGGTGCCACCATGTCTGATCAAGATCGAGACAACCCCCGGCGTGACTTTTTGCGCAAATCCTTGACCTTGATCCCGGTGGTCACGGTTGCCAGTACCGGCCTTGGCGGCTCGATGCTGATGGCCACGCCGGCGCCTGCCCAGGCCAGCCCGGCCAAGGCCCCCGCCAGTGAAAAGGCCTACGAGCCCAGCTACTTCACGGCTGAGGAATGGGCCTTTATCAACGCCGCCGTCGCGCGCTTGATTCCTGCCGATGCCCAAGGCCCAGGCGCCCTGGAGGCCGGTGCGCCGGAATACATCGACCGTCAGATGAACACTCCTTACGCCAGTGGTGCCCTGTGGTTCATGCAAGGCCCGTTCAATGCCGACGCGCCGCCCGAGATGGGCTGGCAGAGCAAACTGGTGCCCAAGGAGATTTATCGCCTGGGTATCGCTGCCACGGATTCCTGGTCGAAAGCGTTCAACGGTAAAGCATTTGCTGGGCAAGACAGCGCTACCCAGGATGATTTGCTACGCCGCCTGGAGGCTGGCGGTGCCGAAAGCGGCGAGCATTTCGCGGCGGTACCGCCGAAGATTTTCTTCAACTTGTTGCTGCAAAACACCAAGGAAGGGTTCTTCTGCGACCCGATCCACGGCGGCAACAAAGGCATGGTCGGCTGGACCATGATCGGCTTCCCCGGCGCCCGCGCCGATTTCATGGATTGGGTTGAACGCAACGAGCAATACCCCTTCCCGGCTGTTTCCATCCGTGGCGAGAGGGCATAAACGTGGCGACCATCATGAAGAAAGTGGATGCAGTCATTGTCGGCTTCGGCTGGACCGGCGCGATCATGGCCAAGGAGTTGACCGAAGCGGGCTTGCACGTGGTAGCGCTGGAGCGCGGCCCGATGCAGGACACTTACCCGGACGGTAATTACCCGCAAGTGATCGATGAACTGACCTACAGCGTGCGTAAGAAACTCTTCCAGGACGTCTCCAAGGAAACCGTGACCATTCGCCATAGCGTGAATGACATCGCCTTGCCCAACCGCCAGTTGGGCGCCTTTCTGCCGGGTAACGGCGTGGGCGGCGCGGGCCTGCACTGGTCGGGCGTGCATTTTCGGGTCGATCCCATCGAGCTGCGCATGCGCAGCCACTACGAAGAGCGCTACGGCAAAAACTTCATACCCAAGGACATGACCATCCAGGACTTCGGCGTCAGCTACGAAGAGCTGGAACCGTTCTTTGACTACGCCGAAAAAGTCTTCGGCACCTCCGGCCAGGCCTGGACCGTGAAAGGCCAACGGGTGGGTGAAGGCAAGGGCGGCAACCCTTACGCGCCGGATCGCTCCAGCCATTTCCCACTGGAGTCGCAGAAAAATACCTACTCGGCGCAGCTGTTCCAGAAGGCCGCCGCCGATGTGGGCTACAAGCCCTACAACCTGCCTTCGGCCAATACATCAGGGCCCTACACCAACCCCTACGGCGCGCAGATGGGGCCGTGCAATTTCTGCGGATTTTGCAGCGGCTATGTCTGCTACATGTACTCCAAAGCATCGCCCAACGTGAACATCCTGCCGGCGTTGCGCCAGGTGCCGAACTTTGAGCTGCGGCCCAATTCCCACGTACTCAAGGTCAATCTCGACAGCACCAAGCGCAAGGCTACCGGCGTGACCTATATCGACGCCCAGGGCCGCGAGATCGAGCAACCGGCAGACCTGGTGATTCTCGGCGCGTTCCAGTTCCACAACGTGCGCCTGATGCTGCTCTCGGGCATTGGCAAACCCTACGACCCGATCACTGGCGAAGGGGTGGTGGGCAAGAACTTCGCCTACCAGAACATGGCCACCATCAAGGCCTACTTCGACAAAGACGTGCACACCAACAACTTCATCGGCGCTGGCGGCAATGGCGTGGCGGTGGACGACTTCAACGCCGACAACTTCGATCATGGGCCCCACGGTTTCGTCGGCGGCTCGCCGATGTGGGTCAACCAGGCGGGCAGCCGGCCGATTGCCGGCACCTCCAACCCGCCGGGTACACCGGCCTGGGGCAGCGCGTGGAAGCGCGCCACGGCCGATTACTACACCCACCAGGTGTCGATGGACGCCCACGGCGCCCATCAATCCTACCGGGGCAACTACCTCGATCTGGACCCGGTGTACCGTGATGCCTACGGCCTGCCGCTGCTGCGCATGACCTTCGACTGGCAGGAAAACGACATCAAGATGAACCGCTTCATGGTCGAGAAAATGGGCAAGATCGCCGAAGCGATGAACCCCAAGGCGATTGCCGTGTTCGGCAAAAAAGTCGGCGAACACTTCAACACTGCGTCCTACCAGACTACCCACCTCAACGGCGGCGCGATCATGGGCACCGACCCGAAAACCAGTGCTGTGAACCGCTATTTGCAGTGCTGGGATGTTCACAACGTGTTTGTGCCGGGCGCATCAGCTTTCCCACAAGGGCTGGGCTACAACCCTACGGGCCTGGTGGCTGCGCTGACCTACTGGTCGGCCCGGGCGATTCGCGAGCAATACCTCAAGAACCCCGGCCCGCTGGTTCAGGCATAAGGAGCGACGACCATGAAAGCATTTGTTATCGCGACCCTGGCCCTGATCAGCAGTTGCTCGGTGAGCGCCGCGCAAACGGATCTGATCAAACAAGGCGAATACCTGGCCCGCGCCGGCGACTGCGTGGCCTGCCACACCGCCAAGGGCGGCAAGCCGTTTGCCGGTGGCCTGCCGATGGAAACCCCGATCGGCGTGATCTACTCCACCAACATCACCCCGGACAAAAGCGGCCTGGGGGACTACAGCTTTGAAGACTTCGACAAGGCCGTGCGCCACGGTGTCGCCAAAAACGGTAGTACGCTTTACCCGGCGATGCCCTACCCGTCTTACGCACGTGTCAGCGAAACCGATATGCAGGCGTTGTATGCGTACTTCATGAAAGGTGTGGAGCCGGTCGCCCAGCAGAACCAGGACAGCGATATTCCCTGGCCTCTGAGCATGCGTTGGCCGCTGGCTGCATGGCGCTGGATGTTCGCACCCGAGGTGGCGGGCTATCAGGCCCAGGCCGGTGCCGACCCGGTGATCAGCCGTGGCGCCTACCTGGTGGAAGGTCTCGGCCACTGTGGCGCCTGCCACACGCCTCGGGCCCTGACCATGCAGGAAAAGGCCCTGAGTGCGTCTGAAGGTGCGGCGTTCCTGTCCGGCAGTGCGCCGTTGGAAGGCTGGATCGCCAAAAGCCTGCGCGGCGACCACAAGGACGGCCTGGGCAGTTGGAGCGAAGAGCAACTGGTGCAATTCCTCAAGACCGGTCGCAGTGATCGCAGCGCGGTGTTTGGCGGCATGAGCGATGTGGTCGTCCACAGCATGCAGTACATGTCGGAAGATGACCTGACGGCTATCGCCCGTTACCTCAAGAGCCTGCCGGCGGTGGACCCCGAGGATCAGCCGCATCAGTACGACAAACAGGTGGCCGAGGCGCTGTGGAAGGGCGATGACAGCCAGCCGGGCGCTGCGGTGTATATCGACAACTGCGCGGCCTGCCATCGTACCGATGGCCATGGCTACACCCGGGTGTTCCCGGCGCTGGCGGGCAACCCGGTGTTGCAGACGGCCGATGCCACGTCGCTGATCAATATTGTGTTGCATGGCGGCACCCTGCCGGCTACTCACGCCGCGCCTTCCACCTTCACGATGCCGGCGTTTGCCTGGCGGCTGTCGGATCAGGAAGTGGCGCAGGTGGTCAGCTTCATTCGCGGCAGTTGGGGTAACCAGGGGGCGCCGGTCAAGGCCAGCGATGTGGCAGACTTGCGCAAAAACCACAGCGAGTGACGAGCAGGTTCTGATTTGGCGTTTGCCGCCCAATGGCACTGGTCAGATGCGCTGCGCCTCGATACTGTATATAAAAACAGTATCGAGGTGCTTTTATGTCCACTCCTCTGCCGCCGCGCGGGCGAGGCACCGCCACCAACCTGCATAATCGCTTCGCACCCACGGTGAGCGTGACCGAGGATGACGGCTGGTATCAGGAAGTCCCGCCGACCCAGGGCACCGAAGTGCGCATCGAGACGGCGAAGACCATCATCACCCGCAACACCTCGCCGGACCTGCCGTTCGACCGCTCGATCAACCCTTACCGGGGGTGTGAGCATGGGTGCATTTATTGTTATGCGCGGCCCAGCCACGCCTATTGGGACATGTCCCCGGGCCTGGATTTCGAAACCAAACTGATTGCCAAGACCAACGCCGCCGATGTGCTGGAGCAGCAACTGTCCAAGCCCGGCTATACCTGTGCACCGATCAACCTGGGTTCCAACACGGATCCATACCAGCCCATCGAGCGCGAGTACAAGATCACCCGGCAAATCTTGCAAGTGCTGTTGCGCTATCGTCACCCGGTGACCATCGTGACCAAGGGCTCGCTGATCCTGCGTGACCTTGACCTGCTCACCGAGCTGGCCCGGCAGCGGCTGGTGGCGGTGATGATCAGCCTCACCAGCCTGGACGATGAGCTCAAGCGTATCCTGGAACCGCGCACGGCGGCGCCCAAGGCGCGCCTGCGGGCGATCCGGGTGATGCGCGAGGCGGGCATCCCGGTGGGCGTGCTGTGTTCGCCGATGATTCCAATGATCAACGACAGCGAGCTGGAAAGCCTGCTGGCCGAGGCTCATGCTGCCGGCGCACAGAGCGCGGCCTATATGATGCTGCGCCTGCCCCTTGAAGTGGCGCCGCTGTTCGAGGAGTGGTTGGCGGCCCATTACCCGCAACGGGCCGCCCATGTGATGAGCCTGGTGCGCCAGGTGCGTGGTGGTGAAGTCTACGACAGCCGCTTCGGTGTACGCATGCGCGGCGAGGGGCCGTTTGCTGATCTGCTGGCACAGCGATTTGCCAAGGCGATCAAGCGCTTGGGGCTCGATCGGCGGGAAGGGTACAACCTCGATTGCAGTGCATTCTGTCCACCCGGCAGGCAGCTGGCTTTGTTGTAGACTGACACAAATACGTGGGTAGCCCGGCGAGGGTGGTCGCGTTTTGACATCACTGAAAGCAGCGAGCTAGAGCGGTTCATTCAGTTTGAGTTAAGTTTCGGCAGCTACCTTGTTTATCGAGTGACCCATGGGTCGGCGCTACGAATCGTGCGTCGAGCTGAACTGCAAAACTCTCCTGCGCCAACAAGAGGATGAATCATGAGTGACAAGGATAAACAGCCGTTGGCTGCGTCGGCTTCAGCCCCTTACGAGGCGGAGTCTGCCGGTGCAGCGCTGCAGCACATCGTTGACGGCTTTTTGCATTTCCATAACGAGGTCTTTCCCCAGCAGGAAGAACTCTTCAAGAAACTCGCCACGGCCCAGAGCCCACGAGCGATGTTTATCACCTGTGCCGATTCGCGCATTGTTCCCGAGCTGATCACCCACAGCTCCCCAGGCGACCTGTTCGTGACCCGTAATGTGGGCAACGTCGTACCGCCTTATGGGCAGATGAACGGCGGTGTTTCCACGGCCATCGAGTACGCGGTATTGGCCCTGGGCGTGCAGCACATCATTGTGTGCGGCCACTCCGATTGTGGCGCGATGCGGGCGGTGCTCAACCCCCAGAGCCTGGAAAAAATGCCCACGGTCAAAGCCTGGCTGCGCCACGCCGAAGTTGCCAAGACCATGGTCCAGGACAACTGCGACTGCGCCAACGAAGGTGAAAGCATGCAGGTGTTGACGGAAGAAAACGTCATTGCCCAGCTGCAACATTTGCGCACCCACCCTTCCGTGGCCTCGCGCATGGCCAACGGTCATTTGTTTATCCATGGCTGGATCTACAACATCGAGACCAGCGAAATCAAAGCCTACGATGCTGACCAGGCCACGTTCCTGCCGTTGAACGGCGTCGGGCCAATCCCTTCGGCGACGCCAAAAGCGCGCTTCTAACACATTCCCCTGCCGGGTAACGCGATGGCTGCCATGGATGCAGCCAGGCCTTGCCATGCCCGGCGAATGCCTCGGGAGAGTCATCATGCGTGCAGCTCAATTAAAAACAGTGCTGCCACGGGAGCTGTTGGCTTCGGTGGTGGTGTTTCTGGTGGCCTTGCCCTTGTGCATGGGGATCGCCATCGCATCGGGTATGCCACCGGCCAAGGGCCTGATCACCGGGATCATTGGTGGCCTGGTGGTGGGCTGGCTGGCCGGTTCACCCCTGCAAGTCAGCGGCCCGGCGGCCGGCCTGGCGGTGCTGGTGTTCGAGCTGGTGCGCCAACACGGCATGCTTATGCTCGGGCCGATCCTGCTGTTGGCGGGCTTCCTGCAATTGGTGGCCGGGCGCCTGCGCCTGGGTTGTTGGTTCCGGGTGACGGCGCCGGCAGTGGTCTATGGCATGTTGGCGGGGATTGGGGTGTTGATTGTCCTGTCGCAAATGCATGTGATGCTCGATGGCGCGCCCAAGCCGTCTGGGCTGGATAACCTTGCTGGCTTCCCCGCAGCAGTGGCCCAGGCCATTCCCAGTCTCGGCTGGCAAGCCGGTCTGCTGGGGTTATCGACGATTCTGGTGATGTGGTTGTGGGATAAATTTCGTCCGCAAAAACTGCGTTTTGTACCGGGTGCGTTGCTGGGTGTCGGCCTGGCGACAGCAGCCAGCCTGCTGCTGGCCTTGCAGGTCAAGCGCGTGGAAGTGCCAGAAAACCTCGCCGATGCCATCGACTGGCTCCGCCCCAGCGACCTGCTGAACCTGGCCGACCCCAACCTGCTGATCGCTGCTTTCGCGGTGGCCTTTATTGCCAGTGCCGAAACCTTGCTCTCGGCGGCGGCTGTGGATCGGATGCACAACGGCCAGCGCTCGGACTTCGACAAGGAATTGTCTGCCCAGGGTGTAGGCAACATGCTCTGCGGGCTGGTGGGTGCACTGCCCATGACGGGGGTGATCGTGCGCAGTTCGGCCAACGTCCAGGCGGGCGCAACCACGCGTCTGTCGGCGATGTTCCACGGCCTCTGGCTGCTGGCCTTCGTGCTGCTACTGTCGAGCGTGCTGCAAAGCATTCCGGTGGCGAGCCTGGCGGGTGTGCTGGTGTACACCGGGATCAAGCTGGTGGACCTCAAGGCGTTCCGTGGCCTGGCGCGCTATGGTCGGATGCCGATGTTCACCTACGCTGCCACGGCCTTGGCGATCATCTTCACCGACTTGCTGACGGGTGTGCTGGTGGGCTTCGGCCTGACCCTGGTGAAACTGGCGTGGAAGGCTTCGCGCTTGAAAATCAGCCTGATCGACTTGCCCCAGGACGGTGAAATGGAGTTGCGGTTGATAGGCGCGGCGACCTTTCTCAAGGTGCCCGCATTGACCCAGGTACTGGCGACAGTGCCGGCGGGAAGCACCGTGCATGTGCCGCTCAATAACCTGAGCTATGTGGATCATTCGTGCCTGGAGTTGCTGGAGGAATGGGGGCGGGCCAATGCGGCCAAGGGCTCGAAGTTGGTGATCGAGGCGCGCGGGTTGAAGCGTCGGTTGGAAGGCCGGATACGCACCACGACCCGGATCGGCTCTGCCCCGCAGTTGGCTGACGAAACCGGCTAAAAAATGTGGGAGCGGGCTTGCTCGCGAAGGCGTAGTGTCAGTCACCAGCTACTTGGCTGACACACCGCATTCGCGAGCAAGCCCGCTCCCACATTTGTTCTATGTCAGGCAGGAAAACTCAGGCCGGCTGATCCAGCTCCAACTCCACACCCAACTGGCGCGACAGGCACGGCCAGCGCTTCCACGCGGCTTCCGTTGCCGGGCTTTTGAGTTGCTCGCGATAGGCTTCGACGGACTCCAGGGCGAAGCTCTCTTCATTGAGCATTTCATCCACCGCCAGGTGCACGGCCTCGTCCAGCTGATTGGCGAAATCTTCACCGATCAGTTGGTGGGCAATCACGTTGGCCACGGTGGTGTCCGCAGGAATCAACGGCTGGCCGAAATGCTTGATATACAGATCGTTTACTTCTTCTACCAGCCGGTGGGCCAGGTAGGCTTCGTCCAGCAGGCCGTTCAGGCCTTCATGAGCCGCCAGGATGGCGGGCGGCTGGAGAAAGAAATGCTCGGCGATTTTCAGCACCGGCTTGATCTGGCTTTCAATCCCGGCTTCCCGGGCCACGTCGTTGGCGGCATCCAGCAGGTCCGGGACCTGATCGATGTAGGCGGTGACGAAACGCGTCATCACGGCATTACGATCACCCTCGGCCAGGGAAATGGCCGAGTGCAGGTGGGGTAACTGAGCGTCCAGTTGTTTAGCCAATTGGCCGGTGGACGCTTCATGTTGATGGGCACGGGAAATCTGCTCGCGCAATGCGGCGGTGTTCATGAAAGCTCCAGGAATACGGGCGTAGGAAAGGGGACTGCATAAGGTAGCTCGTTTATACGAGCCCCTAAGACGCATTTGTCATAATTATTTCATGGTTATGCGCCGCTGTTATATCGAAATGCCATCGTTCGTCGGATAGGCCCTGAATATGCTGGCCGGCTAGCGCCGTTCGTCTCTTTTTACTGATTTGCCCCCACACATTGCGGGGTCGCAGTCGCTGTCTATACTCGGGTTTGTACGTAATTAGCTGATGACGCCCGACTGCATTAGGCAGGCAAGGCTTGGCGGATGTAAGCAGTTTGGAAGCCGCCCCCTTGGCCGCAGGTGCAAACCGGCGGGATAACAAGAACGATAAGGGGAACCCGCAATGACGCGACATCCACATGTTTGGATGGGCTTACTCTTGTGGTCAGTATTCAGCCAGGCGCAGGCCGCCTGGACGGTGAATATGGCACCAGGGGCCACTGAAGTCAGTCACGCCGTGTTCGACCTGCACATGACCATTTTCTGGATCTGTGTGGTGATCGGCATCATCGTGTTTGGCGCCATGTTCTGGTCGATGATTGTGCATCGACGCTCTACGGGCCAGGTGGCGGCCAAGTTCCACGAAAGTACCACGGTCGAGATTCTCTGGACCGTCGTGCCCCTGCTGATCCTCGTCGCCATGGCCATTCCGGCGACCAAGACCCTGATCAACATCTACGACAGCAGTGAGTCGGATATCGATATCCAGGTCACCGGCTACCAGTGGAAGTGGCACTACAAATACCTGGGCCAGGACGTCGAGTTCTTCAGCAACCTGGCCACCCCCGCCGAGCAGATCCAGAACAAGGCCATCAAGGGCGAACACTACCTGCTGGAAGTCGACCAGCCGCTGGTGCTGCCGGTGGGCGCCAAGGTGCGCTTTTTGGTGACCGCGGCCGACGTGATCCATTCCTGGTGGGTGCCAGCGTTTGCGGTCAAGCGCGATGCCATCCCCGGCTTCGTCAACGAGGCCTGGACCCGGGTCGAGAAGCCCGGCATCTACCGTGGCCAGTGCGCAGAGCTGTGCGGCAAGGACCACGGGTTCATGCCCATCGTAGTCGAGGTCAAGTCCAAGGCCGACTACGAAACCTGGCTCGGCGAGCGCAAGGTCGAGGCTGCCAAGCTCAAGGAGCTGACCTCCAAGGAGTGGACACTTGAAGAGCTGGTGGCGCGTGGCGACAAGGTCTACCACACCACCTGCGTGGCCTGTCACCAGGCCGAAGGCCAGGGCCTGCCGCCGATGTTCCCGGCGCTCAAGGGCTCGAAAATCGCCACCGGACCTGCGGCAGATCACCTGAGCATCGTCTACCACGGCAAGCCCGGCACCGCGATGGCGGCGTTCGGCAAGCAGCTGTCGGAAGTCGATATTGCGGCGGTCGTGACCTACGAGCGCAACGCCTGGGGCAACAACAAAGGCGACATGGTCACGCCTAAAGACGTGCTGGCCATCAAACAGGCGGAAAGCAAATGAACCTCTTCATTGCGTATGCCCTGAACCGCCCCGCCCATCCGCTTGCAGGAGAACGGCCATGAGCACTGTGATCGACGACCACGGTCATGCCGCTGACCACGCCCACGGCCCCGCCAAGGGCTTGATGCGCTGGGTGCTGACCACCAACCACAAAGATATCGGGACCATGTACCTGTGGTTCAGCTTCGCCATGTTCCTGCTCGGCGGTTCGTTCGCCATGGTGATCCGGGCCGAGTTGTTCCAGCCAGGTTTGCAGATCGTCGAGCCGGCATTCTTCAACCAGATGACCACCATGCACGGCTTGATCATGGTGTTTGGCGCGGTGATGCCGGCGTTTGTCGGCCTGGCCAACTGGATGATCCCGCTGATGATCGGCGCGCCGGACATGGCCTTGCCACGTATGAACAACTTCAGCTTCTGGCTGCTGCCGGCGGCGTTCCTGCTGCTGGTCTCGACCCTGTTTTCCCCGGGCGGCGGGCCGAATTTCGGCTGGACCTTCTACGCCCCGCTCTCCACCACCTATGCCCCGGAAAGCGTGACGTTCTTTATCTTCGCCATCCACCTGATGGGGATCAGCTCGATCATGGGCGCGATCAACGTGGTCGCCACCATCCTCAACCTGCGTGCGCCCGGCATGACCTTGATGAAGATGCCGCTGTTTGTCTGGACCTGGCTGATCACCGCGTTCTTGCTGATCGCGGTGATGCCGGTACTGGCCGGTTGCGTGACCATGATGCTGATGGATATCCACTTCGGCACCAGCTTCTTCAGCGCCGCCGGTGGTGGTGACCCGGTATTGTTCCAGCATGTGTTCTGGTTCTTCGGCCACCCCGAGGTGTACATCATGATCCTGCCGGCCTTCGGTGCTGTCAGTTCGATCATCCCGACCTTCTCGCGCAAGCCGCTGTTTGGCTACACCTCGATGGTCTACGCCACGGCAAGCATCGCGTTCCTGTCGTTTATCGTGTGGGCGCACCATATGTTCGTGGTGGGCATTCCGCTGGTGGGCGAGTTGTTCTTCATGTACGCCACGTTGCTGATCGCCGTGCCCACCGGGGTCAAGGTGTTCAACTGGGTCAGCACCATGTGGCAAGGCTCGCTGACCTTCGAGACGCCGATGCTGTTTGCCGTGGCCTTCGTGATCCTGTTCACCATCGGCGGCTTTTCCGGGCTGATGCTGGCCATCGCCCCGGCGGATTTCCAGTATCACGACACCTACTTTGTGGTGGCGCACTTCCATTACGTACTGGTGCCTGGGGCGATCTTCGGGATCTTCGCCTCGGCCTACTACTGGCTGCCGAAATGGACCGGCCACATGTACGACGAAACCCTGGGCAAGCTGCATTTCTGGCTGTCGTTCGTGGGGATGAACATGGCGTTCTTCCCGATGCATTTCGTCGGGCTGGCCGGCATGCCGCGCCGGGTGCCGGACTACAACCTGCAGTTCGCCGACTTCAATATGGTGTCGTCGATTGGCGCCTTCATGTTTGGCGCCACGCAGATTTTCTTCCTGTTTATCGTGATCAAGTGCATCCGTGGCGGCAAGCCGGCGCCGGCCAAGCCGTGGGATGGTGCCGAAGGGCTGGAGTGGAGCATTCCTTCGCCGGCGCCGTACCACACCTTCACCACGCCGCCGGAGGTCAAATGAACAGCGGCCGCCCACCTGTAGGAGCGAGCTTGCTCGCGAAGGGCGTGAACGATAACGCGGGTTGCCTGGATAAACGCGGCGCGCTCTGGTTTTTCGCGAGCAAGCTCGCTCCTACAGAACCGTCACGCGGGGGTGGGCGCCATGGCTGATTCCGTGCCCCTCAACCGCCTGGTCACGCGCCTGCTGATTCTGGTGCTGGCGATGTTCGCCTTTGGCTTTGCCCTGGTGCCGATCTACGACGTGATGTGCAAGGCGTTCGGTATCAATGGCAAGACCGCCGGGCAGTACGAAGGCTCGCAAGTGGTCGATCCGTCGCGCCAGGTGCGGGTGCAGTTCCTGTCGACCAATGCCATCGATATGGTCTGGGAATTCCACTCCAAGGCCGACGAAATCGTGGTCAACCCTGGCGCGGTCAACGAGATGGTGTTCGTGGCCTTCAACCCCAGCAACAAGCCGATGACGGCCCAGGCGATCCCGAGTATTTCCCCGGCCGAAGCGGCGATGTACTTCCACAAGACCGAGTGTTTTTGCTTCACCCAGCAAGTGCTGCAGCCGGGGGAGCGCATCGAGATGCCGGTGCGCTTCATTGTCGATCGCGACATGCCCAAGGATGTGAAGCATTTGACCCTGGCGTACACGCTGTTCGATATCACTGCGCGCCAACCGCCCGTGGCTGTCCATACCGGCGGCTAGGCGTGCCTGCGGGCTCGATTAGGAGAACGGATACATGTCGACTCATGATACGTACTACGTACCAGCGCAAAGCAAGTGGCCAATAATTGCCACGTTTGGGCTGCTGATCACCGTGTATGGCCTGGGATTGTGGTTCAACGACCTCAAGGCTGCGCGCCCGGAATCCCACGGGCCGCTGATCTTTTTCGTCGGCAGCCTGCTGCTGGCCTACATGATGTTTGGCTGGTTTGGCGCAGTGATCAAGGAAAGCCGTGCCGGCCTCTACAGCGCGCAGATGGACCGCTCGTTCCGCTGGGGCATGACCTGGTTCATCTTTTCCGAGGTGATGTTTTTTATCGCGTTCTTCGGCGCGCTGTTCTATGTGCGGCATCTGTCGGCGCCGTGGTTGGCCGGTGAAGGCTCCAAGGGCATTGCGCACATGCTGTGGCCGAATTTCGAGTTCGCCTGGCCGTTGCTCAACAACCCGGACCCCAAGCTGTTCCCGGCGCCTGAAGGCACCATCAGCCCGTGGGGCTTGCCGCTGGTCAACACCATCTTGCTGGTGAGCTCCAGCGTGACCATCACCATCGCCCACCACGCCTTGCGCAAGGGCCATCGCGGCGCGCTGAAAATCTGGTTGGCGCTCACCGTGTTGCTGGGGGTGGCGTTCCTCGGGTTCCAGGCCGAGGAATATATCCACGCCTATAAAGAGCTCGGCCTGACCCTGGGCTCCGGGGTGTATGGCGCGACCTTCTTCATGTTGACCGGGTTCCACGGTGCCCACGTAACCATCGGCACGATTATTTTGTTCGTGATGCTGATGCGCATCCTCAAGGGGCATTTCAATGCCGAGCACCAGTTCGGCTTTGAGGCGGCCAGTTGGTATTGGCACTTTGTGGATGTGGTGTGGATCGGTTTGTTTTTCTTTGTCTACGTGCTGTAGCGGGTTTACCAGGGCGCGTGGGACACCAGCTGGCCGCTGAAGAACCCCCAGGTGATCAGCACCAGGGTAATCACGGCCAGCACCACGCGCACGGTCAAGGCAGTGACAAGACGATTGGAGTGGCCTTCGTCCTTGACCAGAAAGAACAAGCCACTGAACAGGCTCACAACGGTAGCGATCAGCATCAGGGCAATAGCGGCTTTGAGCATGGTCAGGCTCCAGGGCTCTTTTTTTGAGGGGCGGGCAATGAGATTCAGTATAGCCAGCGCTGCATCGATCTTCGCGGCAACGCCATGAAACGCTTTCGCCCCGGGATTGCGCCGACGCTGGTGGTGCTCGTGCTGCTGCCGTTGATGGTGTTTCTCGGTTTCTGGCAACTGTCCCGTGGCCAGGAAAAACAGGCGCTGCTCCAGAGTTACGCCGAGCGCCGGGCGGCACCGCCTATCAGTGTTGAACAGTTGGATGCGGTGGCTGATCCGGCCTTTCGCCGGGTGCAGTTGCGCGGGCAGCTCGACGCCAGGCACAGCGTATTACTGGATAACCGCATGCGTGACGGCAAGGCCGGCGTCGAGTTGCTGCAACCCTTTCATGACCAGGCCAGCGGCCAGTGGCTGTTGCTCAATCGAGGCTGGCTGGCGTGGCCGGATCGACGCACGCCGCCGGCCTTCACCACGCCCGACCAGCCTTTGAACATCAACGCCTGGGTGTATGTCGCGCCAGGCGAGACGTTCCAGTTGCATGCCGACCCGGCAGCCGCGCAATGGCCGCGCTTGTTGACGGCGCTACATCCACAGGCGCTTTGGGCTGAGTTGGACCGTAGCGGGTTTGCCTTTGAACTGCGGGCCGAAGCCGGCCCCGCGACCTATGAAACCCAGTGGTCGGTAGTGGCCATGGGGCCGGAAAAACACGTGGGGTATGCCGTGCAGTGGTTTGCCATGGCGCTGGCGCTGCTGGGTCTTTACCTCTACCTCGGATGGCACAACGCAAGGGAGAAGCACCATGGGAGCGGCCATGAATCCACTCAACATGTCTGATACGCCAGCAGCGCCCAACCGGCGCAAGGGGCGCTGGCAATTGATCCTGATCCTGATGATGGTGATCGGCCCGATGGTGCTGGCGACCCTGATGTACAAGTGGCAGTTCTGGGTGCCGGACAATCGCAGTGATCACGGCGAGATGATCGGCAATGGCCAGACCCGTGCCGATATCGGTGTGCAGGCTGACGAGGACCGCTGGCAGCTGTTGGTGACGGCGCCTGCGGCCTGCACTGCCGATTGCCAGCAATTGGTCTACCTCGCGCGCCAACTGCAGATCGGCCTGGGCCGTGATGCGTCCCGCGCCAGTCATGCCTTGGCCAGCGCGCAGCCCGTCAGCGCCGAATACGAGACCAAGCTGAAAGCCGAATACCCGCAGTTGCAGCGTTTCCCCCTGGACCTGCCGACCTTCAAGCAAAACGCTGCCGCGCCCGGCGATGCCCAGCTGTGGATCGTCGACCCCCACGGCAACCTGGTGCTGCGCTATGACGCACGGGTCAAGGGCAAGGACTTGCTCAACGACCTGCGCCACCTGCTGAAACTGTCGAATATCGGATAAGGGCATCGTCATGGCCAAACCTGGATTTCGCCTCGCGTTGTTTGCCACGTTGCTGGCGCTGATTGTCGTGCTGCTTGGCGCCTACACCCGCCTGACCCATGCCGGCCTCGGTTGTCCGGATTGGCCGGGCTGCTACGGCTTTATCAGCGTGCCTAAAAGCGAGGCCCAGTTGGCCCATGCCGAGTTGCATTTCCCGGACACGCCGGTGGAGGCCGACAAAGGCTGGAACGAGATGATCCACCGCTATGCGGCGGGCACCCTGGGGCTGCTGATCGCGTTGCTGGCCACCCGCGCCTGGACCCATCGCCGGCATCCGGGGCAGCCCTTGAAGCTGCCGCTGTTCCTGCTGGCGGTGGTCTTCGCCCAGGCGGCCTTTGGCATGTGGACAGTGACACTCAAGCTCTGGCCGCAGGTGGTCACCGGGCATTTGCTGGGTGGGTTTGCGACGTTGAGCCTGCTGTTCTTGCTGACCCTGCGTTTGTCCGGGGTGTTGCCGGCGCTGATCGTACCCAGGCGCTTGCAGTACTGGGCCACGGCTGGCTTGGTATTGGTGATCGGGCAGGTGGCCCTGGGTGGTTGGGTCAGCTCCAACTATGCGGCGGTGGCCTGTATCGACTTGCCGACCTGTCATGGGGAGTGGTGGCCGGCGGCGGACTTTGCCAATGGCTTTCACCTGACCCAGCATATCGGCCCCAACTATCTGGGCGGGCAACTGGACAGCGACGCACGCACGGCGATTCACCTGACCCATCGCATGGGCGCGCTGGCGGTCACCGTGGTGCTGCTGGGGCTGGCCTGGCAGCTCAAGGCGGTGGGCATGACGCGCCTTGCCGGGTTGCTGCTGGTGGCGCTCGCGGTACAGATCGGCCTGGGCCTGAGCAATGTGTACTTTCATTTGCCGCTGCCGGTGGCAGTCGCCCATAACGCCGGCGGTGCTGCGTTGTTGCTAACCCTGGTTTTGGTCAATTACCACGCCCGTACCAGCCTGGTCCGGGTCCGCCATCAAGTGCCGTTCGGTTGGCGCTTCAGCCCGCGTAAACACGTTTCGGGCCTGACCACCCTTAAAGGAGAGATGCCATGGCGACCTTGATTGGCGAGCGTCACAGCCAGGCGATCTGGCGTGACTATTTGGAGCTGACCAAGCCCAAGGTGGTGGTGTTGATGCTCATCACCTCGCTGGTGGGCATGTTTCTCGCCACCCGCGCCGGTGTGCCGTGGACGGTGCTGATCTTTGGCAACCTGGGGATTGCCCTGTGTGCCGGTGGCGCGGCAGCGGTCAACCATGTGGTGGATCGACGGATTGACGCGGTCATGGCGCGCACCCATAAGCGGCCCCTGGCCGAGGGGCGGGTTTCGCCGGCCGCCGCGCTGACCTTTGCCCTGGCGCTGGCCGTGGCCGGGCTGGCGTTGCTGCTGGCGTTTACCAACCCATTGGCGGCCTGGCTGACGCTGGCTTCGTTGCTGGGCTACGCGGTGATCTATACCGGCTTTCTCAAGCGCGCGACACCGCAGAACATCGTGATCGGCGGCCTGGCTGGCGCCGCGCCGCCTTTGCTCGGGTGGGTGGCGGTCACCGGCCATGTCAGCGCCGAGCCACTGTTGCTGGTACTGATCATCTTCGCCTGGACCCCGCCGCACTTCTGGGCCCTGGCCATTCATCGCAAGGAGGAATACGCCAAGGCCGATATCCCGATGCTGCCGGTGACCCACGGTGAGCACTACACCAAAGTGCATATCCTGCTCTACACCTGCGCGTTGCTGGCAGTGAGCCTGATGCCCTATGTGATCCATATGAGCGGGCTGTTGTACCTCGGTTGCGCACTGGTTCTGGGCGCGCGCTTTCTGCAATGGGCCTGGGTGCTGTACCGTGGCAGTCGGCCGCACGCGGCGATCAATACCTTCAAGTACTCTATCTGGTACCTGTTCCTGCTATTTATCGCCCTGCTCGTAGACCACTACTTATTGTTGAACCTATGACTCGAACTCAAAAAACTGTCTTTATCCTGGTGGCCCTGGTGGCGTTGATCATGGGCCTGACCGTCAACAAAGTACTGTCCGGCAAGGACCAGGGCGACCCGACGGCGCTGATCGACGCAGGCATTATCCTGTTGCCGCAAAGCCGCCAACTGCCGCCCGTGACCATGACCAACCAGGACGGCCAGCCAGTGCTGGTCAATGAGTTGAAGGGAAAGTGGAGTGTGCTGTTCTTCGGTTATACCTTCTGCCCGGACATCTGCCCGACCACCCTCGCCCAACTGCGCCAGATCAAGAGCGAGCTGCCCAAGGACGTGGTGGATAAGCTGCAGGTGATCCTGGTCAGCGTTGATCCGCATCGCGATACCCCGACGCAGCTCAAGCAATACCTGGGCTACTTCGATCCGCAATTTGCAGGCCTGACCGGCGCGAATGTGGAGGATGTGCAGAAGGTGTCGAATGCGGTGAGCATTCCGTTCATTCCAGCCGATACCAGCAAGCCGAACTATACGGTCGACCATAGCGGCAACCTGGCGCTGATCGGCCCGGATGGCACCCAGCGTGGGTTTATCCGCGCGCCGTTGAACAACCAGAAGCTGGTGGCGCAGTTGCCGGGGTTGTTGCAGCGCAACTAGTTCTGGAGCAAATCCAGCCGACAACACAGATCAACTGTGGGAGCTGGCTTGCCTGCGATAGCGTCAGGTCAGCCAGCCTTTTGGTCGCTGATCCACCGCTATCGCAGGCAAGCCAGCTCCCACATTCGATCTCCAGTGTTTTGGAGACAGTGCTCGATCAGAACGCCGGCAGAATCGCGCCTTTGTACTTCTCGTTGATGAATTTCTTCACTTCTGGGGTGTGCAGGGCTTTGACCAGCTTTTGCACCGCGTCCGAATCCTTGTTGTCCTCACGGGTCACCAGGATGTTGACGTAAGGCGAGTCGCTGCCTTCGATCGCCAGGGCATCCTTGGAGGGATCCAGCTTGGCTTCCAGGGCGTAGTTGGTGTTGATCAGCGCCAGGTCGACCTGGGTCAGCACGCGCGGCAGGGTGGCGGCTTCCAGTTCGCGGAATTTCAGGCCTTTTTCGTTGCCGGTGATGTCCTTGATGGTCGACAGGATATCGGTCGGGTTCTTCAAGGTGATCAGGCCCTTGCTGGCCAGCAGCAACAGCGCGCGGCCGCCGTTGGTGGCGTCGTTGGGGATGACCACGTTGGCGCCGTTTGGCAGCTCGGCCAGGGTCTTGTACTTGCTGGAGTACGCGCCCAGGGGTTCCAGGTGCACGCCGGCCACACTCACAAGGTGAGTGCCCTTGGCCTTGTTGAACTCATCCAGGTACGGCTGGTGCTGGAAGAAGTTGGCGTCCAGGCGCTTCTCGGCCACTTGTACGTTCGGCTGCACGTAGTCGGTGAACACTTTGACCTTCAGGTCCACGCCTTGCGCGGCCAGGGCCGGCTTCACGAATTCAAGGATCTCGGCATGCGGCACCGGTGTGGCGGCGACCGTCAGGGTCTCGGCGGCATGGGCGGAAAACGCGGCAACCGCGGCGAAAGCAACCAGTAGTTTTTTCATCCAACAAGCTCCTTGTTCGGGCATCTGCCGGCGGGGGCCGGCAATGGCCGTTATTTTCGTGAGTAGTGTGTCACCAGCTTATCGCCGATGGTTTGCAGAATCTGTACCAGCACAATCAACATCACCACGGTGACGACCATCACGTCATCCTGGAAACGCTGGTACCCATAACGGATCGCCAGGTCGCCCAGGCCACCGGCACCCACCACACCCGCCATGGCGGTGTAGCCCACCAGGGCAATGGCGGTCACGGTGATTGCTGCAATGATGCCGGGCTTTGCCTCGGGCAGCAGCGCCTTGGTGATGATCTGCCGGGTGGTCGCGCCCATGGCCTGGGTCGCCTCGATGATGCCGCGATCGACCTCGCGCAGGGCGGTTTCCACCAGCCGGGCGAAGAACGTCGAAGCGCCTACCACCAGCGGTGGAATGGCGCCGGCGACACCCAGCGAAGTGCCCGTGAGGAACACCGTCGTCGGGATCATCACAATCAGCAGGATGATAAACGGCAGGGAGCGGATGGCGTTGACCACGAAGGCCAGGGCGGCATAGGTGGTTTTCTGCTCCAGCAACTGCCGTGGGCTGAACAGAAACAGCAGGATGCCCAGCGGCAGGCCCACCAGTACGGTGAAAAACAGCGAGGTGCTGAGCATCAGCATGGTGTCGCTGGTGGCCACCCAGATATCAGCCCAGTCGACGTTGTCGAAATAATGCAGTAACACGTCCATTAACGCAGGACCTCCATGTGCACATCGGCTGCGGTAAAGCGTGCGAATGCCGCTTCCATGTCACCGCCGGTGATGGCCAGGGTCAGTTGCCCGTAAGGGGTATCTTTTATGTGGTCGATGCGACCGGCAAGGATGCTGTAGTCCACGCCCGTTTCGCGGGCTACGGTACCCAGCAGTGGCGCGTAGGTCGCTTCGCCCTGGAACGTCAGGCGTACGATGCGCCCAGGTACATGGGCGAAGACATCACGCTGCTCGCCTTCATCGACTTGCTCGGCTTCCTGCACGAACCGTTTGGTGGTCGCGTGCGTGGGGTGCAGGAACACCTGGGCAACCGGGCCTTGCTCGACGATCACACCGGCATCCATCACCGCGACCTGGTCGCAGACACGGCGGATCACGTCCATTTCATGGGTGATCAACACGATCGTCAGGTTCAGCTCGCGGTTGATCTCGGCCAGCAGTTGCAGGACCGAGGCGGTGGTCTGCGGGTCAAGGGCGCTGGTGGCCTCGTCGCACAGCAGGATCTTGGGCTTGGTGGCCAGGGCGCGGGCGATGCCGACGCGCTGCTTCTGGCCGCCGGACAACTGCGCCGGGTACTTCTTGGCGTGGTCGGCCAGGCCGACACGGTCCAGTAGTTCGGCCACGCGTGCATCGATCTCGCGGCGCGACAACTCGCCCGCCAGGGTCAGCGGCAGCGCGACGTTGTCGGCGACGGTCTTGGAGGCCAGCAGGTTGAAGTGCTGGAAGATCATCCCGACCTGTTGCCGGAAACGGCGCAGGCCGTTGGCATCCAGGGCGGTGACTTCTTCGCCGTCGACCTTGATCTGGCCGCCCGAAGGTTCTTCCAGACGGTTTATCAGGCGCAGCAGAGTACTTTTTCCCGCACCAGAGTGGCCAATCAGGCCGAACACCTGGCCGTTCTCGACGCGCAGGCTGGTGGGGTGCAGTGCGGGGATATCCTTGCCGGCGACCCGGTAGGTTTTATGGACGTTATGAAACTCGATCACGTAGCGAACCTTGTGGGGCGCATTGAAAAGGGATCAGCGGTTAGCCGGGCGCGCATTTTAGCCTGTCCATCTAGTGTTTCTTAGCATTTATTTCGTATTCAACCAGTGATTTGGCAATAACGCGATCAAAGGTCATAAAAAAGGAACGGTCAAAAACCGTGTCAGTCACTACTTAGGCAACTCGACTTCCCAGGTGCCGTGCCTGGGGTTTTGCTCAAACGAGCCAGGGACCGCTCTGGCCTACGCAAACGAGGAGTTTTGTCTGATGAGTACCAAGAAACCCGCAAGGGCGGCCAAGAGCGAGCTTGCCGGCACCGATACCCTGGACCGTGGCAACACCAATGCCAAGCTGCAAAGCCTGGAAAAATTCCGTTCCGACGCCACTGGCCAGGCGCTGCGCACCAATCAGGGGGTGAAAATCTCCGATAACCAGAACAGCCTGAAGGCCGGCGCTCGCGGGCCTTCGCTGCTGGAAGATTTCATCATGCGTGAAAAGATCACGCACTTTGACCACGAGCGTATTCCGGAGCGCATCGTGCACGCCCGCGGTGTGGGGGCTCATGGTTACTTTCAATCCTACGAGAACCATTCGGCGCTGACCAAGGCCGGTTTCCTACGCGACCCTGGGCATAAAACGCCGGTATTCGTACGCTTTTCCACAGTGCAAGGGCCGCGCGGTTCGGGCGATACCGTGCGCGATGTGCGCGGCTTTGCGGTGAAGTTCTACACAGAGGAAGGCAACTTCGATCTGGTCGGCAACAACATGCCGGTGTTCTTTATCCAGGACGCCATCAAGTTCCCGGACTTTGTCCATGCGGTAAAACCCGAGCCCCATAACGAAATGCCCACGGGCGGTTCGGCTCACGATACGTTCTGGGACTTTGTGTCGCTGGTACCGGAATCGGCGCATATGGTGATCTGGGCCATGTCCGACCGGGCGATCCCGAAAAGCCTGCGCAGTATGCAGGGGTTTGGCGTGCACACCTTTCGCCTGATCAATGCCGAAGGCCAGTCCAACTTCGTCAAGTTTCATTGGCGTCCTACGGTGGGCACCTGCTCGTTGGTGTGGGATGAGGCGCAAAAACTCGCAGGCAAGGACACTGACTTCCACCGACGTGACTTGTGGGAGTCCATCGAGGGCGGTGACTACCCCGAGTGGGAGCTGGGGGTGCAGGTCATTCCTGAAGAAAACGAGCATAAGTTCGATTTCGATATTCTTGACCCGACCAAGCTGATCCCCGAAGAGCTGGTGCCGATCATGCCGCTGGGCAAGATGGTGCTCAATCGCAACCCGGACAACTATTTTGCCGAGACCGAGCAGGTGGCTTTCTGCCCTGGTCATATCGTGCCGGGTATCGACTTCTCCAATGACCCGCTGTTGCAAGGTCGGCTGTTTTCCTACACCGATACGCAGATCAGTCGTCTAGGTGGCCCGAACTTTCATGAGTTGCCGATCAATAGGCCAGTAGCGCCGTTTCATAACGGCCAGCGTGATGCGATGCACCGCTCCACCATCGACAAGGGGCGTGCGTCCTACGAGCCGAACTCGATCGATGGCGGCTGGCCGAAAGAAACCCCGCCGGCAGCGCAAGACGGCGGTTTCGAGTCCTACCCGGAGCGCATCGACGCGCACAAGATTCGCCAGCGCAGTGAGTCTTTCGGCGATCACTTTTCCCAGGCGCGCCTGTTCTTCAACAGCATGAGCCAGCACGAGCAGGAGCACATCATCGCGGCCTACAGCTTTGAACTGGGCAAGGTCGAGCGTGAGTTTATCCGGGCGCGCCAGGTGAATGAGATCCTGGCCAATATCGATCTGGGACTGGCCAAGCGCGTGGCGCAGAACCTGGGCCTGCCAGCGCCGAAAAAAGGCACCGTGCCGGTGCGCAAGACTGCGCCAGAGCGCTCGCCGGCCTTGAGCCAGGCCAACCTGCTGTCGGGGGATATCAAGACGCGCAAGGTGGCGATCCTGGCGGCCAACGGTGTTGATGGTGTCGCGATTGCTGCACTGAAAAAGGCGCTGGCCGCGCAAGGTGCCCATGCCAAATTGCTGGGGCCGACCTCGGCGCCGGTGACCACCGCAGACGGTAAGAGCCTGGTGGTGGATGCTTCGATGGAAGGCTTGCCGTCGGTCGCGTTCGACGCAGTGTTTGTGCCGGGTGGGGCGAAGTCGATCCAGACGTTGAGCGGTGATGGCGTGGCGTTGCATTACCTGCTGGAGGCGTACAAGCATTTGAAGGCGATTGCGTTGGCCGGTGAAGCGAAGCAGTTGCTGGGCGTGTTGAAGCTGGAAGCGGATGCGGGGTTGATTGTTGGCGGGGATGCCAAGGCGTTGAAGGCGTTTTTTGTGGCAATTGCCCAGCATCGGGTTTGGGAGCGCGAGCCTCGGGCCAAGGCGGTTCCAGCCTGATCTTGTAGGAGCCAGCTTGCTCGCGAAGACCGCCAACGATAGCGCAGGGCTGTCAGTTAGCCTGCGGTGGCTATTGGTTTTTCGCGAGCAAGCTCGCTCCTACAGGGGTTGGCGTCAGTCCGCCTTGCGCGGAATCAGCACAACCTGGGCCGGAATATGCTTGAGGATCTGCCGGTGGATCTTCAGGTCGTAGCCTGAGTCGAGGCGTTTCACCCGCTTGGTCAGCAGCGTGTTCAGCCACGGGTAATCCTCGGTGCGCGGCACCTGGATGCTCACATCACACTGGTAATTCACCACATCGGTGGCGATGGCATCCAGTTGATGGCGCAACTCCTGAATATCCGTGAGGTTCAGCGCAACCGTGGTGCTCTCGGCAGTGGGGTCGATCACCTTGGCCGGTGGCTTGGCTTCGGCGGCCTTGAGGGCGGCTTCGGCTTTATCCAGCTCGGCCTTGCGTGCGTGGGCGATGGCGCTGTTGACCCCACCCGTCAGCGCTGGCGCCTTGGGCATCAAGGCGCGGGCGCGGCTCAGGGCGGTGGCGGCGGCGTTGACATCACCTTTTTGCAGGACGATCTGGCTGCGCTGCAAATAGGCTTCGGCCAACTGACGTTGATAAGGCTCCAGGGCCGGGTCGTCGGGCGACTGGGCCTGCAACGCAGCCAGTTGGTCCTCGGCGGTGGCCAGCTCGCTGCTGGCCAGGTTTTGTTCCAGTTGTGCAATGGCCGCAGCGCGCGCATCCGGAACCTCAGGGGCGACGGGCGGGGTGCTTTGGCAGGCGCCCAGCAGCAGGGAAAATGCGGCAAGGAGCAGATAACGGGAGGTGAACGGCTTCATTCCTGCGACTCTCTAATTGCGCAAAAAGCGAGCAAGTCTACACCCCTCGACGGGGCAGGACAAAACTCAGCAGAAACAGTGCGGCGGCCGTGACCACAATCGACGGCCCGGCCGGGGTGTCCTTGAACCAGGACAGCGCCAGGCCGCCACACACGGCAAGCATCCCCAGCAGACTGGCGCCGACCGCCATCTGTTCCGGCGAGCGTGCATGACGCTGGGCGGCGGCGGCGGGGATGATCAATAGCGACGTGATCAACAATACGCCGACAATCTTCATTGCGACAGCAATCACCACGGCAATCAGCAACATCAGGGTCATGCGCAGTGCTGGCACAGGCAAGCCTTCGACGGTGGCCAGTTGTTCGTGGACGGTAATTGCCAGCAGCGGGCGCCACAGGGCCACCAACAGGATCAATACAGCAGCGCTGCCGCCGAGAATCCAGGCCAGGTCCGTGGGGCTGATCGCCAGCAGGTCGCCGAACAGATAGGCCATCAGGTCGATACGCACTTCGTGCATAAAGCTCAGGACTACCAGGCCCAGGGACAGCGTGCTGGGCGCGAGGATCCCCAGCAGGGTGTCCGACGCCAGGGGCTGGCGCTGTTGCAGGGTCACCAGCAGCACGGCGAGCAGCAGGCAGCCGACGGTCACTGCGATGGTCGGGCTGACGTCCAGCAAAAAGCCCAGGGCCACGCCGAGCAGGGCCGCGTGGGACAAGGTATCGCCAAAGTAGGCCATGCGCCGCCAGACCACGAACGAGCCCAGCGGGCCCGCCACCAGCGCCAAGGCCAAGCCTGCGAGCAGGGCGTAGAGCAGAAAATCAGCCATGCTTGCAGCTATCTCCGTGGACGTGGGTATGAGGGGCAGTCGGATCGGCAACCACGGCGCCATGCAGGTCATGGGCATGGTCGTGATGGTGGTGATAAATCGCCAGGCTCTGGGCGTTCTTGCCGAACAGCTCGACGAAGGCCGGGTCGCCGCTGACCTGTTCCGGGTGGCCGGAGCAGCAGACGTGGCGATTGAGGCATACCACCTGGTCAGTGGTGCTCATCACCAGGTGCAGATCGTGGGACACCATCAGCACGCCGCAGCCATGGCGGTCGCGCAGGCGGGTGATCAGGCTGTACAGCTCGGCCTGGCCGGCGACGTCGACGCCCTGCACGGGTTCGTCGAGTACCAGCAGCTCAGGTTCGCGCAACAGGGCGCGCGCCAGCAGGACGCGCTGCATTTCACCGCCGGAGATGCTTTGCACCGGGCTGTCGATCACCTGTTCGGCGCCGACTTCCTTGAGCGCGGCCAGGGCCCGGGCGCGATCCACGCCAGGCACCAGGCGCAGGAAGCGCAGCACCGACAACGGTAAAGTCGGGTCGACGTGCAATTTTTGTGGCATGTAGCCGATGCGCAGCCTGGGCTTGCGCCAGACACTGCCGCTGTCGGGCTTGAGCAGGCCCAATACCGCACGCACTAGCGTGGTCTTGCCGGCGCCGTTGGGGCCGATCAGGGTCACGATCTGCCCTGGCTCGACGCTCAGGTGAATGTTGTCCAGCACGTTCTGGCCGGCGAACGAGACCCCGACCTGTTCCAGGCGGATTAGCGCAGTGCTCATCAAGCCCCCTGGCAGCCCGAGCAGATACCCACCACTTCGACGGTCTGCCCTTCGACCCGAAAGCCCACATCGCTGGCGCTCTTGATAATCGCGTCGCTGATGCTTTTTTGTTCAAGTTCGATGGCGGCGTGGCATTCGCGGCAGATCAGGAACTGGCCCTGGTGCGCATGCTCCGGGTGATTGCAGCCGACAAAGGCGTTCAACGAGGCGATGCGGTGCACCAGGCCGTTTTCCAGCAGGAAGTCCAGCGCACGGTACACCGTCGGCGGCGCGGCGCGGCGGCCGTCCTGCTCGCTGAGCACGCCGAGAATGTCGTAGGCGCCCAGCGGTTTGTGGCTCTGCCACACCAGTTCCAGCACCCGCCGGCGCAGGGCCGTCAGGCGCAGGCCTTGGCGTGCGCACAGGGCGTCGGCCTCTGACAGTGCGGTGTGTACGCAGTGAGAGTGGTCGTGGGGACGGCTGGCAAGCGGTGTTTTAGGCATGAGCGGCGACAGATTTTTGTGAGAGACGTTATTATGTTACCCGTTCCTGCCGCCTTGAGTGCTCATCGTGTCCCGACTTTTTCCCGTTTTTGTCGTATTTGTCACCAGTTTGTTCGTCATCGGTGCTGCTCAGGCTGAGGTTCGGGTGCTGACCAGCATCAAGCCATTGCAGTTGATTGCCGCCGCAGTGCAGGACGGCGTGGCGGTTCCAGAGGTTTTGCTGCCGCCGGGAGCGTCGCCGCATAACTATGCGCTGCGCCCTTCCGACGTACGGCGTGTGCAATCGGTGGAACTGCTGTATTGGATCGGCCCCGACATGGAAGGCTTTCTGCCACGCGTGCTCAAGGGCCGCCGCTTGCCGACCGTTGCGGTGCAGGAGCTGGCGGGTCTGAAATTGCGGCATTTCGCCGAAGATAACCACTCCCACGCCGAAGAAGCCGACGAGCATGATCACGATCATCGCCCGGGCAGCCTGGATGCTCACTTGTGGTTGTCGCCGGTCAATGCGCGGGTGATTGCGGCGAAAATGGCGGCGGACTTGAGCGCGGCCGATCCGGCCAACGCAGCGCGCTACCAGAGCAACCTGCAAGCCTTCGACGGCCGCCTGGATGCCTTGGATGTGCGTCTCAAGGCGCGCCTGGCGGGGATCGCCGGCAAGCCTTACTTCGTGTTCCACGAAGCCTTCGATTACTTTGAAGACACCTATGGCCTCAAGCACACCGGTGTATTCAGCGTGGCTGCCGAAGTGCAACCCGGCGCCCAGCATGTGGCGGCGATGCGCACGCGCCTGCAAGAAGTAGGCAAGACCTGTGTGTTCAGCGAGCCGCCATTGCGCCCACGCCTGGCCGAGACCCTGGTGGCGGGCCTGCCGGTGAAGCTGGCGGAGTTGGATGCGTTGGGCGGCTACACCCCGGCCACCGCTCAAGGCTATGAACAGTTGCTGGAGAAGCTGGGCAATGATTTGGCAGGGTGCCTGGAATCACTGTAGGCACACCGCAAAACCCATGTGGGAGCGGGCTTGCTCGCGAATGCGGTGTGTCAGCCAAGTAGCGGGTGACTGACACAATGCCATCGCGAGCAAGCCCGCTCCCACATTTAGAGGGCGAGTGGCAGCTGGATCGCAACCTGCTGGCGCTGCTCCAACCGCTGCTGGAGCTCCCGTGGATCGTGAATCAACACGTCCTGCCCGGCAAACGACTCTGCCGCAATCAGGCGTGACAGCCAGAACCGTACACACGCGACCCGCAACATCGTCGGCCACAGCTCGGCTTCCCTGGCGCTGAACGGTCGCAGTGCTGCATACGCCCCCAGCAGCGCGCGGGCGCGGTGGCCATCAATCACGCCGTCAGCGTCCGAGCACCAGTCATTCAGGGCAATCGCCACGTCGTACAGCATCGGCCCGGAACAGGCGTTGTAGAAGTCGATCAACCCGGTCAGGTGAGTACCTTCGAACATCGCGTTGTCACGAAACAGGTCGGCGTGGATGTTGGCGCGGGGCAGCGTGAGGATGTGTGCCTTGTGCTGCTGGATTTCATCCAGGGCCGCTTGCAACAGGTTCTGTTGCGCTGCGTCGAGGTGCGAGATCAGTTGCGCGCCTTCGTCGAGCATCCAGTCCAGCCCTCGATCGGTCTTGCGTTCCAGCACCTTGTCGCCCTGGGTGGCCAGGTGCAGGTGAGCGAGCAGTTCACCCACCTGCACGCAATGCTGGGCGTTGGCGTCCTGGATGTGCTTGCCCGCCAGGCGCGGTTGCAGCAGCGCCGGCTTGCCCGCTAACTCACGCAGGGCCACGCCGTCAGTGGTGCGCAAGGCGTAAGGCACGGGCAGGTCGGCGTCGTGGAGCACGTCCAGCAATTGGATGAAGAACGGCATTTCGTCCACGGGGCCGCGTTCAACCAGGGTCAGGACAAATTCGCCCTTTTCCAGGCTGATAAAAAAGTTGGTGTTTTCGCTACCCGCGGCAATCCCCTGGAAGTCGAGCAGGCGGCCGAGCCCATAAGGGGCGAGAAAGGTTTCCAGCTCGGGCCGAGCCAGGGGGGTGAACACAGACATGGTTAAAACTGCCAGTACGGGCGCCGCGGGCCGCGGCGCCGATTAAAATTAAGAAATCATTTCCATTCGAAGATCTTCCATGACGGGATCAGCATATCCGGCTGGTCCGAGCGGATGAAGTTCGCATCGGTTCCGTCTGCGCGCACCAGGAAATACGGGGGCGCGCCTTTCGGGGTTACCTTGATTGCATACAGGAAGCCATTTTGGCGGTATTCCTGGATGGTCTTGTCGCCTTCCGTGCGAATGGTGACTTCCGGATCCCCCGAGGGAGCGTCGTCTGCCGCCATGGCAGCCATCGGAGCGAGTGCAATCAAGCCGGTCAACAGCAGGCGATTGAATGTACGCATGATAACCTTGTCCCTTTGTTGTCATTGGTCCGGCTATTCTAGCGCCTGACCCGCCGAAAAGGTTGATCCTGCTCATGAGCCAAGCCCCCCTCGTCCTGGTGGACGGTTCTTCATATCTGTACCGCGCCTTCCACGCGCTGCCGCCGCTGACCACGTCCAAAGGCCTGCCCACCGGTGCGGTCAAGGGCGTGCTGAACATGCTCAAAAGCCTGCGCAAGCAGTACCCGGGCAGCCCGTTCGCAGTGGTGTTCGACGCCAAGGGCGGGACATTTCGCGATGACATGTACGCCGAATACAAGGCCAATCGCCCGAGCATGCCCGATGACATGCGCGTGCAGATTGAGCCGCTGCACCAGAGCGTGATTGCCCTGGGCTTCCCGCTGCTGTGCGTCGAAGGCGTTGAAGCGGATGACGTGATCGGCACCCTGGCCCGCAGCAGCGCAGCCGCTGACCGCCCGGTGGTGATTTCTACCGGCGACAAGGACATGGCGCAACTGGTCGACGGGCACATTACCTTGGTCAACACCATGACCGGTAGTGCGATGGACATCGACGGCGTTAAGGAGAAATTCGGCGTCGCTCCCGAGCAGATCATCGATTATCTGGCGCTGATGGGCGATTCCTCCGATAACATCCCGGGGGTTCCAGGGATTGGTCCTAAGACCGCATCGGGCCTGTTGGTCGGTGTGAACGGCGGCCTGAAAGAGCTTTACGAGCAGCTCGATATTGTCCCGACCTTGCCGATCCGTGGGGCCAAGACCCTGCCGGCCAAGCTCGAAGAGCATAAAGAGATGGCGTTCCTGTCCTACCAGTTGGCGACCATCAAGGTCGACGTGCCACTGGATGTCGGCCTGGAAGACTTGCACCTGATCGAGCCGGATCGCGAGAAGCTGCTGGAGCTGTACACCCTGCTGGAATTCAAGAGCTGGATCGATGAGATTCAGCGCGATGCCAAGCGGGTCGAACTCAAAGCCGCTGCCGACGCCGCGCCGGTGCAGTCCTCGGCTGAGCCTGAGGCCGCAGAGACGCAGGCCCCGGTCGAAGCGCAGTACGAAACCATCCTCGACCAGGCCCGCTTTGACGTCTGGCTGAAAAAGCTCAATGACGCGAAGCTGTTTGCCTTCGATACCGAAACCACTGGCGTCGATGCCCAGCAGGCGCAACTGGTAGGGGTTTCGTTCGCCGTGCAGGCCAATGAAGCGGCCTACATCCCGCTGACCCACTCCTACATCGGCGTACCCGAGCAACTGGACCGCGATACGGTACTGCTGGCCTTGAAGCCGCTGCTGGAAGACCCGCAAAAGCTCAAGGTGGGCCAGCACGCCAAGTTCGACATGAATATCCTGGCCAATTGCGCCATCGGCGGCGACCCGGCGCGGGGCATCACCGTACGTGGCATCGCCTTCGACACCATGCTCGAATCCTACGTGCTGAACTCCACCGCGACCCGCCACGACATGGATAGCCTGGCCAAGAAGTACCTGGAGCATGACACCGTCAGCTTCCAGGACATTGCCGGCAAAGGCGCCAAGCAGCTGACCTTTGACCAGATTCCCCTGGAGCAGGCAGGCCCCTATGCTGCCGAAGATGCCGATGTGACCCTGCGCCTGCACTTGGCATTGCACGCACAACTTGCGGCGCTGCCGAGCCTGGCCAGTGTACTGACGGATATCGAGATGCCGTTGGTGCCGGTGCTGGCGCGGATCGAGCGCCAGGGTGCCCTGGTGGATGCCGCGCTGCTGGGCGTGCAAAGCATCGAGCTGGGCAACAAGATGATGGAACTGGAGCGCCAGGCATACGAGATCGCCGGCGAGGAGTTCAACCTCGGTTCACCCAAGCAGTTGGGGGCGATCCTCTACGAAAAACTCGGGCTGCCGGTGTTGAAGAAAACCGGTAAGGGGCAGGCCTCGACCGCCGAGGAAGTATTGGCCAAGTTGGCTGAAGATGACTTCCCGCTGCCTAAGGTACTGATGCAGTACCGCAGCATGAGCAAGCTCAAAAGCACCTACACCGACCGCTTGCCTGAGCAGATCAACCCACGTACCGGGCGCATCCACACCTCTTACCACCAGGCCGTGGCGGCCACCGGGCGTTTGTCGTCCAGTGATCCGAACTTGCAGAACATCCCGGTGCGCACCGCCGAAGGCCGGCGGATCCGCCAGGCATTCGTCGCGCCCAAGGGCTACAAGCTACTGGCGGCGGACTATTCGCAGATCGAACTGCGGATCATGGCGCACTTGTCCAAGGACGAGGGCTTGCTGAACGCGTTCCGCGACAACCTGGATGTGCACACGGCTACGGCGGCCGAAGTGTTCAAGGTCGAGTTGGGTGAGGTCACGTCCGACCAGCGCCGCAGCGCCAAGGCGATCAACTTCGGCCTGATCTACGGCATGGGCGCGCAGAAACTGGGCAAGGATATCGGCGTCGATACCAAGACGGCCAAGGCCTATATCGATGTGTACTTCGCCCGCTACCCGGGGGTGCGTGAGTACATGGAGCGCACCCGCGCCCAGGCTTCCGACCAGGGCTATGTAGAAACCCTGTTCGGGCGCCGCCTGTACCTGCCGGACATCCACTCCAACAAGCCGCAGGAGCGCGCAGGCGCAGAACGTACCGCGATCAACGCGCCGATGCAGGGCACTGCCGCCGATATCATCAAGAAGGCGATGGTCAAGGTCGACAACTGGCTGACAGAGTCGGGGCTGGATGCCAAGGTCATCCTGCAGGTGCACGATGAATTGGTGGTCGAGGTCCGTGAAGATCTGGTGGCTGAGGTCAGCGAGAAGATTCGTGAGCACATGAGCAGTGCTGCGAAGCTGGATGTGCCGCTGCTGGTTGAGGTCGGGGTGGGTGATAACTGGGACGAAGCGCACTGATCATCTGGCATTGCTGCGGCATGAGGTCGCAGCAATGCCTATAGATCGGAAACGGCTGAAGGTTATTTCCAATAGTTTTTCCGTGGCGCCGGAACTTAACCCATGAAACGTCACTCAGAGTTACTGAATGGGTGGTGAAGCCCTTCAATGCTCCTATGTTGTGTTAAGTGTTGGCAGATATCTGGACCCCGCCCTAGCGGTCCGGAGTACTTAGATCCCGAACTTCCCCTCCCCATACGAAGTTCGGGATTTTTTTTGCCCGCAACAAAGTGTCACTCAGCGATTTCTGCACCTTTGTCCGCCAGCTCCATCCAGCCTGCCAGCACGGTATAGGCGTCTTCCAGGCCCAGGCGCTTGGGCGCCGAGAACAGCTGGATCGTGATCGCGTCACCCCAACCTTTGCGGATTTCGGCCTGCACTTTGAGCAGCGTGTTCTTGGCGGCGCCGTAGGTCAGCTTGTCGGCCTTGGTCAGCAAAATGTGCATCGGCATGCCGCTGGCGACGGCCCAATCGAGCATCAGCAGGTCGAAATCGGTCATTGGATGACGGATGTCCATCATCAGGATCAACCCTTTCAAACTCTCGCGACCACCCAGGTAGGCTTCCAGGTGACGCTGCCAGTGCAGCTTCAATGGGATAGGTACTTTTGCGTAACCGTAGCCCGGCAGG
Source organism: Pseudomonas sp. 25 R 14 (assembly GCF_900004755.1). Taxonomy (NCBI): domain Bacteria; kingdom Pseudomonadati; phylum Pseudomonadota; class Gammaproteobacteria; order Pseudomonadales; family Pseudomonadaceae; genus Pseudomonas; species Pseudomonas sp. 25 R 14. Next base: position 37,569 of record NZ_CVTS01000020.1, on the reverse strand, counting down.
TCGACCAGACGCCGATCATCGTCTAGCTTGAAGAAGTTGAGGAGCTGTGTGCGGCCCGGGGTTTTCGAGGTGCGAGCCAGGCTGGCATGGGTCAGGGTGTTGAGCGCGCTGGATTTGCCGGCGTTGGAGCGCCCGGCGAAGGCCACTTCAAAGCCTTCGTCGTCGGGGCATTGGTCGACTTTGGCGGCGCTGAGCATGAAGGTGGACTGTTGGCACAGACCGAGGATGGGGTTCTTGAGTTGCATGGGATTTCCGATGTGGGCGGTGCCGGGAATGGGTGCGGCAAGTAGTGTCGTTCCCGTTTCAGTAGCGCCAGTATATAATGCCGCAGATTTTGTGTGTGCTTTGTCCCAGCGAAGGATGAAGTTCACGGGAGCGATAGACCTTTATTGCGCATTAGAACGCAAAACGCTTCCAAACCCTGAAAAGGTCGACGTATGACCAGGTGGCTGCTAGCTGTCGGTGTCCTGATACCACTTTACAGTGCTCAGGCTACACAGGATCCGGAAGCTGTGTACAACCGCGTTTGTGCGGCTTGCCATGCCGGACAGTTGCCAACGGCCCCCAAGCGGGGTGACCAGGCAGCCTGGGCGCCGAGACTGGCGCAAGGCATGGAGACGCTGGTGCAGCACGTGACCGAGGGTTTCAAGGCGATGCCGCCGCGTGGTTTGTGCATGGAATGCCGTGCCGAGGATTACCAGGCCATCATTCTTTTGATGAGCGAGTAGACCCGGTCCATAACTCTATAACCTTTAGCCGTAATTGGATTAGCTGATGAACAAATTGATCGTGAGTCTGCTGTTGACCTTGGGCATCACTGGTGTTGCCCATGCTGCAGGTGACGCTACTGCTGGCCAGACAAAGGCCGCCGTATGTGGTGCCTGCCATGGACCGGATGGCAACAGTCCGGCGCCCAACTTTCCAAAACTGGCGGGCCAGGGTGAACGTTACCTGACCAAGCAGATGCACGACATCAAGGACGGCAAGCGCACGGTTCTGGAAATGACCGGCTTGCTGACCAATCTCAGTGATCAGGACCTGGCGGATATCGCGGCGTATTACGCCAGCCAGGCCGGCAGTGTCGGTGCGGCGGATCCAAAAATCGTTGCCCGTGGTGAAGCACTGTTCCGTGGCGGCAACCTCGAAAAAGGCCTGCCAGCCTGTACCGGTTGCCATTCCCCGGATGGTTCGGGTAACGCGGCTGCCGGTTTCCCGCACCTGGGTGGCCAGCACGCCCAGTACATCGCCAAGCAACTGACTGATTTCCGCAAGGAAGAGGCCGGTCGTGCCAACGATGGCGATGCCATGACCATGCGTACCATCGCCCGTAAGCTGAGCGACGAAGACATTGCGGCGGTGTCCAGCTACATCCAGGGCCTGCATAAGTAAGGCGCGGATGACCTGACGTTGCCCGCGCAACGTTAACGCTCGATTAATCCGTCGATGCAAGCATAAAAAGGGTGGCTCAGGCCGCCCTTTTTTGTGGCCGCTACCGTTACACTAACGAACTCATGCCCGTGTAGACCTGTCATAAAAAAGGTCGCGCGAGGCGACTTTATTTGTCCAGGAGTAAAGCATGCGTAATCTGATCCTCAGCGCCGCTCTCGTCACTGCCAGCCTGTTCGGCATGACCGCACAAGCCGCCGACGTGCCGCTTGAAGCGGGTAAGACCTATGTTGAATTGGCCAATCCTGTGCCGGTTTCCGTGCCAGGCAAGATCGAAGTCGTAGAGCTGTTCTGGTATGGCTGCCCGCATTGCTATTCCTTTGAGCCAACCATCAATCCTTGGGCCGAGAAGCTGCCGTCGGATGTGAACTTCAAGCGTATCCCTGCCATGTTCGGCGGTCCTTGGGATGCCCACGGCCAGATGTTCCTGACCCTGGAAGCCATGGGCGTGGAGCATAAGGTCCACAACGCAGTGTTCGAAGCGATCCAGAAACAAGGCAAGCGCCTGACCAAGCCTGACGAAATGGCCGATTTCCTCGCCACCCAAGGCGTGGACAAGGACAAGTTCCTCGCCACTTTCAACTCCTTTGCCATCCAGGGCCAGATCAAGCAGGCCAAGGAACTCGCGCAAAAATATGGCGTGCAAGGCGTTCCAACCCTGATCGTCAACGGCAAATACCGCTTTGACTTGGGCTCCACCGGCGGTCCTGAAGCGACCCTGAACGTTGCCGACCAGTTGATCGCCAAAGAGCGCGCAGCCAAGTAAGGGGCTCGCCATGCGTCGCTGGGGTACCGAACGCGTCGTTGGCCGGCATGATCCGCAGGTCAACGAACATCACCTCGCGTCCACCGGCCTGCCGGCGGACAGCCGGCTGCGCTTGCTGAGCTTCAATATCCAGGTTGGCATCAGTACCGAGAAATACCGTCATTACCTGACCCGTGGCTGGCAGCATTTGCTGCCCCACAATGGTCGGGCCGGCAATCTGCAAAAGATTGGCGACCTGCTGGGTGACTTCGACCTGGTGGCCCTGCAGGAAGCCGATGGTGGCAGCCTGCGTTCGGGCTACGTCAATCAGGTCGAGCATCTGGCTCAGCTGGGTGCTTTTCCCTACTGGTACCAGCAACTCAATCGCAACCTCGGGCGACTGGGCCAGCACAGCAATGGGGTGCTCAGCCGTCTCAAGCCCTGGGTGATCGAAGACCATCCCCTGCCGGGCCCGAAAGGGCGCGGGGCGATCCTTGTGCGTTTCGGCGAGGGCCCCGAGGCGCTGGTAGTGGTCATGATGCACCTGGCGCTGGGCGCACGTACCCGGACCCTGCAACTGGCCTACATCCGTGAGCTGATTGGCGGATACAAGCACCAAGTGCTGATGGGGGACATGAACACCCATGCCAGCGACCTGCTGCAAAATTCTCCATTGCGCGATTTGGGGCTGCTGGCGCCGCAGGTCGAAGCCACTTTCCCCAGTTGGCGCCCGCAGCGCTGCCTAGATCACATTTTGTTAAGCCCGACCCTGACGCTGGAACGCGTGCAGGTGCTGGCGCAACCCATTTCCGATCACCTGCCGGTCGCGGTAGAGATTCGTCTGCCGGGTTCGCTCACGGCTGATGCATTACCCGCGCTGAGCCCCGGCCTTCGCGGACCCCTTGCATGAGCGACGACGCCCAGCGCTGGAAAGAAAAATACCTGTTAAGCATCGAGCAACAAGAAAAGCTCGAACGCCGTTGGGCTGCGCGCCTCGACTTGCTGCGCCGTGGGCTGGTGCGCAGCACGCTGGCGGCCGAGGGCACGGACCGGGCCGTCGACCAGTGCATGAAAGAGATGCGCGATGTGGTGCGCACCGATGACATGGACGCTGCGCTCGCTGCGTTGTTGCCGCGCCTGGAAAAGGCCGTGCTGGACTCCGAGCAGCGCCGTGAGACACGGGTTGATCAAATCAGTACCGCGCTGACCGCGCTGGTCGCGCAATTGCAGGCGCTGCCGTTGCCCCGGGAAGTCAGCCGCCCGTTGAAGAGCTTTGCCAAGCAGTTGGACAGCCGCGTCGGCCAGGCACGGGAGATTCCCCTGCTGCTCAGTGAGTTGAGCAGCCTTCAAGGGCAGGCCCTGAGCAATCTTGAGTCCGATGATGAGCCTGCTCGCCCGGGTCTGTTGCAGCGTCTGTTTGGCGGCAAGGAGCCGGATGCAGAAGTCGCGACGGTTGAACCCCGCGTTTCTCCGCCCTCGCGGCCAACCCCGGCGGTTGCCGCAAGTCCGGTTGCCCAGGTGGTTGAGGATGCTCCCGAGCTGGCCCAGGCCCTGCGAGCCTTTGCGCCACCAGCCCAGGCCTCGCAGCCGGCAGTGCTTGAGGCGGCACCTGCACCCATTGCCATTGAGTCCCGGGTCGTCGATGTCGATGAGCGTGTGGTACCGCTGCCTCAGGTCTACGCTCCCCGCTTATCGCCGGTCGAAATGCCTGCTGTCGCGGCCCAGGCCCCGGAACCGTCTCGGCCTGTGGAGGTGAGTGTTACGCCGCCACCTGAAGGTGCGGCCGCTGCGGCGGTAGTTGCCCCCCAGGCTCCGCCGCAACCTACGGCGATCGGCAGTCTGTCGTTGCCGCCGGTGCTGGATGACGAGCCGGCTGAAGTCGATCCCGAGGCGCTGTACGCCTTGCCCGACTCGCCTGAGCCGTCCTACAGCTCCGTAGCCAAACATATCGAAGACACTCTGCTCGGCCTGCTGGGCGACCTCGACCTACCCGAGCATCACCGGCCCCAGGCGCAAGCCATGCGCGAACGCCTGGCCCACGGGCTGAACTGGTACGAGTTGCTGCCGATCCTCGATGACCTGGCGGTATTGATGCTGGCCATCACCGACAGTGGCCAGCATGAGTTTGAAGCCTACTTAAAGCGCCTAAACGAGCGGCTGGAAGCCTTCCAGAGCAATTTGCAGGCGGCCAGCGACGGGCACGCTGACAGCCGCAGCGCCGCGCGCGAGATGGATACGCAAATCCGTGAGCAGATGGATGGCTTGCAAAGCAGTGTCCAGGAAGCGGCTGATCTTGATGACCTCAAGCAAGTGCTGGAAAGCCATCTTGAGGGGCTGCTGGGCGCCATGGACGAGCATCAAAAGCAGCGTGACCAGCGCGAACATGAAGTGGCCGAGCGGTTGCAGGGGTTGGCCGAACGGGTGGCGAGCATGGAGCAGGAGGCCCAGGGCTATCGCGATCACCTTGAGGTCCAGCGCCAGAAAGCGCTGATCGACCCGCTCACCGGCCTGCCCAATCGTGCGGCCTGGAGTGAGCGCCTGGAATACGAGGTCAATGCGTGGCATCAACAGGGCAACAACCTGTCACTGGCGATGCTGGACCTGGATCACTTCAAGCGCATCAACGACGGCTACGGCCATCTGGCGGGCGACAAGGTGCTGAAGATCATCGCCAATGTGTTGAGCAAGCGCTTGCGAGCGACAGATTTCATCGCGCGGTTTGGCGGTGAGGAGTTTATCCTGCTGATGCCGGATTCGGCGTTGGGCGATGCGCTGGAGCTCGGCGAGCGCCTGCGGGCGGCCATTGAGGCGTGTCCGTTTCACTTCAAGGGCGAACGGGTGACCATCACCATGTCCATTGGCATGGCGCAGTTTCAGCCCGGCGAGCGCAGCGACCTGGCCCTCAAGCGCGCGGACGAAGCCTTGTACCGGGCCAAGGCGGCGGGGCGCAATCAGGTGCAGGCGGCCTGAAAAGTTGTTCCATTTTGTAAGCCGGCCGCTGATCGGCAAACGATACGTTACACTGTTGCATTATCGTCTTTAGCGTACCGTCTGTTGCCATGAAATTTCTCGTTGCTGCTCTTCTGTTCCTCACACTCGCTGGCTGTGCAAGTGGCCCGCGGCTGAATACCAGCCACCCGTCGGTGAACTTCGATAATCGTATCCAGTTCGTCGTCCTGCACTACACCGCTACCAGCCTTGAAGGTTCGCTGGCGCTATTGACCAAAGGCCAGGTCAGCAGCCACTACCTGATTGGCGATGATGCACGCGCGACCATCTATAAGCTGGTGGATGAAGACAAGCGCTCCTGGCATGCCGGAGAAAGTGAGTGGATGGGGCGTACCTGGCTCAACTCCAGCTCCATCGGCATCGAGATCGTCAACCCGGGCTACCGTGATACACCCACCGGGCGTGTCTGGTATCCGTACTCCGAAGCGCAAGTCCAGTCCCTGGTGACCTTGCTCAAGGACATCAGCCAGCGCAACCGGATCAACCCGAAGTTCATTATCGGTCATAGCGATATCGCCCCCGGTCGCAAACTTGATCCGGGCCCGCTGTTCCCGTGGAAGCGCCTGGCGGATGAAGGCCTGGGGATCTGGCCCGAGGCTCAGGCGGTCGCGCGGTATCAGGCGCAGTACGCTGTACAGCTACCGAGCATCACCTGGTTCCAGGAAGAGTTGGCACGCTTGGGTTATTCAACGCCGCAGACCGGCGAGCTGGATGTGGCAACGCGGCGTGTGCTGGCCGCCTTCCAGATGCGCTTCCGGCCGGTGTTGTTTGATGGCACACCGGATGCGCAAAGCGCAGCGATCCTGAGGGTATTGAACCACCGCTAAGGTATTTAAGAGCGGCGAGCAATGCATGTGGGAGCTGCCCTTGAGTGGCGTGCCTGACTGATAGTTACAGCGGCAACGCCATATAGAACTGCGTGCCCTGCCCTGGCCGGGAATAGACCCCCATGCGGCCGCCGTGCAGCTGCACGATCTCCTTGCACAGCGCCAGCCCCAGGCCGGCGCCACCTTTCTTGCGGCCTACCTGGACAAAAGGTTCGAAAATCCTGCCCTGCTGGCCGTAGGCGATGCCTTCGCCGTTGTCCTCGACACTGATGATCAGCCGTTCGCCATGGCGACGCGCTTGCAGGCGAATCTGCCCGCCGTCACTGGTGTGGCGCAGAGCATTGCCGAGTAGATTGTCGAGCACCCGCTCCAATTGCGCCTGGTCGGCATGCAGCCTGGGCAGTTGCGCCTGCGCTTCTACCACCAGCTCGATGTTTTGCGCATTCGCCAGCTCGGCAAAGCGCGTGCGGGCCTGTTCAAGCAGCTCGTTGATGTCGCAAGGCGCCAGAGTGAGTTTTTGCAGGCCGTTTTGGTAGCGGGAAAAGTTCAGCAAGTCATTGATCAGTTGCATCAAGCGCTGCATTTCTTCGTTGACCGTATTCAACAGGTCGGCTTCGCGGGACTCAGGGGGGAATTTCGCCCGTTCCTGGAACAGGCCGAATGCCATATGCATGCCCGTGACTGGCGTACGCAGTTCGTGGGAGGCACGCAACACGAATTCACTGCGCACTCGCTCGAAGGCCCGTTGCTCGGTCACGTCATGCAACACCATCACCGCGCCGAGGATGTGCCCCTCGTGGTGGCTGACGGGCGTCATGCTGTAGGTCAGCAAGCGTGATTCGCCCTCGACCTCCACTTCAAGGTCGTCGGGTGCGCGTTCCAGGTTGCCGCCGCGCAGCACCAGATGCAGTTGCTCATCCAGTTCCGGGCGTTGCAGCGCTTCGCCCAGGCCCTCGCCCAGGCGGCTTTCGTCCCAGCCTAATTGGCGCTGGGCGACCGGGTTGAGGTGTTCCAGGCGGCCTTGGCGGTCGATCATCAGCAGGCCGTCGTCGATACTGTCGAGCACTGCCTGCAAGCGCTGCTGGCCGGCGAGCAATTCGTCGACATTCGTGGCCTGATGCTGGCGCAACGCTTCAGCCATGATGCCAAAACGTTTGGTCAACTGGTTCATTTCGGCTGCCGAAGAAATCGGCAAGGTGACATCAAAATTGCCCTGGCCGATTTTATCGGCCGCCTTGGCCAGGGCTTCGATCGGCCCGCCAAAGCGCCGGGCGATGCCGTGGGCGGTGATGAAACCGATGATCAGCACCGCCAGGCCCACCAACCCCAGCAGCCCGGCAATCCACAGCGCGCGTTCGCGCGACAGGCGTTCGGTCTCGTTGATGTTTTCCAGCGCGTTTTTGTGTTCGCTGATCAGCCCGTTGCGCAATACATTGAAACTGGTGGTCAGTTTTTGGTTATTGCGCAGGGAAGGCGGCGTATTTTCATTTTCCTCGAACGCGTCCAAAAACGTCAGGTAGTCGGCCTTGGCCTGAGTGAAGCCTGCGACCCTGGCGACACTCATTTCATGGGCGATGCCTTCGTCCAACAACTTGAAATACTGTTGGCGCGACGTATTCAGGGCGGCCGGGTCCGGCCGGTCGTTGAGCATCAAGATCAACTGGTCGCCCAGGGTCTGGCGTAGCTTGAGCCCCAGATCCAGGGTAATGAAGTTGCTGCGGATCAGGGATTCCTGAGCCTTGGCCATTTGCATGACACTCACCAGCCCCAGCAGCAGCCCAAGCAGGGCCACGGTGATCAGCGCAGAAATGCTCAGGAATAGCCGCGTGCGCAGTTTCATCGCCAGCTTCATAAGGTGCAGCTCACAGGTTGTATTGCTTGCGTTTGCGATACAGCGTCGAGGCATCGATGCCCAGGGTCTTGGCCGCCTGGTCCAGGGTATCGCTGGTGGCCAGCACGGCGCCGATATGGGCTTTTTCCAGTTCGTCCAGGCTCAACGCCGCGCCGATACGCGGTGAGTTGTTGGTCGGTTGCTCGGCCATCCCCAAATGGCTGATTTCGACCTTCTCCTGGGCACAGATGATGCTGGCGCGTTCCACGACGTTGCGCAGTTCACGGATATTGCCCGGCCAGCGGTAGTTGAGCAGTGCTTCGCGGGCCTCATCGCTGAAGCCGCGGGCTGGCCGCGCGTACTCTTTGACGAAGCGCGCCAGGAAACGGTCAGCGAGGGCGAGGATATCCTCGCTGCGTTCGCGCAGGGGCGGCAGGTGCAAGGTGATGACGTTCAAGCGATACAGCAAGTCTTCGCGAAAACGGCCGTCGCGCACCATGTCTTCCAAGTTCAGGTTGGTCGCCGCCAGGATGCGTACATCGGCGCGGCGGGTGACCGGGTCGCCGACCCGTTCATATTCCTTGTCCTGGATAAAGCGCAACAACTTGGGTTGCAATGTCAGGGGGAAATCGCCGATCTCGTCTAGAAACAGGGTGCCGCCGTCCGCCTGGTTGACCCGGCCGAGGGTGCTTTCGCTGGCGCCGGTAAAGGCGCCGCGACTATGGCCGAACAGCTCGCTTTCCATCAGCTCTGCGGTCAAGGACGGGCAGTTGATGGTGACGCAGGATTTCTTCGCCCTTTTACTCCAGCCATGAATCGCCCGGGCCAGTTCACCTTTACCGGTGCCGGACTCGCCCAGAATCAGGATATTGGCATCGGTGCCGGCCACTTGGCGGGCGGTCTCCAGCACCACCATCATCGAGGGGCTATGGGAGTCGAGGCCATCCTTGGGCTGGCGTACTTCACCTTCCAGCGCTTCCAGGCGTGCTGACAACTGGCGCACTTCCAGCTGCTTGGCGGTGGCCAGGCGCAATTGGTCCGGGCTGCAGGGCTTGACCAGGTAATCGGCCGCGCCAGCCTGGATCGCATCCACTGCCGTATCGACGGCCGAGTGCGCGGTGACAATCACCACGCGCATCCAGGGGGCCTGGATACGCATTTGTGCCAGCACATCCAGGCCGTTGTCTTCGCCCAGGCGCAGGTCCAAAAAGCACAGGTCGAACACCTGGCGTTGCAACAGGGCATCGGCCTGGGCCGCGCTGTTGGCAGTGGCTACGGTATAGCCTTCATCTTCCAGGCAGTAGCGGAAGGTGCGAAGGATTGCGGACTCGTCGTCCACTAAAAGAATGCGGCCTTGAAGCTCCTTGGCTGATTCCATCTGTCCCGCGCTCCTTAACATACGAATGAGTGATCTTGTTTAGTCCCAGAATAATCGGGCAAGTTGCATGGTTTATTCTGATTGATTCAAAGCCTTATCGCGCAGCTATCTGAGACCCTTCCTACTTATAGCCACGGGCAGCGCGTTTTTGACCCTTCTTGATGCTTCGGCAGTCCTGCCGGCCCTTTTGATCCCTTGATCCGACCACTGACCATCGTGCATTTCGCACGGTGAGGATAGGCGCATCGTGCAGGATGCTGTTAGGAAGAAACCAGGAGCTATTATAACTAGCTGATTTTATTGATTTTTATTCGCCGTAAAAACTGGCATGCACTCTGCACTACCTCTCCTACAAGCGTGATCAACGAACAAGACAGCATGCGGGAGAGATTCAGGATGACTCGCCAAAGCCTCAAGCCATTGCGTGTATCGCCACTGCGCCTTCAGCAGGGGCTGTTTGCCAGCCTCGCCTTGATGGTGACCTTGATCGGTGGTCAGCAGCTGCAGCATTGGCAGCAGAGCCCGCAGTCCGCCCCGCAGTTCGAGCGCACATCCATCACACAGACTCATTTTCGTTCGGTTGGCAGCAGCACCGCCGACGTGACAGCCCCGCGCATGATGGCGGTTGAACAGGACATCGCCCTGTATGACGAGCCTGTCCAGGAACGCTGGGTGTTCTAGGCATGAACCTGCCGCCCATTGGGTGCGACAGGGTGGCGACACAGCAGTCCTCTTTATAGATATAAAAGGAGAATCACCATGTTGAGTTGGGCAATCACATTTCTGATCATTGCCATTGTCGCTGCAGTCCTGGGCTTCGGTGGTATCGCGGGCACCGCCACGGGTATCGCCAAGATTCTCTTTGTCGTCTTCCTGGTGATGTTCATCGCTTCCTTCTTCTTTGGCCGTCGTGGTCGAGGCTGAACATGGTCAACTTGTCTCTCAAAACCCTGGCTGCCGCCCTGCTGTTGGGCGGTAGTGGCTTGGTCATGGCCGCCAATGACGGTCAGGCGCGGGCCAATGAACTGCTCAATGCCGATCCGCAGTACCGCGAAACCTGGCAGGGTGTGGTCAAGAAGGAAGAGCGCCTGCCTGAGTGGGTGATCAACCTGTCGGGCACGTCTGAGCAAATGAATGCCGTGACGGAAGACGGTGACGGGTATTTGGTAGGGCCGCTGTGTGAAACGGCCGATACCTGCCTGAATAAACGTTTGATCGTTGCGTTCAGCATGGATAAGGAAGATGCCTACGCGATGTTGGTCGAAGTCCCTGCCGGGCTGCCGGCGGACAAGTCGCCAACACGGCATGCGGACTATCGTTTCATCGGCAAGCCCGATGAAGGCATGCAGAAGTTGCTGATGGAGCAACTCAAGAAAGATCCGAATTGGTACTAGGCCCTTCTGTGGGCCTGCCCAACAGGGGAACAGGCCAAGTGTCTGTTTCTGTTTGCACCGCCGCCTGACGGCGATGCATGACCAGGGGGCCGGGTTGCTCTGATCAAGGGATCGGCGCGACCTACGGGTACAGGGAGTACCTGCGCAAGGGCCGGGTCAGGAGAAAAGCTGCGACGCAAGTCCGCAGGCCGTTATGGCCTGAGGGACTTGCGACGGGCTTGTGAGTCATCACACGGCACTTATGCCGCATATAGCTGTAAATTTCCTTTCTGCTTCATCACAACCATTTCGCGGTGTTACAGCACGACCATCTATCGAGAAAGTTTGCCCTCGGCCAGACGTGTTTTTCGATGGTATGCGTAGGAATTTTCAAGAGTTTTTCCCGCCTGGCAAAAAAATCGAAAATCCCTGAGCGAGCCTGAAATGGCAGGTTCACGGCATGTATGCCTGACAAAATGTCGCATTCGAACTGACCAAACAGACAGTTTTATTTAAAAAAACCCATGCCGATTCGGCATAGGGTAGGCGTTTACGGCATTAGACTATGCCCCCCCGCATCGGAATAGTTGCGCCTTTTTTCGCTTGCCAGTAAGCCATATCGGCCATCTGCGGTGACCTTCTACGGGGGCTGATGCTCACACTTTTTCGCTTCCGGGCGTTCCAGCTGGCGCATCTGCCTGAGTCCACTTGAAACAAGGGTAATGACATGAAGAAGGCAAAACTAAGCCTCGCCTGGCAGATCCTCATCGGTCTGGTGCTAGGGATTGCAATCGGTGCTGTACTCAACCACTTCAGTGCCGAAAAAGCCTGGTGGATCAGCAACGTGTTGCAACCGGCGGGCGATATCTTTATCCGCCTGATCAAGATGATCGTGATCCCGATCGTGATTTCGTCGCTGATTGTCGGAATCGCCGGTGTAGGGGATGCGAAAAAGCTCGGTCGGATCGGCGTAAAGACCATCGTTTACTTCGAAGTGGTCACTACCATTGCGATTGTGGTCGGTCTGCTGCTGGCCAACCTGTTCCACCCGGGGGCCGGCATCGACATGAGCACCCTGGGTACCGTGGATATCTCCAAGTACCAGGCGACTGCCGCCGAGGTGCAGCATGAGCATGCGTTCATCGAGACCATTCTCAACCTGATCCCGTCGAACATCTTTGCCGCCGTAGCCCGTGGCGAGATGCTGCCGATCATCTTCTTCTCCGTGCTGTTCGGCCTGGGCTTGTCGAGCCTCAAGCCAGACTTGCGCGAACCCCTGGTGACCATGTTCCAGGGCGTGTCCGAGAGCATGTTCAAAGTCACCCACATGATCATGAAGTACGCCCCTATCGGTGTATTCGCCCTGATCGCCGTGACCGTGGCCAACTTCGGCTTCGCCTCCTTGCTGCCTTTGGCCAAGTTGGTGATCCTGGTTTACGTTGCCATCCTGTTCTTCGCCTTCGTGATTCTTGGCCTGATCGCCCGCCTGTTCGGCTTCTCGGTGATCAAGCTGATGCGCATCTTCAAGGATGAACTGGTACTGGCCTACTCCACCGCCAGTTCCGAAACCGTGCTGCCGCGCGTGATCGAGAAGATGGAAGCCTACGGCGCGCCGAAAGCCATCTGCAGCTTCGTGGTGCCGACCGGTTACTCGTTCAACCTCGATGGCTCGACCCTGTACCAGAGCATCGCGGCGATCTTTATCGCCCAGCTGTATGGCATCGACCTGTCGGTCGGCCAGCAACTGATGCTGGTACTGACCCTGATGGTCACCTCCAAAGGTATTGCCGGCGTGCCGGGCGTGTCCTTCGTGGTGCTGTTGGCGACCCTGGGCAGCGTGGGCATCCCGCTGGAAGGCCTGGCGTTCATCGCCGGTGTCGACCGCATCATGGACATGGCGCGTACTGCGCTGAACGTGATCGGCAACGCCCTGGCCGTGTTGGTCATCGCGCGTTGGGAAGGCATGTACGACGATGCCAAGGGCGAGCGCTACTGGAACTCCCTGCCGCACTGGCGGACCAAGACTGTGCAGCCAGTGGGCGAGACCAGCCAGGGCTGATCGCGGCTGAAGTGAACAAACCCCGGTAAATCCGGGGTTTGTCGTTTCTGCCAGCCCCGCTATCATTCGCCACATATTTAAAGGGGTGTGACTGATGCTCAATGGCCTGTGGCTTGGTTTCTTTGTCGTGGCAATGGTATCGGCGCTGGCGCAATGGCTGGTGGGGGGTAACGCCGGGATCTTTGCGGCGATGGTGGAGAGTATCTTTGCCATGGCCAAGCTGTCGGTGGAAGTGATGGTGTTGCTGTTCGGCACCTTGACCCTGTGGCTGGGCTTCCTGCGCATTGCCGAGAAGGCCGGGATTGTCGAATGGCTGGCCAAGGCCCTTGGCCCGCTGTTCCTGCGGCTGATGCCGGAAGTCCCGGCCGGTCACCCGGCCATCGGCTTGATCACCCTCAACTTTGCCGCCAACGGCCTGGGCCTGGACAACGCGGCCACGCCCATCGGCCTCAAGGCCATGAAGGCGCTGCAAGAGCTCAACCCCATCCCCAACACCGCGACCAACGCGCAGATCCTGTTCCTGGTGCTCAACGCGTCCTCCCTGACCCTGTTGCCGGTGACGATCTTCATGTATCGCGCCCAGCAAGGCGCGCCGGACCCGACGCTGGTGTTCCTGCCAATCCTGCTGGCCACCAGCGCCTCGACCCTGGTGGGCCTGCTGTCGGTGGCGCTGATGCAGCGCCTGCGCCTGTGGGACCCGGTGGTGCTGGCGTACCTGATTCCCGGGGCGTTGGTGCTGGGCGGCTTCATGGCCTTGCTCGCGACCCTGTCGGCCACGGCCCTGGCGGGACTGTCCTCGATCCTGGGCAACCTCACGTTGTTTGGCCTGATCATGCTGTTCCTGCTGATTGGCGCGTTGCGCAAGGTCAAGGTCTACGAGGCGTTTGTCGAAGGCGCCAAAGAGGGTTTTGACGTCGCCAAGAACCTGCTGCCGTATCTGGTGGCGATGTTGTGTGCGGTCGGCGTGCTGCGTGCGTCCGGCGCACTGGAGTTTGGCCTGGAAGGGATTCGCCATCTGGTGGCCTGGACCGGCATGGACACGCGTTTTGTCGACGCCTTGCCCACGGCGATGGTCAAGCCATTCTCCGGCAGCGCGGCGCGGGCGATGCTGATCGAGACCATGCAGACCCAGGGTGTGGACAGCTTCGCGGCCCTGGTGGCGGCGACGATCCAGGGCAGCACCGAGACCACGTTCTATGTGCTGGCGGTGTACTTTGGCTCGGTGGGCATCCAGCGCGCGCGGCATGCGGTGGGGTGTGCGTTGTTGGCGGAGTTTGCGGGTGTGGTGGCGGCGATTGCGGTCTGCTACTGGTTCTTTGGCTAAGCTTTAGACCGCTATCGCAGGCAAGCCAGCTGCCACATTTGACTGTGTTCACAAATCAAAATGTGGGAGCTGGCTTACCTGCGATGAGGCCCTCAGCGTTTAGGTGCTGTATTGCCCTGCGCCACCACCCAATCCACTACCTGCTTGTTCAACTGGTCCCCGGCCACACCAAACCCGGCCACCACCGCCGGCACCTGGGTATCACTGACCGGCTGGCGCACTTCAAAGCGCTTGGCCGCCACGATCCGCTGGTCGCTGCCGCGTACCAGTCGCGCATCCAACCGAATCACCACCTCCACCGCGCTGCCCCGGTATTCGCTCTGGAAGGCCTGTAACTGTCCCCCCAGCTCGAAGTCCGCCTGCAGGTTGCTGTCATCGGTGCTCAGCAGTGCCACCCGGCCATCGCGCTGGAAACCATCCAGCAGGCGATTGCGCAACAGCACCGGCGCCGGATCGCTCCAGCGCGACAGGGCATAGCTGCTGATCAAGTCGCCCTGGGGCACCACGGCAATGCGCGGGCTGTCGAGGAACTCACTGGCTTGCGGCTTGGTCAGTCGCAACGACCAGGCCACCGGGCTGCCCGGCGTAGTCGCCTGGGCCGCCGGCAGTCGGTAGACGTTGGACGGGTCGGCCTTGGGCAGGATCGAGCAAGCGCTGACCAGGACCAGGGCTATTGGGGCGATCATTTGGTAAGCACGCTTCATGGCGTGAACTCCTTGTTCTTGTCGCTGCCCAGCAGATACCCGCTGGGGTTGGCCTCCAGGCGGCGGGAGATGGCACGCAACGATCCGAGGGTATCGCGCAGTTCACGCACGGCCGGAGCCAGTCCATTGAGACCCTGCATGCCACTGTTCAGGGAGTCCTTGTTGTCGTTCAACAAGCTGTTGATGGTCGCAGTGCTCTGTTCCAGGGAGCGCATGGCCCCTTCGGCGCTGCCGAACATCTGCTTGCCCTGGTCGTTGAGCAGGCCGTTGGCGTTGCGCATCAGCGCGGTGGTCTGTTCCAGGGTGGCGCCAGCCTGTTTGCTGACTTGAGTCAGTTGCTGCATCACCACCTTGATATCGCCACGTTGCTCGGCGATGGCCCCGGTGGTCTGTTCCAGGTGTGCCAGGGTGTTGCTCAGGCGCTCGACGTTGTCCGGCGAGAACAGGCGGTTGGCGTTGTGCAGCAGCAGGTTGATGCTGGTCATCAGGTCATTGCTGTTATTGAGCAGCCGGGCAATGGGCGATGGCGAGGCGGTGATCTGCGGCAGGTTGCCGTTCTTGCCCTTGAGTTCGGGGCTTTGCGGGGTGCCGCCGCTGAGTTGGATGATCGAGGTGCCGGTGATGCCGGTCAGCGCCAGCTTGGCCTGGGTGTCTTCCTTGATTGGCGTCTGGCCGGCCAGGCGGATGCGGGCCAGCACGCGGCGCGGGTCTTTCGGGTCCAGGCGCAGGCTGGTGACGTCACCCACCTTGATCCCGCTGTATTGCACCGCGCTGCCCTGGGACAGGCCGCTGACCGCTTCATTGAAGATCACTTCGTAATCCTGGAACGCGCTGTCGACGCTGGACTTGGCCAGCCACAGGCCGAACAGCATGGCGCCGACCACGACTATCACGCTGAACAGACCGATCATCACATGATGGGCTCGGGTTTCCATGTCATACCTCGTTGAGCTGTTGAGCGGCATCCAGTGCCGCACGGCCCCTAGGGCCATGAAAGTATTCGTGAATCCAGGCGTCGTTCGTTTGCGAGACGACATCAATGGCATCTGCCACCAGCACCTTTTTCTGTGCCAGCACCGCTACGCGGTCGGTGATGGTGTAGAGCGTGTCGAGGTCGTGGGTGATCAGCAGCACGCTCAGGCCCAAGGCATCGCGCAGGGTCAGGATCAACTGGTCGAATGCCGCCGCGCCGATGGGGTCGAGGCCAGCGGTCGGTTCATCGAGAAACAGAATGTCCGGGTCCAGGGCCAGCGCCCGCGCCAGGGCCGCCCGCTTGATCATCCCGCCTGACAGCGAAGACGGGTACTTGTCGGCCGCCGACAAGGGCAACCCGGCCAGGGCCAGTTTCACCGCTGCCAGGTGCTCGGCATCGGCGCGGCTCAGGCCGGCGTGCTCAATCAGCGGCAGGGCGACGTTTTCCGTGACTGTCAGCGAGGAAAACAGCGCGCCCTTCTGGAACAGCACGCCGAAACGCCGTTCCACCAGGGAGCGTTCATGCTCCGACAGGCTCGGCAGGTTCTGCCCAAATACCCGCACCTGGCCTTCACTGGGCTGGCGCAAGCCGATGATGCTGCGCAGCAGCACCGACTTGCCACTGCCCGAGCCGCCGACCACGGCGAGGATCTCGCCCTTGTACAAGTCCAGGTCGAGGTTTTCATGCACGCTCTGCGGGCCAAAGCGGTTGCACAGGCCACGGACCTCAATCACCGCCTCGGCGGGCGCTCGCGGTAAACGGCTCACCAGCCCATCTCCATGAAGAACAGTGCGGCCACCGCGTCGAGCACGATCACCACGAAAATTGATTGCACCACCGCAGAGGTGGTGTGGGCGCCGACCGATTCGGCGCTGCCGCTGACCTTGAAGCCTTCCAGGCAGCCAATGGCGGCGATCAGGAACGCGAAGAATGGTGCCTTGACCAGGCCCACCAGCAAATGCTGGACGCCAATGTCCGATTGCAGCAGCGACAGGAACATCGCCGGCGAGATATCCAGGGCCACGGCGCACACCACGCCACCGCCGATAATCCCCGAGATCATGGCAAGGAAGGTCAGCATCGGCAGCGCCACCAGCAGCGCGAGGACACGCGGCAGGACCAGCAACTCCATGGGGTCGAGGCCCATGGTGCGGATCGCGTCGATTTCTTCGTTGGCCTTCATCGAGCCGATTTGCGCGGTGAAGGCGCTGGCAGTGCGGCCGGCCATCAGGATCGCCGTGAGCAGGACACCGAACTCACGCAGGAAGGAAAACGCCACCAGGTCCACGGTAAAAATACTCGCGCCGAAACTTTCCAGCACAGTGGCGCCGAGGAATGCCACGACGGCGCCCACCAGGAAGGTCAGCAAGGCAACGATGGGCGCGGCGTCGAGCCCGGTCTGTTCGATGTGCGCGACCATGGGCGTCAAGCGCCAGCGCCAGCGCTTGGGCCGGAACACGCCGCGGGCAAAGGTTGCGAGGATCAGGCCGATAAAGCCGAGCAGCGTCATCGCGTCCTTCCAGACGGTGTCGACGGCACAGCCGATACGCGACAGCAGTTGGATGCCGACGCTCACTTGCGGTTCTTTGACCGGCACGCAGAAGTCGTTCAGGGAGCAATAGACGGTCTTGAGCAGCGCCCGGTCGGCGGCAGACAGGTTGCAGTCGGGGTGCTCGGCAGAGTGTTCGAGGCGCTCGGGCCCCAGTAACTCGACCAGCAACGATGCCCCGGCGGTGTCCAGCGCGCCCAGGCCGTTGAGGTCGACGTGGGTGCTGGCGTCGTACTGGCCGCCGAGGCTCGCCGACAGCTGTTTCAGG
The DNA here is from genome assembly GCF_900004755.1 of Pseudomonas sp. 25 R 14. Lineage (NCBI taxonomy): Bacteria > Pseudomonadati > Pseudomonadota > Gammaproteobacteria > Pseudomonadales > Pseudomonadaceae > Pseudomonas > Pseudomonas sp. 25 R 14. The sequence goes on along the minus strand of NZ_CVTS01000020.1, from coordinate 20,083 downwards.
GCGCTGTAGTGGGCCAGCGTCCAGTCCCCGCTGACCCGCAGTTGGGGCGGTTGGGTGGACGCGTCCAGGTGGGCATTGCCTGCCGTTGTGCTACTGGTCATAAGCTCCGAGCTTGTTTGGCTATTCCACAATTGCTATGTAATAGCACGATCCGTCCTACTTTGGGGTGTCCGTTTGTGCGGTGTCGGTGACTTTAAAGCGCAACACGCCGATTACCTGGCCATCTTCGGTCAGCACCCGCACTTGCCAGCGGCCTACGGCATTCGCCGGGAAGTTCTGCTTGTGCGTCCAGGCCCGATAGCCTTCCTTGCGTCCGCCATGGATATCCAGGGCGATGCGGTCGACCTCTTTGCCGTTGAACTGCCACACATGATAGATGCGCTCGTCCAGCCCACGCGGCGCGTTGATCGCGGTGTAGGCATACAGGCCACTGCTGCGCAGTTGGCTGGCGCTGACCTCCTTGAGGTCGTCGCCTGGAGTGCGGTCCTGCAATTGGGTGCTGATCGCCACTTCGGTCATCCACAAGGTTGCCGGCGGCACCCAACTGCGCAGGAACCAGCCCGCGCAGCCAATCACCGCTGTGACGCCCAGCAGCATCAGCCAACCCTTGAGGCTGCGCAGTGGCAGGCTGACCGCCAGGCTTGGGATCGACAAGAGCATCGCCACGCCCAGCGCCAGCTTGTAACTCTGGGCGGTGGTCAGGTGCAGGATAATCGGCAGTGCGGTGAGCAAGGCGGCAAACAGGGTCAGGGTGTGCAGTGCCAGGAACAGCCAGCGTTTGGGCGCCAGCCATTTGTAGTACAGCGGGTCGGTAATCGACACCAGTGCGGCGGCGCCCAGCAAGCCGGTGAAGATCGACTGGCTGCTGTTCCAGGTGGTGGTGACAAAAAAGAACGGCAGGACAAAGAACAGGCTTTCCTGGTGGATCATCTGCGTGGCGTAACGCAGCAGCGGTTCGGGGATTTCGCGCTTGAACACCTTGCTGAACAACTGGGTGAAGCTGTTTTCCAGCATCAGCCACAGCCAGCTCACCAGCATGATGACCGCGATCCAACTGGCCATGCCTTGCTGGCGGTCCACCAGAATAAAACTGGCCACGCCGGAGATAAAACCGCCGAGTGCAATCACCCCTGGATAGCGCTTCATCAGTTCGAGGAGGCGCTGTATGAAATGGGTCAGATATGGCATTCGGCGGTTCACAGTCTTTGTAGGAGAAAATCCCAGACAGAATAACGTCTTAGCTCTCTGAGTGGCGTGTGATTACGCAATTGCTTTGCGATAACGGCGCACGCCAACTGCCACAAGCGCGATCAACCCCAACAGGCCCGCCGCGATCCAGCTCAAGGCGTCATAACCGAGTAGCGGTTTTTCGATGCGCCAGTAGCCGGGCTGGTTGAGCAACTGGCGCATGGCCTGGTTGGTTTGCTCCAGGCTGACGGTCTTGATGCGTTTGGCCGGATCGCTGAAGTGGCCGTCGCTGAAGTCACCCGCTGCGCCCCAGTAATAATCGGCCAGGGCGCTGTTGCCTTGTACTGCCCAGGCCTGGCGGTCGATGGCGGCCTGTTTCAGGCGAGCGAAGGTGGCAGGGTCGAGCCCCTCTTCAAGCAATCGCGCCTTGAGCGAGGCCAGCACCTGCTCGGCTTGCGCCAGGTTGTCGCGCTCAAGGTCGGCGTTCAGGCTCATGAAACCGACGCCGCCCAGCACTTCGCGTTCGCTCCACGGGCCGTAGGACAAACCATGCTGGAGCCGTAGTTGGCGATACAGCGCCCAATCCAGATAGTCCTTGAGCAGGTCGTAGGTGGCATCGTGCTGCTCGTCCAGTACCGGTTCGGGGAACAGCAGGTGCAGCTTGGCGCCATTGCCGACCCAGCCGCGGATCAGGTCGCGGTGGGTCGCCGCCGTGCCCTGGACTTGCGGTAATGGGCGATGTTCGCTGGGGTCTACCGGGTCGAGTTGGCCGTAGGTGCGCTCCAGATAGGCGGGCAGCAGTTTGTCGAGGTCGCCGACGATGATCAGCGTCATGTTGTTGGGGGCGTACCAGTCCTGGCGCACTTTTTCCAGTTGGGCGCGGGTCAGTGGGTTGACCTCGGCTCGCTCGGCGCACTTGAGGCCCAGTTCCACCGCCAGTTGATGACTGGCGTTATGGCCCAGGTCCTGGCGATCCAGCAGGCGTTGCAGGTGCGAGTAGTGGCCACCATCCTCGCGCTCCACCACCTGTTTGGCGGCGTTGATGGCGGCATCGCTCAGTTGGGTGCGGGTCAGGATGGCCAGCAACAGGTCCAGCACCTTGCGCTGGTTGCGCGCCGGGGCCTCGATGACGAAGGTGGTATCGGCATTGCTGGTGTAGGCGTTCCACTCGCCGCCCAGGGCCTGCATCTGTTCTTCCAGCTCGCCTTCGCCGCCGCCGTCGATCCCGCTGAACAGCAGGTGCTCCAACAGGTGTGGCAGCTCCTTGTCCTCGCAACTGAAGTCGTCCAGGCCAACGCCGACGACCAGGCGGATCGCCACGTGCCCGCGCTCGGTGCCCGGCTTGAGCAGCAACTGCAGGCCGTTGGGCAACAGGTAGCCTTCGACTTGCAAGCGATCAAAGGCAAAGGCGTGGGCCGAGCCTATGAGCAGGCAGGCGAATAGCAGGCGACGCATAACGGGGTTCCTGGCGGGTAATAACGGTTGAAGCTGGCTTTTTGTGGGAGCGGGCTTGCCCTAATGCCCGTCAGTTAAGCGGATTCTGCTTTCTGTAGGAGCGAGCTTGCTCGCGAAAAACTTACAGGCGCCGCATTCATTCAATAAGCACGCGTTATCGTTGACGTTTTTCGCGAGCAAGCTCGCTCCTACAGAAGGCGATGACCACTTAACTGACTGGCATTAGGGCAAGCCCGCTCCCACATTGGTCAGGCGATGTTTTTAACTGACTCCCGGGGCGTGCGGATCGTTCAAGGCGAATGGGTAATGTCGGCAATATTGTCCACCGCCAACGCACCGGTCTCGGAGGTTTCCAACACTACATAAGCACTGCTGCAAAACAACGAGTTCAGTCGTTTCATATCGGCAATCAGTTCCAGATGCAGGGAGCTGGTCTCGATGCTTTGCACGATCTTGCGTTGCAGGCGGCTGACGTGAGCGTGGGCCAGGCGCCGTTCCTGGGCGCGGAAGCGGCGCTTCTCGCGCAACAATTGCCGGGCACTTTCCGGGTCGGCACTGAGGAACACCGACAGACCCAGGCGCAGGTTGGCGATCAACTGACTGTGCAGGCCGGCCAGTTCTTCGAGCCCGACTTCGGAAAACGAGCGGCGCTGCGAGGTTTTCTGTTGCTGGACCTTGCGCAGCATGCGCTCGATCAAGTCGCCGGCCAGCTTGAGGTTGATCGACAGTTCGATGATCTCGGCCCAGCGCCGGCTGTCGTGCTCGCTGAGGTCTTCCCGGGGCATTTGCGCCAGGTAGAGCTTGATCGCACTGTAAAGCGCTTCGACATCATCGCTGAGGCTGCGCATTTCCTGGGTGATGGCCGTTTGTTTGCCGCGCAACACTTCGAGCATCGCGGTCAGCATGTTGTCGATCAAGTCCCCCAGGCGCAGGGTTTCCCGCGCGGCGTTGGCCAGGGCCAGGCTCGGGGTGGTCAGCGCCGTCGGGTCGAGATGGCGGGGTTTGGCCAGGCCGTTGGCCTCCGGACGTTCCGGCAGCAGCCAGGCACACAGGCGGGCCATGGGGCCGATGGTGGGCAGCAGGATCAGGCAGCGGGTGACGTTGTAGAGCAGGTGAAAGGTAATCACCATGCCCTGGGCGCTGTAGTCCAGGGTGTCCATCCACTGCACCAGCGGGTCCAGGACGGGAATGATCAGCAGCAGGCCAATCAGCTTGTACAGCAGGCTGCCGAGGGCCACTTGGCGACCGGCGGCGTTTTGCATGCTGGTGCTGAGGAATGCCAGTACGCCGCTGCCGATATTGGCACCGATCACCAGGCCGATGGCTACATGCAAGCCAATCACGCCAGCACCGGCCAGGGTTGCCGTCAGCAGCACGGCGGCCAGGCTGGAGTAGGAAATCATCGCAAACAGCGCACCTACCAAGGCATCGAGCAGGATGTCGCCGGTCAGCGAGGCGAACAGGACTTTGACGCCCTGGGCTTGGGTAATCGGCCCTGCCGCTTCGACGATCAGTTGCAGCGCGAGAATGATCAGGCCCAGGCCGATACCGACCCGGCCCATCTGCCCGGCGCGTGTTTGTTTGCGTGAAAGGAAGAAGATCACCCCGAGAAAAATCAGCAGCGGCGACAGCCAGGAAAGATCCAGGGTCAGCACCCGTGCCATCAGGGCGGTACCGACGTCGGCGCCGAGCATGGTCGCCAGGGCGGGCGTCAGGCCCATCAGGCCCTGGCCGACAAACGACGTCACCAGCATCGCCGTGGCGTTGCTGCTTTGCACCATGGCGGTGACGAGGATCCCGGCAATGAACGCCAGCCAGCGCCTGGCCATGTTCTGCCCGATGACCTGGCGCAGGTTGGAACCGTAGACCCGCAGGATGCCGGTACGGACGATGTGCGTGCCCCAGATCAGCAGGGTCACGGCGGAAAGAAGATTGAGCAGGGTCAGCATGCTCGGCCCCCTGTGTTGAGTCGTGCTCCAGCGGAGCAAAAAGTGCCGTGTGCCGTTTTGAGTTGTGTACTTAAGCTGTAGTTGGCGAACGGGCTGAGCGCCAGCATCGCATAGCTAAACTTGGCTTTGAAATAAAACTGTCATGAAATCAGCTTTTTGCAGGCGCCTGAAACGACTGTAGGAGCGAGCTTGCTCGCGAAGAACTCAAGGGCAGCGCGTGAAATCAGGCAGCACGCGTTACCGTTGACGTTTTTCGCGAGCACGCTCGCTCCTACAGGTGCAGCCCGCGGGTTACTGGCCCGGGATGTCCTTGCGCAGTTTCACTGGATCCTGCTGCTTTTTCTTTTTCGCGATAGCGCTACGCATCTTGATGTTGACCGCTTCTACCGCCAGCGAGAACGCCATGGCGAAGTACACGTAGCCTTTTGGCACATGCACGTCGAAGGATTCGGCGATCAGCACGGTACCCACGATCAGCAGGAACGACAGCGCGAGCATTTTCAACGATGGGTGCTTGTCGATGAACTCGCTGATGGTGCCTGCGGCCAGCATCATCACCAGGACCGCAACGATAATCGCAGCAACCATGACCGGTACGTGGGAAACCATACCCACGGCGGTAATCACCGAGTCCAGGGAGAACACGATGTCGATGATCGCGATCTGGATGATGGTGTAGATGAACTTGCCACCCTTGCCTTTCGGCTCGTCATGGGTTTCGTCTTCACCTTCCAGGGCGTGGTACATCTCCTGGGAGCTTTTCCACAGCAGGAACAGGCCGCCGAAGAACAGGATCATGTCGCGACCGGAAATACCCTGGCCGAACACCACGAACAGGTCGGCGGTCAGTTGCATGACCCAGGTGATCGACAGCAGCAACAGGATCCGGGTGATCATGGCCAGGGCCAGGCCGAAGATCCGGGTGCGCGCTTGCATATGCTTGGGCATACGGCTGACCAGGATCGAAATCATGATGATGTTATCGATGCCCAGGACGATCTCAAGAGCCGTCAGGGTGAAGAAGGCAATCCAGATCTCCGGATTGGTCAGCCATTCCATATGTGTTCCTTTGCGCGAGTGTTAGACCGCGCCGGCAAGAGGGCCGGCGCAGTGAGTTGTTACGATTATAGAGTGCTGAACAGCGGAAATGTGCCCAACAGCAATGCGGCGACCATTATGCACAGGCACACCAGCACTGCCCACTTCAGGGTGAAGCGCTGGTGATCGCCGAATTCGATACCGGCCAGGGCCACCAGCAGGTAAGTCGAAGGCACCAGCGGGCTGAGCAAGTGGACCGGCTGGCCAACAATCGAGGCGCGGCCCATTTCTGCGGCGGTGATGCCGTAGTGGCTGGCGGCTTCGGCCAGTACTGGCAATACGCCGTAGTAGAACGCATCGTTGGACATGAAGAAGGTGAACGGCATGCTCACCAGCGCGGTGATCACCGCCAGGTAGGGGCCCATGGCTTCAGGGATGACCGCCAGCAGGCTCTTGGACATGGCATCGACCATGCCGGTGCCCGACAGAATACCGGTGAAAATACCTGCAGCGAAGATCAGGCCAACCACCGCCAGTACGCTACCGGCGTGGGCGGCAACGCGGTCTTTCTGCTGTTGCAGGCACGGGTAGTTGACGATCATCGCGATACTGAAGGCCACCATGAACAGCACGGGCAGCGGCAGCAGGCCGGCGATCAGGGTGCACATCAGGGCCAGGGTCAGGGCGCCGTTGAACCAGATCAGTTTCGGGCGACGAGCATCCGGGAATTGCGAGACGCTGATTTCGCTGTGGTCGATCTCATCGCCTTGCAGATGCATGACGCCAAGCCGAGCACGTTCGCGCAGGCCGTACATATAGGCAATCACCAGAATCGCCACCACGCCGGCAGCCATGGCCGGGATCATCGGTACGAAAATGTCTGATGGGTCGACGTGCAGCGCACTGGCGGCACGCGCGGTCGGGCCGCCCCAGGGAGTCATGTTCATCACGCCACCGGCGAGGATGATCAGGCCGGCCATGATCCGTGGGCTCATGCCAATGCGGCTGTACAAGGGCAGCATGGCGGCCACGCAGATCATGTAGGTGGTGGCGCCGTCACCGTCCAGGGACACCACCAAGGCCAGCACGGCGGTGCCGACCGAGACTTTCAACGGGTCGCCCTTGACCAGTTTGAGGATCTTGCGCACCGCCGGGTCAAACAGGCCGGAGTCGATCATCAAGGCAAAGTAGAGGATGGCGAACATCAGCATTACGCCGGTGGGCGCCAGCTTGGTGATGCCTTCGAGCATCATCGGGCCGATCTTCGGCGCGAAGCCACCGAACAGCGCGAACAGGATAGGCACGATGATCAGGGCGATCAGCGCCGACAGGCGCTTGGTCATGATCAGGAACATGAACGTGATGACCATGGCAAAGCCAAGGAAAGTCAGCATAGGAATACTCCAGGCGTAGCGCGGCTAGGGAATGGCGAACCGGGTTGGGGTCAGCGCAGAACGAAAAGCGCGAGGCGTACGGGGGGAGTCGAGAAAAACAGGCGGGTACGAGCGGACATCAGAATCACCATTGTTGTTGTTAATTGGGCCCCTGGGCATAAAAGCGCTCAGGTTGGCCAACCGGTCTATTGCCGGTAGTGAGGGCGATCCTAATCGCGAAAGCTTTCAGCCAGCTTTCGTTGGGAAAACAGGTCATCAGGTGGATGAGGTTCACTGTAGGAGCGAGGTTGCTCGCGAAGGTCGTGAACGATAAGGCGCGTTTGCGGGGTAAACGCGGTGTTCTCGGGTTTTTCGCGAGCAAGCTTGCTCCTACAGTTTCAAGGCAGTTGCAGCCCGCCAGCGGCCTTGTGCAGCGCGCGCAGATGTTCGCCGACCTGCTTGAGATTGGCCTCGCACGCTGCAATTTCCGCCGCCCGTGCCGGTTCCAGCAGCGCCCTCACCTCTTTATCCAGGTCGCCGGTCAACGATTGCAGCTGTTTCTGGCGCAAGGCGCTTTCCGATTCCAGGCGTTGCCATTCCTTGGGTTGCGGCAAGCCATAACCGCTGCTGCCGAGCAACTCCGCCGGGCGGCTGAGGAAGCCACTGTTGGCGAGAATCTGCTGCAAGGTGGCATCGGCCTTGGCCATGCCGCCGTTCTTCAGCTCGCGGGCACCGAGGTAGCGTTGCTTGACCTCGTCCTGGGCAAGCATCAGTTGCTTGCGAAAGCTGGCCTGCTCCAGCAGCAGCAATGCGGCGCTGGTGCGCAGGTCGGCCTTGTCGAACCACGCCCTGCGTTGCTCGGCGCTCAAGGTCAGCCAGTCTTCGACTTGGGTCTGCGGGATCGGCAGATGCTTTTTCAGCACTTCGAACATCGCCTGGTAGCGCTCGCGGAAGGAGTCGAAGTGATAGCCCAGGCGCAAGGCCTCGCGGCGGTCGTCCAGCACGCTGGTGTCGGCCAGCCCACGGGCCTTGAGGACTTCCAGCAAACCGTTGGGGGTGATGTTGTCCAGGGCTGTCAGCCGTGGGTTGGCACTGCCGCTGCGCAGCAGTTTCAGGCCTTCTACTGCACAGTTGTTGGAGAGGAAGTAGTAATTGCCGTCGTAGCTCCAGTGCATTTCGGCGGCATGTTCGACCGTGTTGTTGATCTCCTGGCGTGTGAGGATCAGCGGTACGGAGGCCAGGCCGCGCAGTTCGGTCTTGGTGTATTCGTCGATCACCTGGGCCAGGGGCAGTACAAACAGGCGTGAAGGGTACTTGCCCACCAGGCCGTCCCAACTCGACAGCTGTACGTCACCGACGAATGCGCGGTAGGACAACACCAGGTGCTGGTCCAGGTCCAGGCGGCAATCCGGGCCACGGGGACGGCCCGGGGCACAGATCACCAGGCGCAGCATGCTGTGGCCCCAGCGGCTCACCAGGTTCTGGTTGGCTTCGGCCAGCAGGTAGTCGATAGCGTATACGCGTTCGGGATCGACCTGGCCCAAGGGCGTCTTGGCAAAATCGTTACCGGCGTTGAGGAAGGCGAAGGTGTTGGCGCAGGCGTCCTTGGCTGGCGGTGCCCAGCCGAAGTGTTCCTGGTAATAGCGATACAGTGCGGGCCGGCGGCAGGCGTAGCTCGGGTCGAGGAGGAAGTACTCCATGTTGACCGCGACGAATTCCTTGGGGTTGGTGATTTCGTACAGGTCCGGGCTGCGGGCCACTTGCCGGTTGTGTTGCTCGCGCTCGCCACGGCGGCCGACGTATTGCGGCCAGCCGGCGAGGTCGAGCAGGCGCGGGTCGTCGCTGAGGGTGAAGCGCCGGTCATTCTGGCCACGGCATTGATCGGGCAGGCCAATCAGGCCGGTGATGTTGTTCTGGCGGCTACAGCGCTGGATCAACGAGCGCTGGTCCCTGGGCCACAGGCGCGCGCGATCATAGATATGGGTCAGTTCATGCAGCACGGTGGCGAGCAATTCCCGGCGCACGGTGCCGTGGGGGCGCTGGGTCTGCTGGGCGGCGGCGGTGCCGTCAGTGAGGCTGGCCAGCAGCTTGCGATTGAGGTCCAGTTCGGACACTAGTGATGCCTGGCCATAGGCATTGGCGGGCATGTCATCGGTCCAGCCGACGTCGATGCGCCGATCCAGTTGCTCGATGAAGCGCGGCGGCAGTGCCTGCATGGCTTCATCCAGCAATGCCTGGCTGGCCTGCTGTTGGGCGGGGCTCAAACCGTCGGTCTTGAGCCGTAGCTGCAGGCTGGCCTGGGCGGCGCTGCTAGCCAGCAGTACCGTCGCAGCCAAGAGCCAGGCGGTGAAGCGCCTCACAATGCGAGGATGGCTTCGGCGAGGACCTGGTCGCTGGCGTCGCGGGCTTCTGGCACGCGGGTGCGCAGGGTATCGAAGGCGGCTTCCAGTTGCGCGCCACGGATATCGCCATTGCTGGCGACAAAGCTGGCGGCGTCATCGTGGGCTTCGCGCACGACTTTGGAGTCACGGATGGAGGTAGTGGTATCCGAAGTGAAATCAATGGTGCGGCCGAAGGCACGAACAATGATGTTACTGGTGGCCACCAGGGTTTGTGCCTGGGCGATATCTGCCAGCAAGAACAGGCCGAGAGCAGCTGCGATCAACGGGCGACGCATGGAATGACTCCAAAAGGTAAAGATGGTTATTGGACGAGAATTGCCTGGGCCAGTTCAAGGTCACTGGACTTAAGTTTTGGCTGGGCGCGACGCAGGTAATCCAGTGCGCTCTCCAACCGGGCGCCCCGCCATTGGCCATCTGTGGCAATGAACGCGGCAGCGTCATCCTGGGCTGCCAGTATCAGTTTCTGGTCGAACGGTGCCGACGTCACTTTACTGGTGGCATAGGCGCTGGCTACGAGGCCTTGGGTGGACAGATCAAAGGCCTGGGCCGAGTTGGCCCCGCACATGGCCAGCACAGTGGGAACAATCAACAAACGGTATGAAAAAACCATGGGACTCGACAACTGAAAACGAGCGCCAAGGCTAGCGCAATGCCCGGGCGAGAGCCAGCGAGCAGTACTGCAGGAGCGAGCTTGCTCGCGAAGATCGCGAACGATAACGCGGGGTTTACTGCTGAAACGCTGCGCGCTCAGGTTCTTCGCGAGCAAGCTCGCTCCTACAGTGAGTCAAGGTCAGATGGCCAGGATCGCCTGGGCCAGTTGCGCGTCGGTGGCGGTGTTGAGTTGTGGGGCTTGCTGGCGGATCTGCGCCAGGGCGCTTTCCAGCTTCACGCCACGGATGGCGCCTTCGCTGGCGACAAAGCTGGCGGCGTCATCACGGGCGGCGCGCACGACCTTGTTGTCGCGCAGGGACGATGTGGCATCGGAGGTGGCGTCGGAAGTGGCTTTCAGCGCGCCGACAATCGAGTCGGTGGTCACGATCAAGCTGGTAGCGCTGGCGTTGGCAGCGACGGCAAGCAAAGCGGCAGCGCTCAACAAACGAAGACGGGACATAGGGTGACTCCTGTGTATGAAACGAAGAAGGTGACGCACGACTGATGACGCGATAGTAGCTGGCGCCCATCTGTTCGGGTAGTGCGTGATAGGAAGTCGTTGCCCGGCAGGGCAATTTAACCGGTACAAATTGGGAGTATCTCGATTGTACCTATTAACTGTTATGTTTTTTAAACTGTACTGGTTTGCGTGACAAGGAAGGCTGCCAAGCCGATTTTTCAGCCGCCCAGAAACAACAAAACCCGCCTCCGGTTACCCGGGGCGGGCTCTGCTACAACAATTCGGGGTGCTGGCGGTGGACCCTACAGGTCGGGGCCAGCGGGCGCTAAATCAGCGCCAGAACGGCTTGCTCAGCTCTTCGTAGCGTTGAGCTTCGCTGATCCCGGCATCGGCCAGCAAACGCGAGTCCAGACGAGCCAGTTGATGGCGGCTGGAGATGCGGCGCTGCCACAACATCAGGTTGGCGATAACGCGCAGAGGCAGGGAAGCTTGGGTGTTTACAGCTTTATCTTCGAAGAACAGTTCGGAACTGAGTGTACGTTCCATGATGACATCCTTCCGCTTGTGGCGGGATTAGGTAGTGGTTTAACTGATGCCAATGATCCTCCTCCGGCGCAAGACTCTCTAGATACAGTTCACCTGTATTGTGAGGGGCCAGTTAACTGTTTATAGCGGCTGTACTGTACGGAAATGGGGCAACTGTACCTGTCGGCACTTTATTGGTGCGTTTTAGGTGTTTTTGAGAAGGTATGTAGGGTTTTACGGTAGGAAATGACCGGTACAGCAGTACAGTTTTTTTCAAAAGTGCGGTAATCAGATCCGGGCGAATGAAACTGTATTTGCATCAGCCCGGATCTGTATCAATCAGCCTTTGAGCATATGCCCGGTTTCTTCCAGATTGATGTGCCAGCTCAGGGCATCCCGCAGGATATGTGGCGTGTGTCCACCGATGGCGCAGGCGGCGGTGAAGTAGTTGTTCAGCGCCTCGCGGTAGTCAGGGTGCACACAATTGTCGATGATCACCCGTGCGCGCTCCCGTGGCGCCAGACCGCGCAGGTCGGCGAGACCGATCTCGGTCACCAGGATGTCGACGTCATGCTCGGTATGGTCGACATGGCTGACCATCGGCACCACGCTGGAAATCGCCCCGCCCTTGGCAATGGACTTGGTGACGAAGATCGCCAGGTGCGCGTTACGGGCGAAGTCCCCCGAACCGCCAATGCCGTTCATCATCCGCGTGCCGCAGACGTGAGTGGAGTTGACGTTGCCGTAGATGTCGAACTCCAGCGCGGTGTTAATGCCGATGATGCCCAGGCGGCGCACCACTTCTGGGTGGTTGGAAATTTCCTGCGGGCGCAGCACCAACTTGTCCTTGTAGTGCTCCAGGTTGCCGAACACGTCGGCATTGCGCCGCTCCGACAAGGTGATCGAGCTGCCGGAGGCAAAGCTCAGCTTGCCGGCATCGATCAGGTCGAAGGTCGAATCCTGCAACACTTCGGAGTACATGGTCAGGTCTTCGAACGGCGACTCGATCAGGCCGCACATCACCGCGTTGGCAATGTTGCCGATCCCGGCCTGCAGCGGGCCGAGCTTGTTAGTCATACGGCCGGCGTCGACTTCCTGCTTGAGGAAGTTGATCAGGTGATTGGCGATCCATTGGGTGTCGCTGTCAGGCGGCGTCACCGTGGAGGCGGAATCAGCCTGGTTGGTGATGACGATGGCGACGATCTTCTCTGGCGGGATCGGGATCGCGCTGCTGCCGATGCGATCATCCACCTTGACCAATGGGATCGGTGTGCGAGTCGGGCGGTAGGTCGGGATATAGATGTCGTGCAGGCCTTCCAGGTTCGGGTTGTGCGCCAGGTTGATCTCGATGATCACCTGTTTGGCAAAAATCGCGAAGCTGGCCGAGTTGCCCACGGACGTGGTCGGCACGATATGGCCTTGTTCGGTGATGGCCACCGCTTCGATCACGGCAATGTCCGGCAGCTTGAGCTGGTTGTTGCGCAGCTGTTCGACGGTTTCCGACAGGTGTTGGTCGATAAACATCACTTCGCCGGCGTTGATGGCCTTGCGCAGGGTGCTATCGACCTGGAATGGCATGCGGCGCGACAACACGCCGGCTTCGGTCAGTTGCTTGTCCAGGTCGTTGCCCAGGCTGGCGCCGGTCATCAAGGTGATTTTCAGGGGCGAGGTCTTGGCACGTTCGGCCAGGGCGTGGGGCACAGCCTTGGCTTCACCGGCGCGGGTAAAGCCGCTCATGCCGACGGTCATGCCGTCCTCGATCAGGGCGGCAGCATCAGCGGCGCTCATGACCTTGTTCAACAGCGAAGGCAAGCGGATACGATCACGGTACATGGATTGTTATCTCGGGCAACGGAGGCAAGGTGGGCAGTCTAGTGATTTCAAAGGCGTTCGTCCCGCTACCATGGTCGAATGCCAGGTCGCGATTTAGAGCCTTTGGTCGGGTTTTTCCCGTTAATAAAAAACCCCAGCCTACGGGAGGCCGGGGTTTCGGGTATTGCGCTGGAGCAGTGTTTATTCGACGGCCTTGACCATGTCTTCGATGACCTTCTTGGCATCGCCGAAGACCATCATGGTCTTGTCCAGGTAGAACAACTCGTTATCCAGGCCGGCGTAACCGCTGGCCATCGAGCGCTTGTTGACGATGATCGTCTTGGCCTTGAAGGCTTCGAGAATCGGCATGCCAGCGATCGGCGATTTCGGATCGTTCTTGGCGGCCGGGTTGACCACGTCGTTGGCGCCGAGCACCAGCACCACGTCGGCCTGGCCGAACTCGGAGTTGATGTCTTCCATCTCGAACACCTGGTCGTAAGGCACTTCGGCCTCGGCCAGCAGTACGTTCATGTGGCCAGGCATACGACCGGCGACCGGGTGGATCGCATACTTCACGGTGACACCGCGATGGGTCAGCTTCTCGGTCAGCTCTTTAAGTGCATGCTGCGCCCGTGCTACCGCCAGGCCATAGCCCGGCACGATGATCACGGTGTCGGCGTTGGTCAGCAGGAAGGTGGCGTCGTCGGCTGAACCGGACTTCACCGGGCGCGCTTCTTTCGAGCCCGCTGGCCCTGCCGCATCCGGCGCGTTGCCGAAACCGCCGAGCAGTACGTTGAAGAAGGAGCGGTTCATCGCCTTGCACATGATGTACGAGAGGATCGCGCCGCTCGAACCGACCAGGGAGCCGGCGATGATCAGCATCGAGTTGTTCAGCGAGAAGCCGATACCTGCCGCAGCCCAGCCGGAGTAGCTGTTGAGCATCGACACGACTACCGGCATGTCGGCGCCGCCAATCGGGATGATGATCAGCACACCCAGCACAAAGGCCAGGGCCAGCATCACGGCGAAGGCGCTGAGGTTGCCGGTGAACATGAACACCAGGCCCAGGCCCAGCGTGGCCAGGCCCAGCACCAGGTTGAGCTTGTGCTGGCCGCCGAACTGTACCGGTGCGCCCTGGAACAGGCGGAACTTGTACTTGCCCGACAGCTTGCCGAAGGCGATGACCGAACCGGAAAAGGTAATGGCACCGATGGCAGCACCGAGGAACAGTTCCAGACGGTTGCCCGCAGGAATCGCATCGCCCAGTTGCTTGACGATGCCCAGCGATTGCGGCTCGACCACTGCGGCAATGGCAATGAACACCGCGGCCAGGCCGATCATGCTGTGCATGAAGGCGACCAGTTCAGGCATCTTGGTCATTTCTACGCGCTTGGCCATGATCGAACCGGCGGTGCCGCCGATCAGCAGGCCGACAATCACGTAGCCGATGCCGGCAGTGGCAAGTTCTGCACCGAGCTTATAGATGAGGCCAACGGTGGTGAGCACTGCCAGGGCCATGCCGAGCATGCCGAACAGGTTGCCGCGGCGTGACGTGGTCGGGTGCGACAGGCCTTTGAGGGCCTGGATGAAACAGATCGACGCGATCAGGTAGAGCGTCGTTACCAGATTCATGCTCATGACTTTTGCACCTCTTCTTTAGCCTTGGGCGCTTTCTTCTTGAACATCTCAAGCATCCTACGGGTAACCAGGAAGCCGCCGAACACGTTTACCGCTGCCAGAGCCACGGCCAGGGTGCCCATGGTCTTGCCCAGCGGCGTGACGGTGAGCGCGGCCGCAAGCATGGCGCCAACGATCACGATCGCCGAGATTGCGTTGGTCACCGCCATCAGTGGCGTGTGCAGCGCGGGGGTGACGTTCCAGACCACGTGATAACCGACATAAATCGCCAGCACGAAGATGATCAGGTTGTAGATACCGGGGGAGATAAGCTCTTCCATCGTCTGAATCCCTGCTTAGGCGTTTTTGCGGATGACTTGGCCGTCGCGGCACATCAGGCACGCGGCGACAATGTCGTCTTCGAGGTTGATTTCAAACTGCCCTTCCTTGGTGAAGACCAGCTTCAGGAAGTCCAGCAGGTTGCGCGCATACAGGGCCGACGCATCGGCAGCGACGGCACCGGCAAGGTTGGTCGGGCCGCAAATGGTCACGCCGTTTTCCACCACCACCTGGTCGGCGACGGTCAGCGGGCAGTTGCCACCTTGGGCGGCGGCCAGGTCGATCACCACAGAGCCTGGCTTCATCTGGGCGACGGTTTCGGCGCTCAGCAAAGTCGGGGCCTTGCGACCCGGAATCAGGGCGGTGGTGATGACGATATCGGCTTGCTTGGCGCGCTCATGCACGGCCAGGGCCTGGCGCTGCATCCAGCTGGTGGGCATGGGGCGTGCGTAGCCGCCGACGCCAACAGCGCATTCGCGCTCTTCATCGGTCTCGTAGGGCACGTCGACGAACTTGGCGCCGAGGGACTCGATCTGCTCCTTCACGGCCGGTCGTACGTCGGACGCTTCGATGACGGCACCCAGGCGTTTCGCTGTAGCGATAGCCTGCAGGCCAGCCACGCCGGCGCCGAGGATCAGCACGCGAGCGGCTTTTACCGTACCGGCGGCGGTCATCAGCATGGGCATGAAGCGCGGGTAGTGATGAGCCGCCAGCAACACGGCCTTGTAGCCGGCAATGTTGGCCTGGGACGACAGCACATCCAGGCTCTGCGCACGGGAGGTACGCGGGGCGGCCTCCAGGGCGAAGGCGGTGATGCCATGTTCGGCCAGTTGGGTGATGGTTTCGTTGCTGAACGGATTGAGCATGCCCACCAACACGGTGCCGCTTTTAATCAGCGTCAGTTCGCTGTCGCTGGGGGCGACCACCTTGAGAATCAGCTCGGCGCCAAACGCGTCGCTGGCACTGCCAATGGTTGCGCCTGCCGTTTCATAGGCACTGTCCACGACACTGGCTTTGATGCCTGCACCGCTTTGTACAGTGACCTTATGGCCCTGGCCGATCAGCTTCTTGATGGTTTCCGGGGTTGCAGCAACCCGCGTTTCACCGGTCTGGGTTTCGAGAGGAACACCAATGTGCACGTCAAATCTCCTGCATGATCTTTTTGCTTTTGATTTTTGTAAAAAGGCCAGTGCACCGCGAGTGGCACAACTGGGGCGGCCGATCAGCACGACCCCGCTGAAATGACAGCAGGGCGCGGCATTTTGCAGGCGAACTTTACGGCCTTCAAGGGATTATGACGGGTGACGAAAAATTAACTACAAGTCACCCTGTGACTGATTGTCGCAATGTGCCGGAATAACCTCTTTAAATACAAGTGTTTAAAGGGTTGTGGCGGGAAAAGTCGATTTTTGCAATCGCCAACATGAATAGTGGGTCATGGGTGCTGAATAACCGCTGAAGAGCTGACAGTCATTGGCTTGCAGGCGGTTTAAGATGCCATCGGTACAGTCTGTCAAAAGGCGACATATACTTATATCTGTAGGGCTGATAATTATTTGACTACAAGGTCAACAAAGTGCGAAAGCGTTTAAAACTGGTGGCTGTAGCGCTGCGCCTGGTCAATCAGCCAGTCTCGAAAGGCGTGTAATGACGCAGACTCTACCTTTTTCTCCGGAATCATCAGGTAATAAGCCTTGGTGCTGGTCAGCGCCTGTGGGTTGGCAATCACCAACTGTTTCTCGCTCAGCTCCCGTTGAATAAGGAAAGGCGGGATCAGCGCAATCCCCATGTCATGCATGGCTGCCTGGGACAGCATGGAGAATAGCTCGTAGCGTGGGCCTGTCATGTCCCGAGGGATGTTCAACTGCTGGGCGTTGAACCACTGGCGCCAGGCATAGGGGCGAGTGGTTTGCTGCAGCAGCGCCAGTTCGGCGATCTCCTCTGCGCTGAAGTACGAGCGGTTTTCCAGCAAGCGTGGGCTGCATACGGGGACCGGGTTTTCGCCCATCAGGCGGTGGGATTCGGTGCCGGACCAGTCGGCATCGCCGAAATAGATCGCGGCGTCGAAGTCCGTGTCGGCGAACAGGAATGGACGGGTACGGTTAGTCAGGTTGACTGTGACTTCAGGGTGTTGCTGCTGGAAGTCCTTGAGGCGCGGGATCAGCCACTGGGTGCCGAACGTGGGCACCACCGCCAGTTCGATCACATTGGCGCCTTGCTGGCCCATCACCGACAGGGTGTCGCGCTCCACGGCGTCCAGTTGCATGGCCACCCGCCGACTGTAGGAAAGCCCCGCTTCCGTGAGCTTTACCCCACGTCGTGAGCGACGAAACAGTTCGACACTCAAAAACTCCTCAAGGCCGGCGATCTGCCGGCATATCGCGCCCTGAGTGATGGAAAGCTCGTGCGCAGCCTTGGTAAAGCTCTCGTGGCGGGCAGCCGCTTCAAAACTGACGAGGGCTGTGGTGCTGGGGATTTTCCTGCGCATGTACCGTACCCTCACAAATAAAAGGCAGTTTTGCCCTTCTCAATCGTTACGGAGTGAGAAATTAGCACAAGCCTATGCAAAAACCTCGTTTGCCCTCCTCGCCTGCTCGGCCTAGGCTCCATGCACGACTTTTGATTTACTTCGCGAGGGCTCACTCATGGGCGGTAAGGCAAGCTTCAACTGGATCGATCCCCTGCTGCTGGATCAACAGCTCACCGAAGAAGAGCGCATGGTGCGCGACAGTGCTGAGCAATTTGCCCAGGACAAGCTGGCACCACGTGTGCTTGAAGCCTTCCGCCATGAAAAGACCGACCCCGCGATTTTTCGTGAGATGGGCGAGACCGGCCTGCTGGGTGCGATGATTCCCGAGCAGTACGGCGGCAGTGGCTTGAATTACGTCAGCTACGGCTTGATTGCCCGTGAAGTGGAGCGCGTCGACTCCGGCTATCGTTCGATGATGAGCGTGCAGTCCTCCCTGGTGATGGTGCCCATCAATGAATTTGGTACTGAAGCGCAAAAACAGAAGTATTTGCCCAAGTTGGCCTCGGGTGAGTGGATTGGTTGCTTCGGCTTGACCGAGCCCAACCACGGTTCGGACCCGGGCGCGATGATTACCCGTGCGCGCAAGGTGGATGGTGGCTACAGCCTGACCGGCAGCAAGATGTGGATCACCAACAGCCCGATTGCCGATGTGTTTGTGGTCTGGGGCAAGGACGACGCCGGCGACATTCGTGGTTTTGTCCTGGAGAAAGGTTGGAAGGGGCTGAGTGCGCCGGCGATTCACGGCAAGGTCGGCCTGCGAGCTTCGATTACCGGCGAAATCGTCATGGATAACGTGTTTGTTCCCGAAGAGAACATCTTCCCGGATGTGCGCGGCTTGAAAGGTCCGTTCACTTGCTTGAACTCAGCGCGCTACGGCATCTCTTGGGGCGCTTTGGGGGCGGCGGAGTTCTGCTGGCACACCGCGCGCCAGTACACCCTTGATCGCCAGCAGTTCGGGCGCCCATTGGCGGCTACCCAACTTATCCAGAAAAAGTTGGCCGATATGCAGACCGAGATCACCCTCGCCCTGCAAGGTTGCTTGCGTCTGGGGCGCATGAAAGATGAAGGCACGGCGGCGGTCGAGATCACCTCGATCATGAAGCGCAATTCCTGCGGCAAGTCCCTGGATATTGCCCGCATGGCTCGCGACATGCTCGGTGGCAACGGCATCTCCGATGAGTTCGGAATCGCCCGGCACCTGGTCAACCTGGAAGTGGTGAATACCTACGAAGGCACGCATGACGTTCATGCGCTCATCCTCGGGCGCGCCCAGACCGGTATCCAGGCGTTCTATTAATAGGAGTGTGACCATGGGCGCGCTATCGCATCTGCGGGTACTGGATTTGTCACGGGTGCTGGCGGGGCCTTGGGCCGGGCAGATTCTTGCCGACCTTGGCGCTGAGGTGATCAAGGTCGAGCGGCCCGGCAGTGGTGACGATACTCGCGCCTGGGGGCCGCCCTTCCTGAAGGATGCGTATGGTGAGAACACCAGCGAAGCGTCCTACTACTTATCGGCCAATCGTAATAAGGAGTCGGTGACGATCGACTTCACCCGGCCGGAGGGGCAGAAGCTGGTCCGGGACCTGGCGGCGAAGTCGGATATCTTGATCGAGAATTTCAAGGTGGGCGGCTTGGCGGCATATGGCCTGGACTATGAGTCGCTCAAGGAGCTCAACCCTGAGCTGATTTATTGCTCTATCACCGGGTTTGGCCAGACGGGGCCTTATGCGGCGCGAGCGGGCTACGACTTCATGATCCAGGGATTGGGCGGGTTGATGAGCCTGACGGGGCGGCCCGAGGGTGATGAGGGGGAAGGTCCGGTCAAGGTGGGTGTGGCGCTCACCGATATTCTGACCGGGCTTTACTCTACGGTGGCGATTCTGGCGGCTATGGCGCACCGCGACCATGACGGTGGTGGCCAGCACATCGATATGGCGTTGCTGGACGTGCAGGTTGCCTGCCTGGCCAATCAGGCGATGAATTACCTGACGACTGGGGTATCTCCCAAGCGGTTGGGTAATGCGCATCCGAATATCGTGCCGTATCAGGATTTCCCCACGGCTGATGGCGACTTCATCCTCACCGTGGGCAATGACAGCCAGTTTCGCAAGTTTGCCCAAGTCGCTGGGCAGCCGCAGTGGGCTGATGACTCGCGGTTTTCCACCAATAAGTTACGGGTGGCCAACCGGGCGGTGCTTATTCCATTGATTCGCCAGGCAACGGTCTTCAAGACCACTGCCGAGTGGGTGGCCCAGCTTGAGCAGGTCGGTGTGCCCTGTGGGCCGATCAATGATTTGGCGCAGGTGTTTGCCGATCCTCAGGTGCAGGCGCGTGGGCTGGCTATAGAGTTGCCTCACCCGCTGGCAGGCAAGGTGCCTCAGGTGGGGAGCCCCATACGATTGTCCAAGACACCGGTGGAGTATCGCAGTGCGCCTCCTCTATTAGGCGAGCATACGGATCAGGTGCTCCGACAGGTGCTGGGATTGAGTGCGACCAATGTGGCTGCTTTGAAAGAGGCAGGCGTCATTTGAGGTGCTTCTTCTATATAGAGGGTTTTGGCGGGCTGGCATATGAAAGGCTGGGTGTTTTTTAATCGATTCTAAGTAATTGATAGAAAAGCAAAATAAGGGGTTGACGGCAGATTCTGGAAGTCTATAATTCGCCCCACTTCCGGCGCAGTCGAAACGGAAAACTCCTTGGTAAACAATGAGTTACGCAGTTTTCGGCAGCAGGTTGCTTCAGTT